>NZ_JAMPOG010000010.1:0-205743 GCF_028480065.1 Providencia sp. PROV189
TAACAGTGCTTACCCGCTTAATTTTTATCCTTTGTGATCACGATAATAACCAGTAAGAACCTATTTAATAGAGTGACAGCACGCATCACGGCACAAATCTTTTTATATTATATTGATGGCTTATTAATACTGTTCTTACTGTATAACTATCAATCATTGGTTTTTGCAAGCACCAAGACATATTCATCGCAATACTAGTGACATAAACAATTCAAGGAGAGAATTTTATGTCATCAATTATTATTAAAACGCATGGTGAAAAAGGGTTGCTGCAAATGCGAGATGGCACTTTTGCGAAAGTGACTAACGCCAATTGCCATGCGCTGCTAGCGGATAAAATTAAAGGCATAAAACAGAGCCCTTCGCTTATAAAACTATGCAGTTGTCATAGTGCTGAAGGGGGGCGATTCTCAAATGCACAAGTCATGGCCAATCAATTAAAACTCCCTGTAATGGGGTTTTATGGCATCACGCACGAGAATATCGTGAAAGCAGCTACTGGCAATAAAAAAGCACACCCTATTTTCCATCCTCAAGAAAATAAATTAAATGCCAAAATAAGTGAGCTAGGTAATCGATTTATTGGTAACTTACTCAAAATTAGAATTTTTATTACTCATCCAACTCTCCCTGAGCCTTTCAAGTATTGATTGGTTTAATACAAATAAATAAGCCACCGCATTACTCAATACGATGGCTTATTGGAATATTATCGATTTTAAAATTGGCTTACTTACGTTTCACCAGCAAGACAATACTGACCCCAAGGAATAGGACGCTTGGTAGTAACGCCGCAATAATAGGCGGTATCGAGTAGACCAAACTCCACTTACCAAACCCTTCATTTAGGACATAAAACAGGAAGCCACCAACAATCCCAGAGACGACACGTACCCCCATCGGTACAGTACGTAATGGACCGAAGATAAATGAAACGGCCATAAACATCATCACTGCTGCGGATAGAGGCGCTAAGATCTTTTTCCACATACTCAATTCATAGACTGCGGCTACCTGCCCACTCTCTTTTAAGTAAGCGATATATTGATAAAGCCCGCGAATCGAAAGGGAGTCTGCACTCAAGGAAACGATACCGAGTTTTTCGGGTGTCAGATTCGTTTTCCACTCATAAGTTAAGCGCTGGGAGCCCGTAATTTTTTTCTCACTACTTAAAATAGACTCATCAACTTGAGACAACACCCACAATTGATTGTCTTTGTCATAAGCGCCGCTTGAAGCAAACATCACCGATGTTAACTTATGCTGCTCATTAAAGCGGTAGATAGACACTTCTTGAATCGATGTGGTATCAGAGACGCGTTGAATATGAATAAAATCAGGGCCATCTTTCGCCCACATCCCTTCATCTGTCACAACTAATGAGTTACCCACAATTTTTTCTGCGCGATAATTTCTCGCCCATTGATCTGCGCTTGGGGCAACCCATTCGCCAATCAACATCGCCACAATAACCAGAGGGATCGCTGTTTTCATCACGGACAGTGCAATTTGCAAGCGTGTAAAGCCAGAAGCTTGCATAACCACCAGCTCACTACGTGATGCTAAAGCACCTAACCCTAGTAACGCTCCGAGCAGCGCCGCCATCGGAAAGAAAATATCGATATCTTTTGGGATCGTTAATAACGTAAATACCCCAGCGCCTAGGGTCGTATATTCACCATCACCAACTTTACGTAGTTGCTCGACAAATTTGATGATCCCTGAAAGGGACACCAACATAAACAAGGTCATTAAAATAGAGTTGAGGATGGTTCGTCCAATGTACCTGTCTAAAACACCAAACATCAGGCAGCCCCTCTATTAAATTTGACGCGTAAACGGCGCATTGGCACGGTATTCCATACGTTTAGGATAATCGCTAAAGCCAGATACCCTAAGTTAACTGCCCACATTGCATATTTCGGATCAACATCCCCTTTTTCTGCGCTATTACGCAATGTACTTTGTAATAGGAAGAAAATAAGATACAGCAACATGGCTGGCAGCATGCTCAATACCCGCCCTTGACGAGGGTTCACTTCACTCAGCGGCACTACCATTAATGCCATCACCACCACCGAGAAGACAATCGTCAAGCGCCAATGGAATTCTGCATTGGAATCAAAGTCATTCGCCTTCCATAACTGAAGCATATTTTTTTGTTCGACTCTATCATTGCGGGCATCACTTGGTTTGTGATCAATAACCGCCTGATAATTTTTAAAGTCGGTGATGCGGAAATCACGTAATAATGCCGTTCCTTCGTAGCGAGTTCCTTCATCCAATACCACAATTTGTCGGCCATCGGCATCTTCTCGCATATAGCCACTATCGGCGACCACTACCGATGGGCGCTGTTCATTAGTGGCGCGCAATTGTGCTAAGAAGACATTTTTAAAGTCATTACCTTTGACGTCGCCAATATACAATACGATGTTTCTATCTTTGGTGGTTTTGAATTGCCCTTCCACCATGGCAGCTAGCCCAGGGTTAGCTTTAGCGTCTGCCAGCACCTGTTCTTGATATTGCGACGACCAAGGAAGCATCCACGCAATATTGCCTATTGCGACCAATGCGGTCAACGTTGCAAGCACCAGAGCGGCCTTAACCAGAACGCTTTTCCCGAGTCCGCATGCATGCATCACCGTAATTTCACTTTCGGTGTACAGTTTGCTGTATGTCATCAGTAGCCCAAGAAATAGGCTTAAAGGGAGGATCAATTGCGCCATTTCAGGCACGCCCAATCCCAGTAACGGTAATACTAAATCTGAAGGAATATTTCCCTGAACAGCAGCCCCGAGAATATCGATGGACTTCTGACTAAAAAAAATCAACATTAGCACAAAAAGGATAGCTAGCTGACTTTTCAGGGTCTCCCGTACCAAATATCTAATAATGATCACGCTTATACGCCTGTGAAAACTTGTCTTTTGGGTGGAAAATGGCTAAGTTCGTTCAATATCTACCATTTGTTAACATATACTCTGGCTCATTGTATGACTAGAATGATATAAAAGCATTCTCTATACTGATTACCCAATCAGAACATGCTTAATATTATTGAAATACCAGATATCTGCTCAGTTTAACATAAAGAGTTCATTCTCTATGAGGTAGATTATGCTGTAACGCTAATTTTAGCGGGAGCATGGGCCTTTGTCTTTAAGATTCAGGAGAACGCATGGAGTTTAGTGTAAAAAGTGGTAGCCCGGAAAAACAACGTAGCGCATGTATCGTTGTCGGAGTCTTTGAACCACGCCGTCTGTCCCCTATAGCTGAACAGCTGGACAAAATAAGTGACGGATATATCAGCGCCCTGCTGCGCCGCGGGGAACTTGAAGGTAAAGTAGGGCAATCCCTACTACTCCATCATGTACCAAATATCCTGTCTGAACGTATTCTACTCATCGGCTGTGGTAAAGAACGTGAGCTAGATGAGCGTCAATTCAAACAGATTATTCAGAAAACAATCAGCACATTGAATGAAACTGGTTCAATGGAAGCCGTCTGTTTTTTAACTGAGTTACACGTTAAAGGCCGTAATAATTATTGGAAAGTACGTCAAGCTGTTGAAACGGCAAAAGAGTCGCTCTACGTCTTTGATCAATTGAAAAGCAATAAAACGGAACATCGCCGTCCACTGCGTAAGTTGGTTTTCAATGTGCCAACACGCCGTGAATTAACGAGCGGTGAGCGTGCTATCGCCCATGGACTCGCCATTGCGTCCGGTGTTAAGGCAGCGAAAGATCTCAGCAACATGCCACCAAACATTTGTAATGCGGCATATTTAGCATCACAAGCACGTCAATTAGCTGACATTTCTGAAAATAGGCTGACAACACGTGTTATCGGTGAAGAGCAGATGAAAGAGCTAGGCATGAATGCTTACCTCGCTGTTGGTCAAGGCTCACAAAATGAATCGCTGATGTCTATCATGGAGTACAAAGGTAACCCTGATCCTGAAGCGAAACCTATTGTATTAGTCGGTAAAGGCCTCACATTTGACTCAGGTGGTATTTCTATCAAGCCAGCAGATAGCATGGATGAAATGAAATATGACATGTGCGGTGCTGCAACGGTTTACGGTGTGATGCGTTTTATCACCGAATTGCAATTGCCAATCAACGTGGTCGGTGTGCTGGCTGGCTGTGAAAATATGCCAGGAGGACGAGCCTATCGCCCAGGTGATATCCTCACCACGATGTCAGGGCAAACGGTTGAAGTACTTAATACTGACGCCGAAGGTCGTTTAGTGCTATGTGATACCCTCACCTATGTCGAGCGTTTTGAGCCGGAATTGGTTATCGATATCGCCACATTGACAGGGGCTTGTGTGATTGCGTTAGGTAGCCATTACACTGGCTTAATGTCAAACCACAACCCTCTGGCTCATGAGTTATTAAACGCTTCTGAGCAAGCGGGTGACCGTGCATGGCGCTTACCGTTAGCTGATGAATACTATGAGCAAATCAGCTCTAATTTTGCTGACTTAGCCAATACAGGTGGTCGTCCTGCGGGTGCAATTACTGCGGGCTGCTTCCTCGCTCGTTTTGCGACCAAATACAATTGGGCGCACTTGGATATTGCTGGTACAGCATGGCGTTCAGGTAAAGCAAAAGGCGCAACAGGCCGTCCTGTGTCATTGTTGTCACAGTTCTTACTGAACCGCGCTGGCCTGAACGGCGACGATTAGTCTTAATTGATGTCCTATAATGACGCGAGTTACAGACCATTGCGTTGTAACTCGTGTCATGGGTCTAGACGCTAAATAGCTCAAGGTGTAGCGAGTCAAATTGGTGTTGCAACTTGAACTATGACGAGTATATAGCACTCAAGAGTGCGATACGCTAAAATAGCCCCATCTTCATTTCAGGGTATTGCCTGTCGCAATACCCTTTTTGCATAACATTTTTCTATTCCATAAAGAAAGAGATGAAAAACGCCACCTTTTATTTGCTTGAACAACCATCGCCGCAAGTAGAGTTAGAAGCCCATGAATGGCTTGCTTGCGAACTTGCGGCGCAAATGTGGCGTGATGGTAAGCGTGTTTTAGTCGCGTGTGAAACCGCTGAGCAAGCAGAAAAACTGGATGAGTCACTTTGGCAAAGAGATCCTCATCAGTTCGTGCCTCATAACCTTGCTGGTGAAGGGCCTCGTTATGGCGCACCGATTGAAATTTGCTGGCCGGGGAAACGTGGAAATGCCCAACGCGATATTCTGATCAATCTTCAGAGCCAGTTTGCAGACTTTGCCACTGCATTCCATGAAGTGATAGACTTTGTGCCTATTGATGAAACTTTAAAACAGTTGGCGCGTGAACGGTATAAAATTTACCGCAGCGTCGGCTTCAATTTGACTATGGCGACGCCGCCAACTAACTGAATACGATATAAAAATGGATAAGAAACCAGATAATGCGATTGCCGAGCCTTCGCTCGATAAAACTTATAATCCCGCTGAAATAGAGCAAGCACGCTATGCTCATTGGGAAAAAAGCGGTTATTTCAAACCAAACGGGGATACTAGCAAAGAAAGTTTCTGTGTCGTTATTCCACCACCAAACGTCACAGGTAGCCTGCATATGGGGCATGCTTTCCAGCAAACGATTATGGATACCATGATCCGTTACCAACGCATGCAAGGTAAAAATACGCTGTGGCAAACAGGTACTGACCATGCTGGTATCGCAACCCAAATGGTTGTTGAACGTAAGATCGCGGCTGAAGAGAACAAAACTCGTCACGATTACGGCCGCGATGCGTTTATTGACAAAATTTGGCAATGGAAAGCAGAGTCTGGTGGCACCATTTCACAACAAATGCGCCGTTTAGGTGACTCTGTTGATTGGGAGCGCGAGCGCTTCACAATGGATGAAGGCCTATCAAAAGCCGTTAAAGAAGCCTTCGTTCGTCTTTATAAAGATAACTTAATTTATCGTGGTAAACGCCTCGTTAACTGGGATCCTAAACTCCACACTGCGATTTCTGATTTGGAAGTCGAAAACCGTGAAATCAAAGGCTCCATGTGGCATTTACGCTATCCACTTGCAGATGGTGCAAAAACAGCCGAAGGTAAAGATTATCTGGTTGTCGCAACCACACGCCCAGAAACTATGCTGGGTGATACTGGTGTGGCGGTTAACCCAGAAGATCCCCGTTATAAAGATTTAATTGGTAAAGAAATTATTCTTCCAATCGTCAATCGCCGTATTCCAATTGTCGGTGACGAACACGCCGACATGGAAAAAGGCACCGGCTGCGTGAAAATTACCCCTGCTCATGACTTTAATGACTATGAAGTCGGTAAACGTCATCAGCTCATTATGATCAACATGATGGATTTAGATGGTAATGTCCGTAGTGAAGCAGAAGTCTTTGATACTCACGGTAATCCATCAACCGCATATAGCAGTGAAATCCCAGAAGCTTACCGTGGTATGGAGCGTTTTGCTGCACGTAAAGCGATTGTCGCGGAATTTGAGCAGTTAGGTTTATTGGTTGAAGTTAAGCCGCATGACTTAACAGTGCCTTATGGTGACCGCGGTGGCGTCGTTATCGAGCCAATGCTAACTGACCAATGGTATGTTCGTACTAAGCCGCTAGCAGAAGATGCCATTAAAGCGGTTGAAGATGGTCGTATTCAATTCGTACCTCGCCAATACGAAAATATGTATTACTCTTGGATGCGTGATATCCAAGATTGGTGTATCTCTCGCCAATTGTGGTGGGGTCATCGTATTCCTGCATGGTATGACGACAAAGGTAATGTCTATGTGGGTCGCGATGAAGATGAAGTTCGTCGTGAAAACAACTTGGGGGCAGAGATTGCACTGCGCCAAGACGAAGACGTATTGGATACTTGGTTCTCTTCTGGTTTATGGACCTTCTCAACATTAGGCTGGCCTGAAAATACCGAAGCACTGAAAACGTTCCATCCTACCGATGTGTTGGTCAGTGGTTTCGACATTATTTTCTTCTGGATAGCCCGCATGATCATGATGACCATGCACTTCATTAAAGATGAGAACGGCGTACCGCAAGTACCGTTCAAAACCGTTTATATGACGGGTTTGATCCGTGATGAAGAAGGCCAAAAAATGTCTAAATCCAAAGGGAACGTTATCGACCCTCTGGACATGATCGACGGTATTTCGTTAGAAGATCTGCTTGAGAAACGTACTGGCAATATGATGCAGCCACAATTGGCTGAAAAAATTGCCAAGCGTACTCGCAAAGAGTATCCAAACGGTATTGAAGCACATGGTACTGACGCACTACGCTTTACCTTAGCGGCGCTTGCCTCAACAGGCCGAGATATCAACTGGGATATGAAACGTCTGTCTGGCTACCGCAACTTCTGTAATAAATTATGGAACGCAAGCCGCTTTGTCCTAATGAACACAGAAAATCAAGACTGTGGTCAGAACGGTGGTGAAATGAGCTTCTCTTTGGCTGATCGCTGGATCATGGCTCAGTTCAACCAAACCATCAAAGCGTACCGTGAAGCCCTCGATACCCATCGTTATGATATTGCCGCGGGTATTTTGTATGACTTCACTTGGAACGAATTCTGTGACTGGTACTTGGAGCTATCAAAACCTGCTGTTCACAAAGGTAATGAAGCGCAAGCTCGTGCAGCACGTTTCACGCTGATCGAAGTATTAGAAGCGCTATTACGTTTAGCACACCCTATTATTCCATTTATCACGGAAACTATCTGGCAACGTGTGAAAGTTGTCAAAGGGATTGATGCAGATACCATCATGCTACAACCATTCCCTGAATTTGATGCAGCTAAAGTGGACGAGCAAGCACTGAGTGATTTGGAATGGATCAAAGAAGCTATCATTGCTGTCCGTAATATTCGTGCCGAAATGAATATTTCGCCGGGTAAACCACTAGATGTATTACTGCGTGGTGCTTCTGAAGATGCGAAACGTCGCGTTGCAGAAAACCAAAACTTTATTAAATCCATGGCACGCCTTGCAAGTATCACGGTACTGACAGACGGTGAAGAAGCGCCAGTTTCTGTGACAAAACTGGTTAGCGGTACTGAGCTATTGATCCCAATGGCAGGCCTGATTGATAAAGATGCCGAGTTAGCGCGTTTGGATAAAGAGTTAGAGAAAGTACTCAAAGAGATTGAGTCTATTGAAAGCAAACTCGCTAATGAAGGTTTTGTCAGCCGTGCACCTGCTGCCGTTGTTGAGAAAGAGCGCGAGCGCCTAGCGGCTAACATTGAAGCTAAAGGTAAGTTAGAAGCACAAAAAGTGACCATTGCGTCGCTATAATCTGCCTCTTTCACACTGACTTAAAACCCTTATTGGTTCGCCAATAGGGGTTTTTTATTAGAACACCTATCTAAATAAGTAAATCAATCCCGAACCCTATACCCACGTTAATTAATCGATTATTATGATACGACTGCGTTCGCAGATCTCAGATTGAAGTTCCCTTCTGGTTCTCTCTCACTGAGTAGTACAAAACAATAAATAAAGAGAGTTTCTCATGACAACAAATACAACAACCCACACTATTCGTTTAATCGAACAAAAAGATAATGCGGGGATTGCCGCGGTTATCCGTGAAGTTTCAGCAGAACATGGCTTAACGGCTGATAAAGGTTTTGCGGTAGCCGATCCTATTTTAGATACGCTCTATGAAGTCTATAGCAAGCCTCGTAGTGCTTACTGGGTCGTTGAAATGGACGGTAAAATTGTCGGTGGTGGTGGCATATCACAATTAGCTGGCGGTGATAATGACACAGCCGAGCTACAAAAAATGTATCTCTCTTCGGTATTAAGAGGTAAAGGGGTCGCTAAGCAGATTGTACTAATGTCATTAGAGTTTGCTAAAGCACAAGGTTATACACGCTGCTACCTAGAAACAACCGCAGATTTACAAGCAGCCATTAAACTGTATGAGAAATTAGGCTTTGAATTTATCGATGAGCCACTCGGCAATACAGGCCACAGCGATTGTGAAATCCGTATGCTAAAAGCACTGTAATCACAGTCTCCATAAGGATAGCCAAGCTGCTATCCTTATTACCTATATAGATAGAAAATCGTATAACGTTAAAGATCAAATCTCTTTAGATAATAAGTTTTTTATTATCCCACACTTATGATTGCTATTCATTTCATTGCTATGATCTTGTAAGATAATCAATTCTCTTTCGAGCTTTTTCAGCTTTTCGATATTTTCTCTAATATTAAATAGATGTGAGTTAATCACGCCCTCAACGAGCTCACAATCATCACTATTATTATCCACCAGATCTAATAGTTTTTTTATTTCACGATGAGACATATTAAGACTACGGCAATTTTTTATAAAACGGAGTCGTTCAATATGGTTTTCACTGTAACTGCGATAGTTATTATCATTTCTATTCGGAGGAACGATTAGGCCCTCTTTTTCATAAAACCGTATTGTCTCTCTTGGAATATTGAATAATTTTGATACTTCACCTATTTTCATATTCTTCCACCTAAAAACAGAGATAGGTTATTTTAAATTTTCAATAATGCTAATCCTTACCATTATTGTAAGGTCAAGAAAAACGATGATTTGATTATTTTTCTTATTTAATTTTTTTATTTCAACAAATTAAAAGTAAAACCATCAAAGGTTAACCTATTCAGCTAGCCGCTAGACCAACAATTTTTAGTTTATTGCATTATCTAGCTGGCTAGCTAGGCTTAATACTTTATGACACGATTGTTATCAAAATACGCTATACTACGCATGGTACCTGAGTGCGGTTTCTCTCCTATATTTAGCAGGGGTTACTTTCAATTTACGCTTAAAAGCTCTTGTTAACCCTTGCTGTCCATCAAAACCGTATCTAAAAGCAATATCAATAATCTTGTCATTTGTCTGTTTCAAATCAGATGACACCTTTAATAGCCTATTAATTAAAAGATATTGCCCTAAGCTGACGCCCACGGTATTTTTAAAAATACGTTGAAAATACCATTTTGAATAGCCAGCCCTATGAGAGATTTCCGCAATATTCAGTGGCTTATCCACATTCATATCAATCCATAAAAGAATATCTTGTATCACATTTTCTCTAATGGTGTGATGACTCATCGCTCATCTCCTTATAAAATCAAAGGATTTTATTGATAAAATATAACATGTCCTCGGAGTTTAGTTTCGCCACTTGCTCCAACAATTTTATAACTACTCGCCCCTATCTTTTTTGCCGTTTCCTGAGCTTGCGTTTCTATTGATGATAAACTCGCATCACCAATAAATGTGGCTGAGCTGAGTATTTTTTTATGCGTATCTACAGATAAATAATTCTCAGTAACCTTACTTGATGCCTGTTGAGAATATGTTTGATTATTTGCAGCGACGCCTTGATAACTAACTAGGCTTAATACAAATAAAGCGATAATCTTTTTCATCATTAATCCTTATTTATGTCCGTGTTTTAATTAATGATGAATATTAAAAACCTTAAAGTAGATACAAGGTCAATAACTTATTTGGCTTTTGCAAACTTATTTTTATATCTATCTCTAAGATAACCTTATTGAGAGTATTCAATTTGTTTAATTAAAAATAAACGTAAACACTGTCCTTCAATATATTCCCACACCTGCTTGCATTAAAACTGTTGACCTTACAACTACTGTAACCTTTACCCTTACACAACATTGGTTATTCAACATTAAAGCTAACAATGAAATCAATTAATTAGGTAAAGTTTATTATGAAGATGAAAATCGGAATATATGCGACATTTGTTGTGGCTATGGGGATAAGCGGCCTCGCTATCGCACAAGATGCTAATAATGATAATAAACCCGAAACGACAAGTTCTACGATGCTCCCTAAAGTGCCTGTCGCGGAAGTGATCCAACGGGAAATGACTCCTTTTTCTGAATTTACAGGCTACTTAGCTTCACCCAAAACGGTTGATTTACGCTCTCGCGTGGGTGGACGGATTAATTCTGTAGACGTTCCTGAAGGGCAACTGGTTAAAAAAGGCGATTTACTCTTCCAAATCGACCCTCATCCATTTCAAATCGCCTTACTTGAGGCTGAGGGAAAATTAAGCCAAGCAGAAGCCTTAGCGGCTCAAGCTAGTAGAAATTACCAACGCCTCAAAGGATTAGTAAATAAAGGTGCCGTTTCGCGGAAAGATTATGATGATGCCTTATCCACGCTGACCGCAAATAATGCACAAGTAAAATCAGCAAAAGCCGCGGTAGAATCCGCCAAACTCAATTTATCTTATACGCAAATTCGTTCCCCTATTGCAGGCCGAGTCGATAGAGCCTTTATTACTGAAGGGAACCTAGTGACTGGTGGCGACACCAGTAGTGCAACACGTTTAACTACGATTGTTTCAATTGACCCAATATATGCTTATTTTGATATTGATGAAGCCACTTTTCATCAATTAGCGGGGTTACAATCATCAACAATAAGCAATACTAAGGCCACATTACCGCCCGTTACCATACAATTACCGAATGAAAAAAGTACCCACTATTTAGGAAGCCTGAATTTTGTTGGTAACCAAATAGAGCGGACAACAGGCACAGTAAAAGTGCGCGCCGTCGTTGCTAACAAAGAGGGGAAACTGATTCCCGGCGCTTTTATTCGTGCACAACTTCCTACCGGTCCTAAAAAAACCACCATTTTAATTGATGACCAAGCAATCGGCTCTAATCAAGGGCAAAACTATGTCTTGGTTCTTGATAACAATAACCAAGCTGAATATCGCCCTGTCCAGTTAGGTGCCCTAGTTGATGGCCTTAGAGTGATCAATGAGGGTTTAACAGCGGGTGAAAAGGTCATTATTAAAGGCCTTGTTAGACCGGGTATGGCGGTGATGCCTGAATACACCTCAATGGAGCCTTCATCAACAAAAGAGCCTCACCAAACTCAACATCAACCTTCAGATGAAATAGAGGAAAACAGATAATGAATTTTCCCCGTTTCTTTATACAGCGCCCTATCTTTGCCATGGTCTTATCAATATTTATATTGATAGCAGGGATTTTGAGCTTTTATAAATTGCCCCTAAGCGAATATCCATCCGTGACTCCCCCTACGGTTCAGGTTATCGCCAGTTATCCAGGTGCAACACCCAAGGTGATTGCTGATACGGTGGCCTCCCCCATCGAACAAGCGGTTAATGGGGTAGAAGGCATGCTCTATATGAGCTCGCAAATGTCGACCGATGGAAAAATGGTACTGACCATCTCTTTTAGGCAAGATGTCGACCCCGATATTGCACAAATTCAAGTGCAAAACTTAGTTTCGCGCGTCATTCCTCGCTTGCCTCAAGAAGTTCAACAAATTGGCGTCACAACGGAAAAAACGTCACCGGATGTCCTAATGGTCGTCCATATGTACTCACCCAATAATGTCTATGACCCACTGTTTGTCTCTAATTACGCTTTACTCAATGTACGTGATGAAATTGCTAGATTACCCGGTGTTGCCAGCGCATTAGTTTGGGGGGAAGGTGAATATGCGATGCGAGCATGGATTGATCCCACAAAAGTCGCATCATTAGGCTTAACGGCAAATGATATCGTTACGGCTATTCGCGAACAAAATATTCAAGTCGCTACAGGTTCGATTGGGCAGCAGCCGAACTCAACGTCCTCATTTCAAATCAGCGTCAATGCACTTGGTCGACTCACAACCGAAGAGCAATTTGGCAATATTATTATTCAAACAGGCGAAGATGGGCAGTCGACCTATTTAAAAGATGTCGCTCGATTAGAGCTAGGTGCCGATAATTATTCACTTCGCAGCTTACTGAATGGGCAAAACGCGGTTGGCTTACAGATTGTCATGAGCCCCGGAGCAAATGCGTTGGAAGTGGCAGAGTCGGTACGAGAAACCATGGCTCGTTTACAGGCTAACTTTATCGAAGGGATCGACTATAAAATTGCCTACGATCCAACTATTTTTGTCAGCGCCTCACTAAAATCGGTCGCTATCACCTTACTTGAAGCCACCATATTAGTGGTTATTGTCGTGGTGCTCTTTTTACAAAGTTGGCGAGCATCAATCATTCCGTTAGTAGCTGTTCCCGTATCACTCGTGGGAACATTTGCCTTTATGTACCTATTCGGCTTTTCTCTCAATACACTATCGCTATTCGGTTTAGTTATCTCAATAGGGATAGTGGTGGATGACGCGATAGTCGTCGTTGAAAACGTTGAAAGGCATATCTCGGAAGGATTAACACCAAAAGAAGCCGCCTTTAAAGCGATGGAAGAGGTCACAGGCCCTATTATTGCCATTACATCAGTATTAGCGGCTGTTTTTATTCCAACCGCATTTTTATCCGGTTTACAAGGTGAGTTTTATCGACAATTTTCATTAACGATCGTGATTTCAACGATTATTTCTGCGATTAACTCATTGACCTTATCTCCTGCTCTCAGTGCTATCTTACTGAAGCCCCATGATAAAAATAGCAAACCAGACTGGTTGACTCGCATTATCAATGCGATATTTAGTCGCTTTTTCGCTAAATTTAATCTCTTTTTCAATGCATTATCCAACAAATACGTTCAGATTGTACGCCGCTGCATACGAGGAAGTTTAATTATTCTTGTGCTATATCTTGGCTTTGTTGGGCTAACCGCACTCGGGTTTAAAGTGGTTCCTAATGGCTTTGTTCCTGCACAGGATAAATATTACTTAATTGGCGTCGCGCAATTGCCTTCGGGTGCTTCTCTCGATAGAACAGAAGCGGTTGTGAAAGAGATGTCACGCCTCGCACTGATGGAGCCTGGTGTTGAAAACGTGGTAGCGTTCCCTGGCCTCTCTGTAAATGGCCCCGTTAACTTACCGAATTCAGCACTCATGTTTGCAATGCTCAAACCGTTTGATGAGCGTACTGATCCTTCACTATCAGCAAATGCCATCGCCGAACGCCTAATGGGTAAATTTAGTCAAATACCGGATGGTTTTGTTGGCATATTCCCTCCACCTCCGGTTCCCGGCTTGGGTTCGATGGGGGGCTTTAAGGTACAAATAGAAGATAGGGTTGATCTTGGCTTTGATGCGTTAGCGCAAGTGCAAGAGCAAGTGTTGATGAAAGCAATGCAAGCTCCCGAATTAACTGGCATGATGGCAAGTTTCCAGACCAATTCGCCACAAATCGATGTGGATATTGATCGCGAAAAAGCCAAAGCGCAAGGTGTTACGCTCACCGATATCTTTGATGCATTACAGATTAATTTGGGATCACTCTACGTCAATGATTTCAATCGTTTTGGTCGAACCTATCGCGTCATTGTGCAAGCAGATACGCCCTTTAGAATGGATCCTAAAGATATTGAACTCATCAAGGTACGTAATAAGCATGGGGAGATGATCCCTCTGAGTAGCTTAGTGACGATTACCCGTACAAATGGCCCTGATCGCGTGATCCACTATAACGGTTACCCTTCTGTCGATATCACCGGCAACGCGGCTCCTGGCTTTACTTCAGGACAAGCCACTGATGCGATGGAGAAGATCTTACGTGAAACATTGCCCGAAGGCATGAGCTTTGAATGGACAGATCTAACCTATCAAGAGCAGTTAGCGGGTAATTCAGCACTCTATATTTTCCCATTAGCAGTGCTATTTGCTTTCTTGATCTTGGCTGCTCAATATAACAGTTGGTCATTACCATTCTCTGTACTATTAATCGCGCCAATGGCTCTACTTTCTGCTATTGCCGGCGTATGGTTGCTCAATGGAGATAATAATATCTTCACACAAATCGCTTTCATTGTGCTGGTCGGCCTTGCTGCAAAAAATGCGATTTTGATTGTTGAATTTGCGATCGCCCAAGAGAAACAAGGAAAAGATCCTTTAGCCGCCGTATCAGAAGCCGCTCATCTACGATTACGCCCTATTTTGATGACATCCTTTGCCTTTATTGCTGGCGTGATCCCGCTTGTTTTAGCGACGGGAGCGGGTTCAGAGATGAGACAAGCCGTGGGGGTTGCGGTGTTCTTCGGCATGCTAGGTGTAACGCTATTTGGTTTACTATTAACCCCTGTTTTCTACATGATGATACGTAAATTAGCGGGTAAAAAATCCCCATAATCGACCTCAAAAACAGTTCGCTAAACAACGATAGTTTAGCGAACTCATAATACAAACCTATTATATTGCATATAAAACAAAGAGATAGTTACATTTGACTGTGGCTATCTCTTTTTTGAACATAATAATAAAAAAAATGCTTGACCTTCCCCTTAAGGTAAACGTTAGGCTTTACGCATGATGATACTTAAGAGGGTAAATCAATGACTACGAATCTATCTCAATCTTCAGCCAATAGGCTGAGTTTACCAGTCGAAGGAATGACCTGTGCATCCTGTGTAGGCCGTGTCGAACGTGCCTTAAAAGCGGTCGATAATATTGATACCGCCGTCGTGAACTTAGCAACTGAACGTGCAGACATTACATTTAAAGAGCATGTTGATGTAGACGCCGCGATCCGTGCGATTGAAAGTTCAGGCTATAAAGTCAGAGAAGAAATCACAGAATTAGCCATTGAAGAGATGACGTGTGCATCTTGTGTTGGTCGTGTTGAAAAAGCACTTACTCAAATACCCGGTGTTATTGAAGCGAGTGTCAATTTAGCCACCGAGCGCGCTCGCATTCGCCATTTGTCTGGAGCCGTCACTGCCGCTGACTTAGAAGCTGCCGTTGTTCAAGCCGGTTATAAGCCTCGTCGCTTATCCGATGCCAGCACTAATGTGAATGAGCAAGCGGATGAACGTCGTGAACAAGAGGAGCGTTCACTGCGCCGTTCACTATTTACTGCCGCAATATTTACGCTACCAGTATTTATTATTGAAATGGGCTCTCACTTTATTCCGGGTATTCATCATTGGGTTGCAAATACTCTCGGTCAGCAACTCAATTGGTATATCCAATTTGTGTTAGCCACTCTCGTTTTATTCGGCCCAGGCTTGCGCTTTTTCCAAAAAGGGGTTCCCGCGTTGCTGCGTGCTGCACCGGATATGAACTCACTGGTTGCAGTCGGTACGGCAGCCGCTTACGGCTATTCCGTTGTTGCCACCTTTATGCCACAAATTCTGCCCGTTGGCACTGCGAATGTGTATTTCGAAGCCGCGGTCGTTATCGTGACATTAATTCTGCTTGGTCGCACATTGGAGGCGCGAGCAAAAGGGAAGACGTCTCAAGCCATTAAACGCCTTGTTGGCTTACAAGCCAAAACAGCACGAGTGGAACGTGATGGCAAAATGATCGAAATTCCACTCGATGAAGTCGCCACCGACGACATTGTTTTCGTTCGTCCGGGTGAAAAAATTCCTGTTGATGGTGTTGTTATCGAAGGGGCTTCTTATGTCGATGAAAGCATGATCACCGGTGAACCGGTTCCTGTCTCAAAAGAAATAGGCTCTGAGGTTGTCGGCGGTACTATCAATAAAACAGGGGCATTCAGTTTCCGTGTGACCCAAATTGGTTCAAACACCGTATTAGCACAAATTATTCGCTTAGTTGAAGAAGCGCAAGGATCCAAACTACCAATCCAAGCATTAGTGGATAAAGTCACGATGTGGTTTGTGCCAGCGGTCATGGCAGGTGCAGTTATCACTTTCTTTATTTGGTTGATTTTTGGCCCAGATCCTGCGCTTACCTTTGCTCTGATCAACGCCGTTGCGGTATTGATTATTGCATGTCCGTGTGCGATGGGTCTTGCGACACCAACATCTATTATGGTCGGTACTGGTCGTGCAGCGGAATTAGGTGTTCTTTTCCGTAAAGGTGAAGCCTTACAAGCTCTGCGTGATGTCAGTGTCGTCGCTCTGGATAAAACTGGTACGTTAACAAAAGGTCGCCCTGAATTAACCGATCTCGTTCCAGCAGAAGGATTTGAATATGATGAAGTTTTAGCCTTAGTTGCTGCGATTGAAACCCGCTCCGAGCATCCGATAGCCGAAGCCATTGTGGCTGCCGCAAAAGAAAAAGGGATTTCATTTGCCGCAATCGAAGAGTTTGAAGCTGTACCTGGGTTTGGTGTTTCAGCGAAAGTAGGAGGCCGTTCAGTTTCTGTCGGGGCAGACCGCTTTATGAAACAACTCGGCTTAGAAGTGAGCCATTTCCAACCAACCGCATTACGTTTAGGCGAACAAGGCAAAAGCCCGCTGTATGCGGCAATTGATGGGCGTTTAGCAGCAATTATTGCCGTTGCTGACCCAATAAAAGAGACCACCCCAGAAGCGATTAAAGCCTTACATTCATTAGGCTTAAAAGTGGCGATGATCACCGGTGATAATGCGGCAACGGCTGCTGCAATCGCTAAGCAACTCGGTATTGATGAAGTGGCTGCCGAAGTACTGCCTGACGGCAAAGTCGCAGCACTAAAACAGTTCCGTAGTAATGGCAATAAAGTCGCCTTTGTGGGAGATGGTATTAACGATGCTCCTGCACTTGCCGAAGCCGATGTTGGGTTGGCTATCGGTACGGGAACAGACGTCGCCATTGAAGCGGCAGATGTGGTCTTGATGTCAGGTGACTTGCGTGGTGTTGTCGATGCAATTGCCTTAAGCCAAGCGACTATCCGTAATATAAAACAAAACCTATTTTGGGCGTTCGCTTATAACGCGCTCTTGATCCCAGTGGCAGCAGGCTTACTGTACCCAATTAATGGCACTTTGCTTTCACCGATTTTAGCGGCGGCGGCAATGGCTCTTTCTAGCGTCTTTGTATTAGGTAACGCCTTACGTCTTAAACGCTTCCAAGCACCGATGAAAGAAGGCATCACTCAATAAACAATCGACAAGCCAGGCCTTGCTCAGGTCTGGCTATACCAATCGAAAGGAGAACATGATGGCGCTGACATCTCAACCTAAAATTACAATTTACACCACCCCCACCTGCCCCGATTGCCAATTGCTCAAAGAGTGGTTGGTTAAAGAGCAACTTACATTTGACGAGCGGGATCTGACCGACCCACAAATTATGGCCGAGGCGAAGGCGCGTACTGGCGTACGTGTCGCGCCAATTACCCTAATTGGAGAGCATCTATTTTACGGCACTTTTGCCTCACAAAAACCAAACATTATCGCCGCTCTTAAACGGGCAAAAGAGAAGTCATAAGCACCTTGTTTCAAGGGGTATCATACTGTTGGAGAGGTAAAATTATGAATATTGGTCAAGCAGCCAAACTTTCTGGTATCTCAGCAAAAATGATCCGTTATTATGAACAAACAGGTTTGCTCCCCAAGGCTAAGCGTACCGATGCAGGATACCGTTATTACAATCAATCCGATGTCGATAGCTTTAATCTTATCCGCCGCGCTCGAGCACTCGGTTTTTCCACTGAACAAATTTCTGTTTTACTGTACTTATGGCGGGATAGAGAACGCACTAGCGCCGATGTTAAGGCGATGGCACTCACCCATCTTTCCGAGCTAAAAAGAAAAATCAATGAACTACAAGCTATCGCTAAAACATTAGAAACACTGACTCAACATTGCCATGGCGACAGTAAACCTGATTGTCCGATCATTGAAAATTTAGTGAACCCAACAAAGCGCGATGAGACGCCGCCAGCTAAAAATCGTCGATTCGATAATTTCTCAATGCGTATGGTAAAAAATTGATTGACCTTCCAATAGGGGGAAGCTTTATATTGATTAACGTATTGATAATAGGAGTGTAAAAATGATTAATTTAACTATCCCAAAAATGGCTTGTGATGGCTGCGCGAAATCAATCAAAAAAGTGGTATTAGATATTGATGCGCAAGCACAGGTTGAAGCAGACCCTGCGACGAAAAAAGTGCAGATCAACAGCCGTATTGATGAAAGTATTTTCCGTACCGCACTCAGTACAGCAGGGTACCCAGCAGATCCAGCTTAAGAAAGGTTTATTGATAGCTGGCTGACTAAGATAGATATGCCATGTTAGCCAGTTATTTAGGATATGGATTGAATCGTTAACTATTTTTCGGTCATCATGTGCCTGCTTTGTTGTTAGGATCAACATATCAAAAGCAGGCAATTACACGGTTTAAATTACAGCCTTTGCCGAATTAATGGAAACGTTCTCCACCTTCTTCGCCGTCTTCGTCTTCGTCATCATATTCAGCATCAGGGTCTTCAAAGTAAGTTCCCCAACCATCATAGTTGATACCTAATTTTTCAGCTAACTTCATCAACTGTTCAACTTGCGCATCGATCAACTCTGCATTAAGTGCACTTTCGCTGATCACATCACAACACATTAGCGTCACACCATTTTCGACTTCCAGCTCTTCCGCATCAGTGACTTCATAACCTAATTTAAAGGCTTCTACTGCTGCTTTTTCTAGTAGTTCAAAATTGTCTGCTGAGAAATGGTGTTCAATTGCATACAATGCATCAGGATCACTGCCATCTTCCAGTAACTCTTCAATAATTAGACGCGTTTCTTCGTATTGTGCCTCTAACTCAGCTTTATCCACCATATCCACACCTCTTTTTTCATTATCGCTAGTCTCTAGGCCATTCTCCCATAGGGCTGCCAGTGACACCATACCTGAATGAATAATTTCTTTTCTATTGGGGGTTGATTTTGAATTTTTATGAATATAAATTGAATATTAATTCAAATAAAAAAGGCTGAATTTTATGAACCCCTTCTATAAAAAGCATTTTCTTAGGTTACTTGATTTTACACCTAACGAAATTCATTCATTATTGAAACTGTCAGCATGGCTGAAAGCACAGAAGAAAGCTGGCCTCGAAAAACCGCTACTCGCGGGTAAAAATATTGCCCTTATCTTTGAAAAAGACTCTACACGCACACGCTGCGCCTTTGAAGTTGGAGCGTTTGATCAAGGAGCTAGAGTGACTTACCTTGGCCCTTCCGGTAGTCAAATCGGGCATAAAGAGACCATGAAAGATACCGCGAGAGTGCTTGGTCGGATGTATGATGGTATTCAATATCGGGGGTTTAGTCAGTCAACGGTTGAAACCTTAGCAACACATTCGGGAGTGCCTGTATGGAATGGATTAACGAATGAATTCCATCCCACACAGTTATTAGCCGACTTACTCACTATCCGAGAACATCAACCGAACAAGCCTCTATCCGAAATTAAATTTGCTTATTTAGGCGATGCGCGTAACAACATGGGGAACTCCATGCTAGAAGCCGCCGCACTGACGGGGATGGACGTACGTTTAGTTGCACCAAAAAGTTGCTGGCCGGAAGCTGAATTAGTTGAAATTTGCCAAAAAGCGGCACTGAAAACGGGAGGGAAAATCACGCTCACTGAGGATGTCGCTGAAGGGGTCAAAGGTGCAGATTTCCTGTATACCGACGTTTGGGTGTCAATGGGTGAAGCAAAAGCAGTCTGGGCTGAACGAATTCATTTACTTAAGCCATATCAAGTGAATATGGATGTCATTAAGCTCACTGGTAACCCAGATGTCAAATTCCTACATTGTTTACCTGCATTTCATAATGAAGATACTACCCTTGGCGCACAACTCGCTAAAGAGTTTGATATGTGGGGAGGTTTGGAAGTCACGGAAGAGGTTTTTGAATCCCCTTACAGCATTGTGTTCGATGAAGCAGAAAACCGTTTACACACAATCAAAGCGGTAATGGTTGCAACATTAGCACCTGAATTACCTTGTGGTGTTATTTAATTGAGTGGCTTAGGTCGGTGGTGCCTACTCATAAAAGTTGAGGTAATAGGCACCACAATATCGCACAGACTCGAACTCAGCCTAATTGAAATCGGCGATACGGTGACTTAAGGTCTTTCGCCATTAGCCAGTCGAATATTTATCTTCTCTATAAGATCAGGTAGCTCAGCTAATGTCCCTATCACATAATGCGCCCCCGCAGTAAATAATTTATTAGCTGCTTGCTGGCGTAATTGTGTGGTGTCATCGGCTGACATGCTTTGATATTCATCCCATGTTTTACCAAACTCATTACCTGATAAAGCAAGACCAACACTCCACATGCCCGCATTACGCCCTTCTTCAATACCCGGTGCCGCATCATCAACCTTAATGCAATGGGCAACTGAATCGATACCCAATTCAATGACATTTTGTAGCGCCATCCATGAGCCAAGGCGACCACCCGCCGCTAAATCATCACTCGCAATCCAATAGTATCCGACCGAACGGCAACCAAAAACTTTAAATACAGGTAAGCTGTAACGGTCAACTAAAAATGGAGACTACCTTAGCCATTCTCAACGACCTAAAATAGTCTCCAAATGTCATTTGCTTATTTTTATTTGGTAAGTCATCCACTTTTTATCTTGGCTATTCAACTTCAGTTCATATTGATTATTCCATAAGAACGTCGCTGACTTGTCTGTGTAATGCGGTAATACTAAATGCATTTGTACTGGTAAGTCAGAAATTATGCGATAATTATTTTTAGGTTTAGAATATTCATGGTGTGAGGAAATATATTTACTGAAAATATCAATATTTCTTTCATTTCCAATATCTAAATAAGGGCTATCTTTATTATTTTGAAAAAAAGGCGCATATTTACTAGCAACAATAATAAAGGAATCTTCGTCCGTTATTTCTATACCATTATAACGAATATTAGATATCCTTCCTTTTTTCACCTGTTCATTCCGCTTACCAGACAAATCGTATAACGGCTGATTGCTAATATTTACATCATATGTCAACCCTATTATTGGGTAAAATAGAAAACTATGAAACTGATTATTTATCAAAGGAGTAGAGTCACCATCAGGGGAGTTGTATATATTTGAGCTCATTTCTAACCATTCAATTATCTGCTGTTTATTTACTCTTAAGGCGGATAAATAAGCAGGGTAGAAAATTTGATTTAAGTCTCTATTCGTAAGCTTTCTATCCTGTATATCAATGATATAATTATCGTCATTTAATGAAAAAGAAGGTGAAATAGAAACAAGCAGCTTATCATTTTCATTTGTGTAATTTTTCATATAATCATGAATTGAATCAACAAGGAGTGTTGTTAAACTTTCATTTCCTATTAAATTAAAATTATTATCAATTTTAAATTGATCAAGACTGACCTCCTTATCTAAATCTTTTTTTAAGTCTATTTCTGTATCATTTATACATGATAATACACTTTTAATAGTATTTTCCGCAGCAGGCACATCACTTTTTTCTAACTGATAACCTTTACTACTTTTTATAAGCCATTGCCCATTCTTTTTTTCAAGGTTAAAGGTTATTGCAGATACTGACTCCCCCCATTTCCCTGGTTGTGCGGCTGGCTTATCAAATATTTTTCCTGATTCAATATTAATATTTTCATGCGCTATCGTTTTTTTAGAAGGAAATATTTCATGAGTATGACCAAATAAAATACCATCAATATTTGGATTTCTTGCAAGATAATATGCTACATTCTCCATTCCATATTCAATTGGTGATACATCAATCCCTGAATGGGATAAAGCAATTACAAGATCTGCACCATCCTTTCTAGCCTTATCTGCTGCGCTATTGGCAGATTCTAGCATATCAAAAAATATAATTTTATTTTCCAGTTTACTTTTATTAAAAAGCATTGTTTGCGGAGGAACCAAGCCTATGTAAGCAATTTTCAATAAGTGATTTTTACCTACGTCATCGATTACATTTTTTTCTTTTATAATATACTCAGGATAAAGGCTTTCCTGTTTTTCTTTATCAATAACATTACTTAAAACCACAGGAAAGTTTGCACCTGAATAAGACTTCTTTAAAAAATCAACGCCATTATCAAAATCATGATTACCTGGAGTTGCGACATCATAATTTAGGGCATTCAAGCTGCATATAATAGGAGAAATATTATAATAGGCATCATTCTGATTATAACGTTTAATGACATGATTACCGATTGGGTTTCCTGATAAAAGATCGCCAGTATCAACTAAATAAGTATTTTTATGGTCACGTCTAAACTTTTCAATAGTGCCTATCCATGATATCAAACCATAATTTTCGCTTTTAGTATTACTGTAATAGTTATCATCACTAATAAAAGAATGGATATCTGATGTACTGAGTATATTAACCTCAACTAAATTATCAGCATACGATGATGAGATTAAAACGCTTATTAATAATGAACCAAGAAATATTCTCTTCATATTATTATCTCAAAATTAATTTATTATAATAATTGTTTTGCACTAAACATTAATGTTTATTAAGTCATTACACCTTGACTCAAATTAATGCGTGATCCAATTATCACAGGCGAGTTGCGCCACTTTCATTTCTATATCAAAAGGAACTGGTTGTGGGATATTTTTTAATGTTTTACTACTGAGTGCTATTTTTTCTAAGCTTAATGTTTGTAGCGCCAGTCCTAAATCCATCACTTCAATAGGATTACCATTACCTGCGGATAAATTGACTAAATTTGCATCAGACATTAAAAATATATTTTTACCTGTTTTCAGTTGGTATCTGTTGATATTAGGCGTGACGTCTTCGCAACTAGATGTGATGGAATTCAGCGCTTTTATATCAACTTCACGTTGAAAGTGCCCTGCATTTGCCACAATGACATTATCTTTCATTGCCGTAAAATGCTTCGAGGTCAGTATGTTATCTCGTCCCACTACACTGACAACAAAATCAGCATCACACAAAGTATCCAAAAGTTCCGCGGTCTGAAAACCTTCTAAATGTGCCTCCAACCGAGTCAGTGGATTTGTGTCAACAACAGTAACATGAGCCCCCATTCCTCTGAAGCGCTGCGCTACACCAGAACCACAATATCCATATCCGATAACGACAACCTTTTTACCGTGTATCATCACATTAGTCGCATGAGCAATACTTTCAACAACTGATGAACCGACGCCATATCTGTTTTCTATAATTCGCTTAGACTGAGTATCATTAATAATGAGTGTTGGCCAAAGTTGAGAAACAAAGTTTTCTCGTAAACGATTTGCCCCTGTTGTTGTCTCTTCAGTTGCACCAATAATTGTCTTTTGTAACGACTTAAATTTAGGATCAGTCAGGACTAGTTCATGCAAATCAGCGCCATTATCAGCAATGATGCAAGGGTTCATTTCTAATACCTTTTTACAATAGGTAATATGATCCTCAAATGACTCGTTTCTTCTCGCAAAAACACTGACATTCATATACTTAACCAATGCTGCGGCTGTTTCATCCTGTGTCGAACCAGGAGAGCCTGTAATGGCAATTCTTGCGCCACCTTTTGTTAAAGCTTCAAGCCATACTCCTGTTTTCGCTTCAACATGCAAACAAATGCCAATAGTCATTCCTTTAAAAGGCTGTTCCTGTTCAAGTCTTTTTATTAAATGCTTCATAATAGGCATATGTGTTTTTGCCCAATTGATACGCTTCATCCCAAGTTCTGCCAAACTCATATCTTGAATAGAGTACTGATCGATATCTAACATAATATATACCTCAAAAATTTTACATTTTTATTAAACATGAATTTTTTTAACATTGTTTTTTGTAAAAATCAGATAGACCACATAAGCTAGTGTAAATACAAGCGTATAACTAGTGAATATAATCCAGAACATTTTCCAATCAACAACACCATTCGTTGTATTAAGGTCTAATACCCAACCACTCAGTATTGCCCCTAAAAAAGTACCAAAACCATTAACCAATGTAGTAAATACACCTTGCGCGGTAGATCGAAATTCCGGGGTTATTTCTTTTTCCAAAAATAAAGAACCAGATATATTAAAAAAATCAAATGCACAACCATAAATTATCATAGAAAGAAATAACACCATGGTTCCTATATATGTAAAATCGCCATAAGCAAATAATCCAAAACGTAATATCCACGCAATCATACTTAGTAATAAAATTTTCTCTATTTTTATGTGCCTTAATAACAATGGGAGTAGCAATATAAAAAAGACCTCAGAAAATTGCGATATTGATAAGAATATTGTCGGATGCGCTGAAAAAATTGAATTTTTGGCTTCAGGTAATTCAGAAAGGTCTTGTAAAAAAGGTACGCCTAATGTATTTGTGATCTGTAAAACAGATCCTAAGAGCATAGAAAAAAACAGAAAAACAACCACTTGAGGCTTTCCAAATAGAATTTTTAAGTCGCTAAATTCAAAAGCATGAGGGGCATCTATTACAGATTTACTGTGATTATTTATTGAGATAAAAACAATAGAATAAATACTCAAAATAACAGAAGCAATTGCAGCAATGTACAGTTGATAATAGCTAGTTTCTAATTCCAATAAACTAATTATCCACATTGCGGATATAAACCCAACCGTCCCATACACTCTAATTTTAGGAAAATATTCTTCTGAATTTAATTTTTCCTTACCAATAGTTTCAAAAATTATGCTATTGCATATCGACATTGTTGGCATATAAAAAAGAAGATGAAACAATGTCATTAAAAAAAGTAAGCTAAATGAAGAACTATGCGCCATTAGAATTAGAAAAAATGCTGATATCAAATGAGTTGTGACATAAACTAATTTTCTATTGTTGATTTTATCTGCTATTAGACCGATTAAAATAGGTGAGCATAATGATGCTATTCCTAGTGTGCTAAATATTAACCCTACATCCCCACCTTTAAAATGAAGGGTATTGAGCATATATGATGCAAAGGTAACTAACCAAGAGCCCATATGAAAAACTGTAAAAATGAAACTATTTTTAATCGAGTGATTATACTCATGATAGTCTTTTTACCTCACGAAATAATATATAAATACACTTATTTATTATGGGAGCCGAGGCATTGCACTTAAAAATATTTTTAACTTAAATTAATCACAGTCTATCCCATAAACGCTTATCATGTTCAATTAATATACTCACTAACTAGTAAGAATAAAGTGATGTACTTCACAATAGGTTATACGTATGACTTGATGGTGATCATATCATTGAAGAATGCTGATAAATTAGTAGGCTCAAATAGGTTTTATCCCTTAGTATTAATACATGCGGTCATTACCTATTTGATATAAGAATATATTATTATTTATCTATTGATTATGTTTTTTATTGTTGGAGAGAAAATGTCTACGGTTAATAGCAAAGATGTCGCCCGTTTAGCGAATGTATCACAATCAACAGTATCTCTCGTATTCAGTGGTCGTTATCATGGCAGAGTATCTGATAAAACGCGCGAAAAAATTCTCAGCGTTGCAAAAGAACTTGGTTATCATCCCAATATTAATGCGCAAGTTTTACGCAGTGGGAATTCTAAGACTATCGCCTTTATTGTCCCAGATATTCAGCAACCTTATTTTGCAAAAGTTGTTCATGCAGCAGAAATTTTCGCAACCAAATCTGGTTATTCTTTAATTCTTTTAGATAGTTATGCTAACAAACAATGGCATGAGCATCTAATATCATTATTTCAAAGTAAGCTTATCAGTGGCGGTATAATTTACTCATGTGACAAGAAAAACATCGAATTATTAAGATATTACCGAGAAAAACTGATATTTATTGAGTCTGATGACGAAAAAAACAACGATATTTGCTTAGAGGTAAAAAAAGCGATCGAATCTATATTTTACATTGCAAGTAAAATGAAACGATTCAGAGTTGGTTCTTTTAGAACTGATCTTCCAAGGCAACACTTCTTAACGCGGCATGAACTTTTTGATCAGCAATTCAATTCATTAGAAAATCCAGAAAAATCTAAGCATATCGTGTATTCATCATTCAATCTCGCGCAATCAACTGAGAATGCAGAGATATTACTGCAGCAAAAACCCAATATTGTTTTTTGTGATGACGATATTTTAGCAGGCGCTATCTATCGGGCAGCAAAACACCTGAACATTCATATTCCTAACGATGTGGCAGTAATAGGATTCAATGACACAGATCTTTGCAGCTATTTGAACCCAGAATTATCTACCGTACAAATTCCGACTCAATACATAGGGGAAATCGCTATCAAAATGCTATTAGAAAAAATATCAAATAATCCACAAATCATAGAAAAACAGTTCGTTACGTTAAAAGTTGTCACTAGAGGGTCGACACAAGCTTAATCCTCGAATAAATATCAAGAAACTTGGATTTAAGTGAAAGGAGACGGTCGAGTATTCGATGCGTTGATTATAGGATAAACTGCACTTTTTGTGGGCTTGTTGCAAAAATTGTCGAAGTGAACGACATTAAGGTCATTGCTCGCTTCTTTAGGAAAAGTCATGTCACTAAAGTCAGTGATATGCTGGCCGAACACGGTATGTCGGTTCATCGCTCGACGAATTATCGTTGGTTTATTGAATATGCACCGATACTCCGTAAAAACTCAAAAAATATCAATTTATTCGAGCTGTCTCTTCTTGGCAGCTCTTGGGGAGCATTCGATGCCGATGGGATTAGTGCTGGGCATGAGTGCTATGCGCATAATGTCGGTGTTAGCGCAATCTCCAGCACCTCTGCAACTCTTACCTTCTCCGAAATATAATCATGGTCAGCCGTGGTTGCGGATAGAAAAAGGCAGTCCTAATGGAGTGACGGATTTATTGCTACCCCAAAAGGGTGATCCGTTTAACGAAATTTACCTCAAAGAAAAAGCATGGTGGCAGATGTATGAGCCTGATATTTTAGATAAAGGTCAGGGTGTTATTGATGGTTAAATTAGAACGACTCGCTAAGCGACTCAGTCAATGACAAATATCTCTCTGATTTGACTGTTTTTATACAAAATAACTGGAAACGTAAGTGGACTTAGACGCAAAAAAATCTATTTTTCTGTATGCAAACGCTTGCGTCATGAAAAGACACGCGTATAATGCGCCACAATTTGCCGGGAGAAAACATGAACGCTGTTGCTCTATTTGTTTCAAAGAACACCTCCACTGCACTGCCTTCTGGCGGTCTGGACAGCCTGTTTTTCCCCTCCGTATTTCAAGAAAAGCCCCTCATTGAGGGGCTTTTTTTTGGCCTTTCACCTTATACGTCTTGCTGACACAGGAGAACAACGATGCCGAACCCTCTATACCTACGCGACATAATCTCAATTAATGATTTAGATCGCACCGACCTTGAACTTGTGCTCAAAGTGGCTGCCTCCCTAAAACAGCAACCTCAGCCAGAATTTTTAAAACATAAAGTCATCGCCAGTTGTTTCTTCGAAGCGTCGACTCGCACACGTTTATCCTTTGAGACCGCAATTCACCGCCTAGGAGCATCTGTTGTGGGGTTTTCTGACAGCACCAACACGTCACTGGGGAAAAAAGGTGAAACACTCGCAGATACCATTTCGGTGATCAGCCAATATGTCGATGCTATCGTGATGCGCCACCCACAAGAAGGTGCTGCACGCTTAGCCAGCCAATTTGCGGGGGAAATTCCCATTATCAATGCTGGTGATGGTTCAAACCAACATCCAACACAAACACTACTCGACCTCTTTACTATCCAAGAAACCCAAGGTCGTCTTGAAAACCTACAAGTCGCAATGGTGGGTGATTTAAAATACGGCAGAACAGTCCATTCACTGACACAAGCCCTCTCTAAATTTGAAGGCAATCACTTTTATTTTATTGCGCCAGAAGCGCTATCTATGCCAATCCATATCCTGCATCTTCTTGAAGAAAAAGGCTCCACATACAGCTTACATAACAATATTGATGAAGTGCTGCCTGAGTTGGATATCCTTTATATGACACGAGTACAGAAAGAACGTTTAGACCCGTCTGAATATGCCAATGTCAAAGCGCAATTTGTACTCCGTGCCACAGATTTACAAGATGCCAAACCCAATCTTAAAGTTTTACACCCATTACCGCGCGTTGATGAAATCACTGTTGATGTTGATAAGACCCCTTACGCCTACTATTTCCAACAAGCGGGTAACGGCATTTTCGCAAGGCAAGCTTTGTTGTCTCTGGTTTTAAATAAAGAATTGACCATCTGAGGAGAAACACATCATGACACACGATCATAAATTACAAGTTGAAGCAATTAGTTGTGGCACTGTCATCGACCATATTCCTGCTCAAATTGGTTTTAAGCTATTGAGTCTATTTAAACTCACCTTAACAGATGAGCGCATTACCATCGGTTTAAATTTACCCTCGAATAACTTGGGGAAAAAAGATTTAATCAAAATCGAAAATACTTTTTTGACACCAGAGCAAGCCAACCAATTAGCGATGTATGCACCAGAAGCAACCGTTAATCGTATCGAAGACTACCAAGTGGTTGAAAAATTAGAGTTACGATTACCTGAATATATCGACAATGTATTGATTTGCCCAAATAGTAACTGTATTAGCCATAATGAGCCGGTGTCTAGTAGCTTTAAGGTGAAAAAAATGGGCAAAGAAGTGGCGCTAACCTGTAAATTTTGTGAAAAAGAGTTCGACAGAGACGCCGTTATTAATAACCAATAAATGAGATTCGTGTGGCCACGGCTTTGTATGTGAGCTTCAAAGCTTTATACTGAACTTCTATAAGCGAAAGTTACCACTTTTTTACCTGATTAAACGGAGTATTTATGTCATACGAAATCAGTACAGAAAACGCACCGGCAGCTATTGGCCCTTATGTTCAAGGTGTTGACTTAGGCAGTATGGTCATTACATCTGGCCAGATCCCTGTTGATCCAAAAACAGGTGAAGTGCCTGAAGATATCGCGGCACAAACTCGTCAATCACTCGCAAACGTGGCAGCTATCTTAGAAAAAGCAGGCCTTAGCGCTGCCAATATCGTGAAAACCACGGTATTTGTGAAAGATTTGAACGATTTCGCAACCGTAAATGCAACTTATGAAGAGTTTTTCAAGCAGCATAATGCACCATTCCCAGCGCGCTCTTGCGTTGAAGTTGCCCGTTTACCGAAAGATGTAAAAATCGAGATCGAAGCGATCGCTGTTCGTAAATAATTTATCTATCATTGGAAAACCTGCTAAATAAAATTGGCAGGTTTTTTTATCAATGCCCCAATGTATTTCCTACCAGCACAATAAAATATTTTGTGCACTATCTTGTTATTTCATCACCATTCCGGCATATTTGAGCCGCATTTTAAATTGCCAATTCGGCTATGCCATCAATTTCACTAAGGGGGTTACCATGCGTAAAAACAATCTAAATAAATTCACTGCATATTCTATTCATTCATAATTTAGAGAAGGTTTACTTCTCTAAAAAGGAGAAGTTAATGGTAACACTTGTTGAGCTGAATCAAGATAACTGGGAAGATTGTGCTGATTTGCAAGTATCAGAGGAACAATCACAATTTATTGCTTCCAATTTATATTCAATTGCCGAAGTCCAATTCTTACCACGGTTTATCGTTAAAGGGATCCAGCATCAAGAAACACTCGTTGGGTTAGTCATGTATGGCATTGACCCTGACGATGGGAATTATTGGATTTATCGCTTTATGATAGATGAATCTCATCAGCGTCAAGGCTATGGTTTGCAGGCCATGCTTTTATTAATTGATGAGATAAAGTCATCAAATAAGGATAATATTCCTGCCATTATGATTGGCTATCACACCGATAACGTGGGTGCACACCACTTTTATCAGAGTGTCGGGTTTGAATTTCAAGGCCTAGCTGATTGGGGGGAGTATTTAGCTAAGTTTGATTTAATCAAACAATAACCCTTTTGATTTAAAGGCGTGACTTGAAGTGACCTCCAATAACTGGGCAACCAATTATTGGGGGTCTTTTTGTATTCAATGGGATTGGCAATTAAAGCCATCACAAAGGATAATAAGTATTGCTCAAATAATATGCTATTGAGGTTTATCTTTAGAGTCACCCTTGATTATCTAAAAATAATTCACTTATATATCAATGTATTAAAATATAATCGAGCATTAGAAAATATCTATTAGCGATATTAATTACAATGCTAACAACAACCCCTTTGACTTCTCCTTCGGACCACTTATTGGTTTAGGATTATGAATTGATATTATTAATGTTGTTTTCACTCGTACAGGAACTGGAGAAAAATGGCGTAAGTTCTGTCTGCATATGGAAGAAAAAGAGGAATCACGCAATAAGCCAGACTTGAATGGCTATACAAGGCCTTTTCATTGAAGCTCGGCTCTTAGACAGCGGATTAAAACTAACTTTTGATAATGAAATGAAGCTCACTTCTAAATTAGAAGGGGAATTTAGTGGCAGTATTAACTTTAGGTTAGTGGTGGATAAAAATAGGATCGGTTTAACCGTAACTTAAATTCAATTATAAATTTGAGGTTAAAGCTGGTATAGTGGGAAATGAACAAGTCAATTAACAGGTTCTACTACCAATAAATTTAAATGGGAATTTCTCCCAGAAGATATAGTTCTCGCTCCTAAGGCTGAAGGTACGATACCTATTTATCATTTTAACGGGTAAATTATGATTAAGAAAATACTATTATTAATGTTGATCTTCATTTCATCTAATGTTGCTGCCACAAAAATGCATGATAATGAACTAAAAAAATATGACTATAAAATAGGTATTGATTTAAATCAATGTGGGATGGAACTATATGTTAATGATGTAATGCTGATATATAATTCTGATATGAATAAATTCAATACTACATTTGGTATTGGCTCCTTTCTTAAAGAAAAAAACAACAAAATCAGAATCGTATTACTTTCACTAAATAAAAATCGCGAAATCTTCACTACAGGTACCGAGTGTAATTTTGAGTTTCTAGCTAGAGATAGATTTGAAAGTGATAAGTTAAACCATATTTCACTTATTAGTTACAGACCAAACGAAGATATTGATTTTAACATAAAAAAAGCATCTCACTATAAAAATTCGAACATTAACTGGGGAGAACTAGCGGATGATTTAAAGGTTGAATTCGTTGATAAGAATAATAAGTACTATAGAATGACTCAACAATTTAATATCAGAGAAGACTTTCCAGCTTGGAAGTGGACTACATCATACCAATTTAATGATAACATTAAATTTTTTAATGACCTCCCTCTTGAACAGCAAGCTAAATTAAAAGAGATTTATACCGAAATATGGGATGCTTTTAACCGACAAGATGAGAAAAAAATAAAATTATTGTTTAATGAGATGTTAGAAGAGTCAAGTTCCGCAGATGGAGGGAGCGTTGAATCATATTATAACTCCCTTGGTTTTTCTGAGCTTTTCGACAAAGAGCAGTATCAGTTAAAACCACTCAATATTTCTAGTAATAGTAAGATCTCTAAATACCTTGATAATCGTGTTATTTCAGTTTTTAAGTCACCAATCGCTTTTAAAGATTTAGAGTCTGGTCAGTCTATTGGTATTAATCCGAAATTACGCTTTGATGGTGAAAAATTTATTATTTCTAGATAATAATACTTTAAACATCAATAAGCCTCATTAGTAATTCAAACTCGGGCCATGTTAAACATGGCCCTACACAAATGATGATAGACCCATGTCCACTCCCTCCCCATTAATGAAGAATAGACATTATTAGCAGAGCAAGAGACAACTGTTAAAGAGGGTTAGTTTAAATCCAATGCTAAAAATAGCAAAATTCAAAAAGAATTAATCAGTAATACACAGTTGTAGGAAGCTATTAATTATTGATAACCCATTGTTCTTTCTAGACTAAAACTATCACCAAGTTAAATATTGCATTTTATAATTATAAAAATATGCAGATGGTGAAATCTTTACAACAACGCCTTATCTATCCATTATTGATGGTAAAGTTACAATAGTTAAATAGTACTCTTGATGAATTGGCAATTAACAGTCAGTGATGACTGGCTATTAATTAGCGCTGAAAAAAAAACAGTTATCCCCTTAGGGGGCTGATATTGATGAAATATTCAAAATTAGCTAAGGAAGATTTTCTCATTTCCTGCCCCTGTCAATAAACGGCTTTGATATTTTATCAAGGCCGTTTATTAACTTACTTTTATCTTATCGAGAAAAAACATAAACAATTAATCAAATGTCGCTATCAACCAAGCCGAACCTTTATAATCCCCCGCGGCGGCATTTGTTCCTTGGATATGACTCGTAATTTTAATTGTTCTTAGGTCTTTAATCTCAATTTTAAAATCTTTACCCGTTTGACCCGTTGTTTCATCGGTCATGGTCAAGTTACTGTAGATTTTATGATTACTATTTTGGCTACTCGTCATTGGTAAACGTTTCTGTGGGTCATTGTCTGTTGCATAATCAAGGCGTAACCTGACATTTGTTGGAATAGCGAACTTGCAGTTATAAGTCACTTGTTCAGTGACAACACTATCGTAATTTAATGTGTTTAAGTGTCCATGCCGTAAGTTTACTGTCCCCGCTTGCCCAGTGGTCGTGGTGGTATTACACGATGAGCCCACATTTAATGTTGAAGAGAGTAAGCGCATTGGAACCGTTGTTTCCTCTAATGGCCAAGATGTATAGATTGGCGGTACTTTAGGGTTCATAAATGCACGTACATACCCCCCAAGAGGCATAGCAGCAATCATCACCTGACCATCAATAATGCGCTCATTAATATAAAATGTTACGGTGATGGGAAACTGTACTCCAAAATTAGATGCCGACGCTATCATCGCTGTACTCGAAGCATTCGCACAAACTCCAGCTCCCGTAATATTGATCCAATTAAGCATTCTACTCTCAACGGTCATCACGACGTTACTATTGATGCGATAACCTGGTTTGCCTTCTATCGTAGCGGCTTCAGGGACATACATGAATAGCCTGTGGTAAGCACTATCACTACCAATAATCCTCGTACTTGTTCCCCCCCAAGTTCTACCAATACATTTTGCCGCTCCCGTTGCTTTAACCGCTGAGTCAATGCTACTAATCACTATCGGCTCCCCCACACGATAATAATTTTTACCATCAGAGCCGGTGACAGGCGTCGAAACGATTGCGCTATTACTCGCCAGTGTGATCAAATAGCCATCATTTGGGTTTTGGATCATCGGTGCATAGTTTGCTAGGGCAATCGAGGGAAGTAATAAACCGCCTGATGCAATGCCCCCCCAGCCGATTTTCTTTTTTTTAAAAGACTGCAACCCGTGTGTAAGAATAATGCCTTTTAAGTTCAACATAATCATGATCCTACTAATGATAAGTCACAGAAAGGGTGACGGTTGACGTAAATTTCCCCAGAGCCAATTGATTGATCGGCACCGTACTCACTAATTGCGCTTGTAAATCCATGCGGTACAATGTCGCGTCCACCCGTTCGGGGTAAATTCGTTGCTTTTTACTCACTTCCAATGCACGCACCGTGCCGCCCGTCACCTCTTTAAAATCAATACCCAGCCCATTGATACTGGTCGCTAAAATATTTTTCCCGTTATATAACACGCTGCTGTCCCCTTTAGGGCTCAACACGATAGCTAACGTATTGTTGAAATTACACCCCGTGATATAGAGTGAAAAATCGTTCACTGCCGCCGATGTATTCAGTGAGTTTGGGTTAAGTGTGCCGAAACCAATTTTCAGCGGTGAGCTGCTGTTTTCACTGCGAATATTACAAGCGGGATCTACCATGGTAGCGGTCACATCCACCAAAACGTCAGCGTGGCTCTCTAATACGGTCAATAACAGGAGTAACCCGAGAGGCTGTTTGAGCTTATTCAGTCTTATCACTATTCGTACTCCACCTGAAAGGTCACGATCCCGGAAAAATCGCCCACATTAGCTTCGCCAGTGGCGGGTTTACGGACAAAAACACCAAAATCAAATTGTTGTAAGCCGTCAACCACACTGACATCACCCATCGTCATCGGCTTATTCCACACAAGGGGTTTTTCATCATGATCGACCAGCCCCAAGACGACCCCACTGTCGCCTTTGGTGGTTAAAAAACTCTCACCGCCAATCGTGACTAATTCGCTGCTTTTCCACGTTAATTGAATACTTTTTTGTAAATCCGTTGCACTACACTTATCGATGGCAATGGTAAAGGGCGTCACCGCGCTGGTGCCATTTTCATTAATCAATTGCCAACGCAAGTTATACAGTGTGATTTTCTGATGGAGAGAGCCGGCTGCCACTTGGCATGCCGTGTTGACCAGCTCACCACTCAACTCAATATCTAAGCTATTGGCCGCGCGTACCTGAGAAGCTCCCCCGAAAAGCGCCACCGAAAACAGCCAAATATACTTTGCTGCCCTATTCATAGCTCACCTCTAAACGCACCGTGTGCCCATCTTTCATCCATGTCGGTAGGTCGATTGGATTATCCCCATTTAGCAAAGACAGCGGGTAACGCACTGAAAACACCCCGCGTTGTACATCGTAAAGCCGCACACTCGCTGGGGTATTGGCTGCTGCATTAAACACCGCCATTTCTTGGTACTTGTTTCCCGCGCCACACCCAATCAAACGCAGCGTGTTATCTAACGACAAATTGCAGGGGGCATTAAATAGCGTGGCACTCACCTGTATTTGGCCTTGATGCTGCGGTTCGTAGTCCGATTGATTAACCGGTGTATTCGCCACAGGGCTATTAGCCATCGCCCATTGGCTCAAGACACTGCCAAGAACAAACAGTACCGCGTTGTACCCGGCTGTTTTGATGAACATGTTGTGTTTACGCATCGTCCTTTCCCGTTCGCTCATACGCTGAAAATTACGGCTCACCCGTTACCGTGCAAGTCTCACCTTGGCAACGAAATGCCAGCGTGGGCTTACCACCATAATCATTGATGTACGTCAGATACGGTGTGGACAGTGCGGGGGATACCACATCCTGTGTTGACTTAGGCGGCACCATAACCACATCAAATGAATTGTGCTCAGCCGCGGCTTGACTGTTCCCTAGCCCAATCACCGTTAAGTGAAATGGCGTGGTATTATTGATGCGATAACCTTTCGCTATCTTTGTTAATGTGACTTGATGCGCCCACTTAGTGTCCGATTCAGGTAAAATACTGGCCGGTCGATAAAACAGTTTGACCCGTGATTGCAAGGCAATTTGTAAGGTATTGCCATCGGTGGATTTAGGGGGCACTTCACGCAAATTGAAGTAAAACACCGACTCACGATCTTGTGGCAATTGGCTCAGTGCCGGCGTCGTGCTTAAACGCACTAAACTGTTGCTCATGGGCTCAATGCGTTGCAACGGCGGCGTCGCCAAAATAGCCCCTTTGGTGAGCTTATTCCCCTGTAAATCTTCAATCCAACTTTGGGCTAAGTAAGCTTCTTCAGGGTTATCGTTCGAAATGGTGACGTTAATCGATTTTTCCGTTCCCGGAAAAATGATGCGTGTTCTATCTAATGTGACTGCGCTGTAGGCACTCATTGAGACAAATACCGCGATACCCACCCACATATGGCATAATCTTTGACCTAAATTCAACATCATTGACCTCATAAAACGAATAAAAGACTTATTTTGCTGGCGTTACATTTGCCGTTGACAGCGCGGGCGCAGCGCAAGGCAGCAATAACATGCTGGATAATGACGTGACATTGTCAGGCATGCGTAATTCACACTGCTTCTTTCCGGCCCAATAAACAGACAGGATTTCTTGAGGGGAAATACCGACCAACCACGTCACCCCCTCTTCACCCACAATGCCCAATTCACGGTTGTCAGCATTGCGCACACTGGCCCCAAACGGGGGATTTTTGCCATCACTCAACGATACGATGGCGAACAGTTTTTCCCCTTTCATCACCGATAAACGGCGGTAACCTATCGCGCCTTTGGTTAAGGTAATGTCGGTCGTTGACTGTAACGTTTCTAAATTCTCTGGCAGCTGACTGGTGTTAATCGACGCCGTCGATTTACGGTAACTGTTCACGTTAGGAATAACCGCAATCCCAAAACGGTTGGTTTTGATGACGCCACTGTCCAGTGGCACATCCCCCACCCCCGGTGTTTCAATCATTAAGCGGGTATCGCCATTTGCTGAACGGTGCAGTGCTATCCCGTGAGCCGTCGCCGTGATCCCACTGTTAATCGAGGCGCCAAAACTGCGATATTGTTGTGGCACATAACTGACGTTCGTGGATAAGTTAGCCTGCGACAGATCCCGTGAATAATAGCCACTGAAACTCGACTGACTCTGCATATGCTGTCCGTGGTTATACCCCACATTCAGGCTGTAATTATCACGATCGCTATAGCCGCTATACCCGACACTGTGGCTATATTGGTTATACTCACCGGCACGTGAATAGCGTTCGGAGAAGGTGATATTGTGCCCGCGATACAGAGGAACCGTTAAATACAGGTTGATAGCATCATCTTTATAGCCGTTATCACGCTCGGTACGCGTCGCCGATAATGAAATATTGGCATCTTGCTGCGATAGCCTAGGTATGCTGATATTGGTACTGGCGTATAAACCATATTGCGTTTGCGGTTTATCTTGCCAATAAGTACTGTATTGATAATTCAACGATAAACTGAAATTATCAAAATACTTGTTCAGATAGATTTGGTAGTTTTCTTTTGCCACACGCGCCACATGACCGCTACGGCTTTGATCTATAAATTGGCTTAATGTGCGGTAATCTCTATCGGCAAATCGATACCCTGCAAAGGTAATATCCGTGCGTAACTCATCAAATGACTTTGCATAGTTGAGGCGATAGGAGCGGCCTTGCAGCGTGTGATGGGTAAAGCGGGCAAAAGACTGCGTCATATCGAGTGACAATGCCCCAAATGCAAACAAGTCTCGTCCAATCCCTATCGCTGCGGTTTGGTAATCCCCATTCAGTTGCGTCCCCCCATACAGTGACCACGCATTAGATAACCCATAAGACAACTCGCCGCTGATCACCGGCTTACCAGTTAGGCGATGACCGTCATAGCGCGTTTTACCCGCCACTAACTTATAAATAATGCGCCCCGGGCGGGTTAAATAAGGCAGTGAGGCGGTGTTGAGACTAAATGTTTTCTCTTCGCCATTTTCTTCACGCACAGTGACATCGAGCACCCCTCGTACGCCGCTGTCCAAGGTCTGAATGCGAAACGGCCCCGGGGGCACCGTGGTTTCTAAGATCACGCGGTCTTGGCTACGCACAATCACCGTGGCATTCGTGTTCGCCACGCCAATAATTTCCGGCGCGTACCCCACCAATTTAGGCGGTAACATGCGGTCGTCACTTTCGAGGGCGATACCACTGTATTGCCATGACTCAAACACATCAGAATAGAAGTAGTTTTCCCCAATGGTCAAAATAGAGGCTAATTTCTTCAAGGAGGTAAACGCATACAGCCGGCTAAAATCAAAACGGTGGGTTTCTTGGGGGTTGCTGCCACCGTGCTGTTTTTGGTAGTTCGCGTTATAGTCACCACGAAAACGCCAAGCACCGAGGTTAAGACCTGTTGTACCATTGGTGGATAAATAGACCCGTTTGCTCCCGCGACTTTCTTCGATGACAGACGCATTGGCGCTATAATCCACAAAGGCACCATTCACCCCCTCTTCCCATAACGCCGGGGGTGTCCAGTTTGGATCACGGTATTCCATCCATAACTGGGGAATGGTGATTTTCAGTGAGAGTGTGGACAATTCAACCGTCGATTTCACCCCAGTTAACGCGGAAAAATCAAGGCACTGCCCCGCCTCGGAAAGGGTGACTTTTTGTTTTGCCGAATCTTTCAGGCCAATCAGATCCAGTAAGTTCGCCGGTATGCAAATGGCATGTTGTGCTAAGACCGTGATATCACGAGGCGCCCCTAAGCGCTGGCCGTTAACAAACACGGTTAACACATAGTCTCCGGGAGGTACATAACCCGCAACGGAAAATTGGCTCATATCGACGTTTTGCATATCTTCCGCATCCAATACGTCAGTATTGAACTCTGTTGCAGACACCGTGCATGCACTGACGCTCACCGCCAATAAAACGGCCTGCCTGACTTTGCTAAGTTTGAACATCATGCTCTGTACCATCCCAAAGACAGCAAGAATGCCTCCTCAATGTCATCATTGAAGACGTGCTTCTGTGCTTTATTGATAATCGATAAAAAAACGAACCAGCCCGTGATAACGTCCTGCTTGTAGCGGCTTTCCTGTCAGCTCGAGCCGTAAAAAATAGCGCAAAAAGAGGGTTTGCCCCGATTGACCTTGCCGTAACACACTGTCAAACAAAGGATAGGTTTCCCCAGGGATCACGATATTTTTCGTGTTATCCAGCACGGATACGCCCAACCCCTGAGAAGGCCCTTGCAAGGCAAATGCGTCGATATTATCGGCCCCTTGCCCGTCAAAACGTATTGTCCATGTTTTACTGTCAAGGGTGCTGTACACACTGCCACAGTCACGAAGCTCAATGTCAAAAGGGCGTGTTTGTTGTTCACGCGCCACGGCGGTTGAGAGCATCGTCAACGTTAACGACGAAAAATCGACCGTTTGGTCGCGATTTGACATCACAATCGAGCATGGTGTTGAGATCACACTGCCAACCAGTTGAGTGACACCTTCATGGCGCATGCCCACCTCGTTGGCGCCAAAAGCCGATGTGCCCCCCAAAATCAGCGAAAAGAGGATCCCTGTTGTTTGCAAACTCATGCGTTGATAAACAGCCACCCGTTTCTCCCTTGCAGACAGTAAAAAAATCCACCTGTGTTATGACTGTTAACAAACAAATACTGTTTGACGGCAGTCGTTAGAGGTTGTTAACTCCATGAAGAAAATCAATTTATTGACTTTCGATTGAGAAGACGAAGAGGGCGAGATTGCACTTTACCCCTCTTCGTGAGCCCCTTGGCCGCCAGCGTTCACTGACGGTCAATGTATCGACTTACTGGTACGTGATACGGAAGTTAGAGATGGCGCTGAATCGCCCTTCCGCAACATCTTTAGTGGTATCAACCGCTTTCGCCAATGCTTTAAAAATTAAAGTATTTTCACCATTTGTGTTGGCAATACGAGGGAGAACGTCTGTGGCTTTACCGAACTCAAAACCATCAATCAAAATACCGAGGTTGTTCGAATTCCCCGCGGAAGTTGCCAGCAGCGTGTTGCCTTTATCTGCATAGCTTTGGCCAGTAAACACGAGTTCCATTGATTTCACCGCAACAGGGTTACCTTCAGTATCTTTACCAAAGTTAGCAAAGTCACAACCGGTGAATTTGATCTCGAACTCTGCTTCCGCAGGCTTACCACTTTCCAACGCTTTACGAGACAGCTGACCGAAATCAACGGTTTGTTTCAGAGAAGACTGCTCGATATTACAAGGCGTGTTCACAACTGTACCCACAAAGTTAATCGTTCCGGTGTTATCCGCCATTGCGCTAAATGACACAACAGACGCCGCAAATACAGTTGCAACTGCTAATTTTGTTAATTTCATTTATTTTTCCTTTCTAGTAAAAAGACAATAGAAACCAGTCACCACACATAAATTGAAGAGTGTTAATTTCATTTTTTGTTGATAAAGCAAAGGTTACATCATTAATAAAAACACCGTCCCTGCTGCTACCTATCCCTTATCCATATCTAAGAGACAAATAGTTCCTTATAGGCTAAGGCTAACCCATATAATTTATTTATATATAATCTTAAAATAGAATTAATTAATTTGACATTTTGCCGTCATAGTTAACCATGACTGAACAGAATAAATTCTGTTAGATTTCCCCGAAAATGTTGAGCATAGTATCCGGAATTAAAATATTAATTACTGATTTCATCGGCTTAAAATAGGAGAAACATCTAACATTTAATTATTAACATTCCGTGAAATAATTACACTAACTTATTTTATTTAAACAATCTCAATATTTATATTTAATGAATTTTTATTGCCATATTAAATTTAGTTTCTCAAATAAAAATTCATAAAATAAAACTATTATTTTGATATTTTTGAAATAATAAATTGATGGCGAATATAGAACCAACCCCATTTAGAGTAAATACGTTTTTAACGATAAGTCTCCATATTTCGATAGGTGATAACTATTAAATATTTGTTATTAATGGCATCGACATAACCAAATATTAATTTGGTTCCTATATATCAATGGATTACAATAAATCATGATAATCAAAATCATATAAATCTCCAAACAATGTCTTATTCTTAATGAGAGTATGTTGATTTTATTTAACGCTATTTTCATTTTGTTACATATTTAATTATTTTGATATTTTTATAAGAGATATAGCTTTATTTTTTTCAATAATAAAACAAAAAACCTCAATATTGCTTATTTTTTGGCGCCATTAAAAAATAGAAAAAATACTCATAAACTTAGACACACTCTAAGAACACCCATAATAAACATAGGTGTAACCCATTAAATACAATATAACTCACCTTAATTACTCATTAAATGCGTTATCGATTTTCGCTATTAAATTTATTTAATGATAATTTATTGTTTTTTAACAGTGAAATAAAAATATTACTCATCATCGCATATCAGCGCTCTTTAAATGCCAACAATACCCTTATCAAAGCCCTATCCTCAAAATCTTCACCGACTCAAATCCTCCATCGACAATACGACTAATCGATTATCAACTGGATATTAATATCCAGAGCCACGCCTATGCTCTGATAATGGTCAACAAAATAATTTGGCCCGCAGTTTTGCTGGCCACTTTGCCTATATAACCCGCCAAATCTTGTCAGAAATGCGCTAGCTCTTGAACGGCAAAAAGTGGGAAATATGGCTTCTTCCGCGGGAAAGAGCATAAGCCAGTTCAGGGGGAGCGTGATATTCCATTCATCCAATGATGATGGCATAGGAGAGTCTCATTTAAGTTGCCAATTGCAGTAATGACACAACTTAGGTCACCGTTCGATATATCTCGCTGTTGGAAAGAACCATTTGTTCGAAAACCTATCACGTGCTCAAGGTTGCCATCATCCTAAATAATTAGGGGCGTTTTTATTTTTCATCTCCTCCGCTTTTGATATTCATACAATTTATTTTTTTCCTTGTTGTGGATCAAATTATCGATAGCTAAAAAAGAGCAATAAACTATATATTGTGCTTTAATTACATAATCAAACACTACATATAGTATTTATTCACAGTTTTATCCACATTCCCTTCGCACATGCAGCGGAAACTTATCGCTAGGTTTAAGGTTGTGGATAACTCAACAAGGAGCATTTCAGTGAAAACGGTTGTGATTAAACGAGATGGTTGCCAAGTGAACTTTGACTTCCAAAGAATTCAAGAGGCAATAAAACGTGCATCAGCGGCTGTGAATATTCAGGATGATGACTATTGCCTTCAAGTTGCTACAACGGTCACAGAGCAACTTGGCAACCGTGAAAAAGTCGATATTCGAGAGATCCAAGACGCCGTTGAAAATCAACTAATGTCAGGCCCTTATAAAGACCTCGCTCGAGCCTATATTGAATATCGCCATGATAGGGATAGTGCTCGCGAAAAACGCAGCCAGCTTACCCATGATATTCGCGGCCTTATCGAACAAAGCAACGTTTCACTGCTTAATGAAAATGCCAATAAAGACAGTAAAGTGATCCCGACTCAACGTGATTTACTTGCTGGTATTGTGGCTAAGCACTATGCCAAACAACATATTTTGCCTCGTGATGTCGTTATCGCTCATGAACGAGGAGAAATACACTATCACGACCTTGATTATGCCCCCTTTTTCCCGATGTTTAACTGTATGTTGATCGATCTTGAAGGCATGCTTACGCAAGGGTTTAAAATGGGCAATGCAGAGATCGAACCACCAAAATCAATTTCAACAGCAACCGCCGTGACTGCACAAATCATTGCGCAAGTTGCTAGCCATATTTATGGTGGTACGACGATTAATCGCATCGATGAAATTCTGGCTCCTTATGTACGCATCAGCTATGAAAAACATCTTAAAACGGCTGAAACGTGGGGGATCAATGATGCTCAAGGTTATGCTGACTGCCAAACAGAAAAAGAGTGCTATGATGCTTTCCAATCCCTAGAATATGAAGTCAATACATTGCATACCGCGAATGGGCAAACCCCCTTTGTCACCTTTGGTTTTGGTCTTGGCACCTCGAAAGAAGCGCGCTTAATCCAACAATCCATCTTGAAAAATCGTATTGCAGGTTTAGGCAAAAATCGTAAAACAGCCGTATTCCCTAAATTGGTCTTTGCTATTAAAAAAGGGTTAAACCACCAATTTGGTGATCCTAACTATGATATCAAACAGTTAGCCCTTGAATGTGCTAGCAAGCGCATGTACCCCGATATCCTTAATTATGACCAAGTTGTTAAAGTGACCGGATCGTTTAAAACCCCCATGGGCTGCCGTAGCTTCTTAGGGGTCTACGAAGAAGCGGGGCAACAAATTCATGATGGTCGCAATAATTTAGGGGTGATCAGCCTTAATTTGCCTCGCATTGCCATTGAAGCACAAGGCAATGAAGACGCATTTTGGCAACTGTTAGAAGCACGTTTATCTATTGCTAAAAAAGCCCTTATGACACGGATCGCACGCCTTGAAAACGTCAAAGCACGTGTCGCGCCAATTCTCTATATGGAGGGGGCTTGCGGTGTAAGATTAGCCGCTGATGATAGCGTTGCAGAAATCTTTAAAAAGGGTCGAGCCTCAATTTCGCTCGGCTATATCGGGCTACATGAGACCATCAATGCACTATTTGGTACGCAAAACCATGTTTACGACAGTGAGCACTTAAGGGAAAAAGCCATCGCGATTGTTAACCGCCTACGCCAAGCAACAGATGAGTGGAAAGCAGAAACTGGCTATGGTTTTAGCCTGTACAGTACACCTAGTGAAAACTTATGTGATCGTTTTTGCCGCCTTGATACTGCTGAATTTGGCGTAATAGCTGGTGTGACAGACAAAGGCTACTACACAAATAGCTTCCATCTTGATGTTGAAAAACGCGTGAACCCATACGACAAAATAGACTTTGAACAGCCTTACCCTGCCATCGCAAATGGGGGCTTTATCTGCTATGGCGAGTATCCTAATTTGCAGCATAACCTCAAAGCGCTCGAAGATGTTTGGGATTACAGTTATGAGCATGTTCCATATTATGGAACAAATACGCCCATAGACGAATGTTATGAGTGTGGATTTACGGGTGAGTTTAACTGTACCAGTAAAGGCTTTGTTTGCCCTCGTTGTGGTAACCATGATACTAACCGTGTCTCAGTGATCCGCCGAGTATGTGGTTACCTTGGCAGCCCTGATGCACGCCCATTTAATGCAGGCAAGCAAGAAGAAGTGAAGCGACGTATCAAACACCTAGGTAATGGGCAGTTAGGTTAATAGTATGAATTATCATCAATATTACCCTGTTGATGTCGTGAATGGTCCAGGCACGCGTTGCACACTGTTCGTCTCAGGATGTGTTCATCAATGCCGAGGATGTTATAACCAAAGCACATGGCGCCTCGATTCCGGTATTCCATTCACTCAGGAAATGGAAGATAGGATCATTCAAGACTTACAAGATACCCGTATCCGTCGGCAAGGTTTATCCCTTTCCGGCGGGGATCCACTACATCCCGCTAACTTATCAGCGATCTTTCAGTTGGTTAAACGTGTAAAAACCGTTTGTCCAGATAAAGACATTTGGCTATGGACAGGCTATCAATTTGCCGAACTGACCGCCGAGCAACATAAGGTGGTGAGTTTGATCAATGTACTGGTTGATGGGAAATTTGTAAAAGCGCTGCATGACCCCGCGTTACTTTGGCGAGGAAGCAGTAATCAAGTGATCCATAAATTACGCTAGCGATTTCTAGACCAATAGAGCTTGCTGCCAAAACCCAATTTATTATTGACCATTTTGACTTCTTGTAACTCCAAACGCCATACAGGCAGTTTTGCCGTCAATGCCACAGGGAAGCGACGACAATAAAATTGATGGGCTTGCTGTCGTAAGCTCCCATCCAGCGCTATCACTTGCCCAATAAATTGTAGCCCTTGGATTTGGCTAACCACTTTCGTTTGGGCAGAGACAGTCCCTGCGACGTGAGGATTTTCAGTCATCAGTTGACCATGGCGTGAAGCAGGATCGGTCATAAAGAATAAACTCATCGACTTAGCATCAAATGCATAATAACAACTGGCAGGCCAGATATCATTGCCGTGGCAAGTAAATAGAGAAAAGACGTGTTGGCGAGAAAAGTAACGTTGGATATGTTGTAAGGCGTGTTCATCATTCATAGCAAAAGCCCATATTGACCGTTCAGAACACGCTCTTTGAATATGTACATCCTATCGCTGAGCGTGCTTAAGCTGTTCTGAACGTTTGGTATTACATTTGCTAGGTACTATAAATTATTTATAGATTGCAGCAACACCATTCATTGAGTTTTCACCGCCAGCTGAGATAACACGGAATGAAGTTGCACCAGCTTCATCAGCTTTTTTGGCTAACTTTTCAGTCAGGTCATTAACACTAACAGCACCTGATACAGAAACATAACCCGCAGCTGGTTGGCTAGAATGTTGAACTTCTTCAGCAGCCATTGAACCAAATGAAATAGCACTTAAAGCCAAAGTTGCAGCGACTAATGTTGATTTTTTCATAATGTTTTCCTCATTGTATATTCATTTTTATCAGGGATTTTTGTTCTCCCCCTGTGATATGGATCATATTATGCTCTTTTAGTTACGATGAAAATTAGCTAATTTTGCTGTTATAGTTCAAATATTTTGAATCAAAACCACGCTTTAGGTTACAAATTTATGACTTTAATGTGTCATTTTTTATTTATAATTTAATAAGTTATGGCTATCCTTGTTCGCGAGATTTTTAGTCTATTTATGAATTATTTCCCCTTAAATTTCAGCACAGAAAGTCAAAAATAGGGCAACAAAATAAAATGTCTACGCAGAAAAACTGGTACATTTACCTAATTAGAGAGAAAAATAACAGGTTATATTGTGGAATCACCACAGATGTCTCGCGCCGCTTTACCCAACATAAAGAGGGAAAAGGCGCAAAAGCATTGAAGGGGAAAATGCCGCTCACGCTAGTATTTGATTGTTTAGCCGGGGATCGCGCTACCGCGTCAAGATTGGAATATCAGATAAAACAACTGAGTAAAGCCGCCAAAGAAAGGCTGGTTATTGACCAGCCCATTAATATCCTTGATTACTTAATGCATCAGAATACATCAAAGTGTGAAGAGTAAGTCACCTGCCCTTTGTGATCACTCAAGCTGCCATTTTCTAGCCCACAAATCATAAAATGCTCTTGCAATTCAGGCCACTGGCTGAAAACTTCATATTTTGAGGCAGGTTCAAAGCCAAAACGGCGGTAATAGTTGCTATCTCCTAATACCACAACCGCACCATAGCCAAACTCATTAAGACTATCTAGCCCTTCATAAATAAGTTGCCCACCAATGCCTTGTTTTTGGTGCGCTTTACTCACTGCAAGCGGTGCAAGGCCAACCCATTGAACGTCTTCATTGTTGACATCGACAGGTGTAAAGCCGACATAACCGATCACTTCGCCGTTGTCATTCGTGGCAACAACACCCAGAGTCAATAAGCCGTCTTCTCGTAGCTTTTGTACCAGATCGGCTTCTGCTTCCGTCGGGAAAGTGTCACGCAGTAACTTATCGATCCCCATAGCATCGACAGGAATTTCAACACGAATTAGCATGAGGCAACCACGGAGCCTTTATGCTCTGTGTCCTCATTTTGTTGAGTCGTTTTAATCAAGTCGGCCAATTGTAGTAATGCAAAACGCAGGGGTGTCGGCATATTGTCTAGCTCAAAAGCATCCATAAGGTTTTTTACATACAGCCCTAATTCGGTGTCACCTTCAATGACCAAACGGCGCTGAAAAAACAGCGTATCAGGATCTTCTTTACGCGCCGCGATAAGGATCAAGTCATTGGCTGTAGCACAGACACTGACATCGGCTTGCTCTTGATTACGCACAATTAACATGCCATTTTGCAAACTAATGAACCAGACTAAATCAAGGTCACTGACTTCAACTTTCAGCCATTTCCCTTCGAGAAAATCCAATTCCCCTTCTTTGACCGATTCACGAAACTGCCAGCTCAGTAACTGCTCAAGTACTTGACGCTGCACTGCAAATGGGGTCACTTTTAAAGGTAACTTCAATAATGAAGGCCCTTTTGAAATAAGTTGAGAACGAATTTTAGCTAACACAGCACTGACTCCCGTATCAATTGCCTGCCCGTTAAATACACACCCCAGCATCAGCTACGGCCTCTCGGTAGCAAATCAGTATTAGAACAGGCATTTATATCGACATACTCAATAATAGAATAGTCCTATCATGCCAGAGAAAATAAGTACTCACTTGATCCTATATCAAGGTTTACACTTCTCGCCAGCATTTATTTTTTATTATGCCAAAAAGCTCATGGAGTCATGACCTCATAAGCCACAAAAACAGATAGCCAACAGCCAATTCAATGCCTTAAATCAAAATTTACATCGCATGAGTTGACTAGAATGCTAAGTTGTCGAAAATTTAAACTGGAACAGATACCATGGAATTACTCTGCCCAGCAGGCAACTTACCGGCCCTTAAAGCCGCTGTCGATAACGGTGCCGATGCGGTTTATATTGGCTTGAAAAATGATACTAACGCACGCCATTTTGCTGGACTCAACTTTACTGAAAAAAAATTGCAAGAAGCAGAGCGCTACATACATCAACATCAGCGTAAACTTCATATTGCTATCAATACATTTGCTCACCCAGATGGCTTTCAACGTTGGAAAGATTCGGTCGATCTTGCGGCTTCGCTAGGGGCTGATGCCCTGATCCTTGCCGATCTCGCGATGCTTGAGTATGCTGCACACCGATACCCTCATATTGAACGTCATGTCTCCGTTCAAGCTTCAGCAACCAACACCGAAGCGATTCGCTTTTATGCCCGCAATTTTAATGTTCATCGGATTGTACTGCCTCGGGTTCTATCTATTCATCAAGTCAAACAACTCGCTAAAAGTAGCCCTGTCCCCTTAGAAGTCTTTGCTTTTGGTAGCCTATGTATTATGGCGGAAGGACGCTGCTATCTCTCTTCCTATTTAACGGGTGAATCCCCCAATACTGTTGGGGCATGCTCGCCCGCGCGTTTCGTTCGTTGGCAACAAACGCCTCATGGCATGGAGTCACGCTTAAATGAAGTGCTTATTGATCGCTACCAAAGTCATGAAAATGCAGGCTACCCCACTCTCTGTAAAGGGCGTTATTTGGTGGATGACCATCGATATCATGTACTCGAAGAGCCAACTAGCCTCAATACCATCGAATTACTACCAGACCTAATGGCGGCGAATATCGCCTCGGTCAAAATTGAAGGCCGCCAGCGCAGCCCTGCTTACGTCACCGAAGTGACACGCATCTGGCGAAAAGCTATCGATACATATCATGCAAACCCAGAGCAATTTATTGCAGATCCACAATGGATAAAAGTACTGGGTGGGCTTTCTGAAGGCAGCCAAACCACATTAGGCGCTTATCATCGTAAATGGCAATAATAAGGAATAGATGATGAAGTATGCATTAGGGTCAGTTCTTTATTACTGGCCTAAACAAGAGCTATATGATTTTTATCAGCAAGCAGCACAAAGTGAAGCCGATATTATTTATCTTGGTGAGACGGTTTGTAGCAAGCGCCGTGAAATGAAGCCGGCTGATTGGATTGAATTAGCAAAAACGCTAGCGCTAAGTGGCAAGCAGATTATCTTAAGTACATTAGCGCTATTGCAGGCACCTTCCGAACTTAAAGAAATGAGTAAACTCGTTGATAATGGCGATTTTTTGGTTGAAGCCCATGACTTTGGTGTCGTCAATATGCTCACTGAGCGCCATCTTCCTTTTATTGCTGGTCATGGTTTGAATTGTTATAACGCACAGACCCTCAATATATTATTACGCCAAGGCATGCAGCGTTGGTGTATGCCTGTAGAGCTTTCTCGTGACTGGTTGATCAATTTACTCAATCAATGCGATGAATTGGGGATACGTGGCAAATTTGAAGTAGAAGTGATGAGTTATGGTCATTTACCGCTGGCCTACTCTGCTCGCTGTTTTACTGCCCGTTCAGAAAATCGTGCCAAAGATGATTGTGAAACTTGCTGCATTCACTATCCTCAGGGGCGAAAGGTGTTCTCTCAAGAACAACAGCAAGTGTTTACTCTCAACGGGTTACAGACACAAAGTGGCTATTGCTACAACCTAGGTAATGAGCAAACATCTATGATTGATTTGGTTGATATTGTACGTATTTCGCCGGAGAACATTGAGTCTCTAGACATATTGGAGCAATTTAAAGCGAATCAAACCGGAGAAGCGCCACTGGTCATCAATGACAAGAGTTGTAATGGTTATTGGAGGCAAGTGGCAGGATTAGAAATGCTGCCTTAGCCGCAATATCAATCAGCGCCATTGGATAAAAAGCGGGAGCAAACACCAGCTTCCCGCTGTGTATTCATCCTAAAGCATCTCATTGATTTTATTTTTGAAAAATGAATAAATTGCACGGTTCACAGCATTACCTCACACTCACTCATTCATAATATAGTGAGGAACAAACCTAGAAGTATCTTTTGTGATTAAAGAGTTATCTTCACGTATACCTATCCCTGCTGGGGCATCCCCCACCACCCAGCTCCCAATTAAAGTGTAGTCATTACCGAATTTAGGCAAAAAAGCACTCGCCTGATAAATTCTAGGCTCCTGAGCATACATCCCTAATTCTTGCGTGATCACTTCTTGCTCATTATTAAAAAATAATGAAACATTAGCGCCTTCCCGTGAAAATAATGGCTTTGTCGTAAACCCTTGCCACGCTTTCCCCATATCCTGTTTTAATTTTCCCACAATATCGCTCTGCTCATCCGCAAAATAGGCAGGAAGTAAGTTAGGGTGATTAGGAAAAAAACGCCATAATAACGGTAATAGTCCTTTATTACTTAAAATGGATTTCCATAAAGGTTCTACCCATTCTGTTCGTTCACTACGTAGTACCGGACCATAATCATCTTGGAACATCCATTCATATGGATATAATTTAAAGCCTTGGTGAATAATTTGATCTTGTAAATCCGTAAAAACACCACCTAAGCCTAATCCGATGTCTTCCACATAAATAAATTGTGTCTGTAGCCCTGCTTGACGCGCACAATCTTCCAAATATAAAACAGTTCCTCTATCTTCAATGGAGCCTTCACAGCAACAAAAATAAAAAGGGTGCTCATTGCGCCACAATAAAAAACGCTGGATAAGCTTTTCCTGTATCGAATTAAATTGATCGGCATTTGCAGGAAGCATACCTCTATCTGTCATGTCAGATAACCATTGCCATTGAAAAAATGCCGATTCATAAAGTGATGTCGGGGTATCTGCATTATATTCCAGCAACTTTGCAGGCTGATATCCATTCCATGAAAAATCCATTCGCCCATACAGTGATGATTTATTATTTCGCCAACTATTTGCAATCGCATCCCAATATAATTCAGGTATGGCTAATGCTTCTAAAATACGTTCATCATTGATAGCAGAATTGACTACTTCTAAGCACATTTGGTGCAACTCTTCGGTTGGGTCTTCGATGCCAGATTCAATTTGCGCTAATGTAAAACAATAAGCATGCGATTCATCCCAATAAATTTCATTGTCGATAATATGGAAGTCAAAACCATAATCTTGCGTAATTCGCACTAAATCTTCGCGTGGCTTTACAGGTATTCGTAACATAATTAACCACCTCTACTCCCCGATTTATGCCCAAAGCCCCCTCTTGATGTTGTTTTAGTCGAATTATTACTATATTTCGCAGGCTTTAGCCTATTCGAACCATCAGCAACCCATTTATCGGATGAACCTAGCTCATGATAAATATTCGGTTCATTTTTAGCGCGATAAAATGGACGAACTCGTGAAAAATAGTAATGAGAGCCTGAGTAAGAGCTGGTTGTATGACTACTACTTGCTGGCTGCGGAAATTCATTAAGCGCAAAACCAGCCAATTTGGGGCCATAAACATCACGCTGTATGCTATCGCAATATTCTGGCTTTGATTGTAATAAGCATTGCTGATATTCTCTTATATTAAGGGCACGATGAACTAAAACACAGTTATCTTTCCCATAATGATATTCACAATCAACTAATCGATTGTAAATCGCCATGCTTCTATTCAATTCTTGTTGTGCTTCTTCTTGTTTTTGTTTACAAAAAGAGTTGGTATAACCTGCAAGCTCACAATCATTAAGCCCCTTGAAAATCGTTATTTTGGGTGTTGGTGATTCGTCACTGCAACTGCGTAACCCCAAAAAAACGGCTCCTCCCATAATTGCCAACGTAAGTATATTAGCGCCTTTGCGTGGTTCATCTTTTACATCAAGGCCAATACGCTTTAATTCAGGCCCCTCTTGAGCCTTATTATACTTACGCTGTTTTCTTTTGATTTTATTTTTATTTTTCATAGAACATCATTATTCATTAATAGCTCATGCTTACTGCATTCAAAATACCAAATCCAAGTGATGTTCCACCTAAAAAGAGGCCTGCGGATATATTATTTTGCTCTATTTTTTCACTGATTTTTGGCATATAGATTTTTGTTGCGCCAAGAACAAGCAATTGAACTAATAATGCAATAACACCCCATATTATACAGTCAAGAATACTAATAGAATGAGAAATCGCACTCGATAACGGAGTGATATAACCTAGCATCGCACCAATAAATGCAAGGCCAGCGGCGGTATTATTCTGTTTAATTAATACCCATTCATTATGACGCGATATACGTGTATAAATAAAGAGGAATGCAAGTACCATAACAGCACCAATTGCAAAATAACTAATAAAGGAGAGTAGAGCAGAAAGTATAGCTGTAAAATCCATGAAATTATATTTCCGTGAAAAAGGAATAAATGTAGCTTAACCTTTTTCAAAAATAAAGAGATTATAAATAATTCAGTGCATTTTACTTTTATCTAGAGACTATGATCTAATGATTCATTTTTTACTGAGCATGATAGAGTAGTAGTATCAAATAAGTCGCTTTATTAATAATAGAATAACTGCATGAGGTCTAAACGATTAATTGATGATGACAATCCTGTCACGAATAAACCAATAATGGATTTTTCTTATCTAATGTTAAAAATACTTATATTTAAGTAAGAATACCAAACAGATAAAGATAATAATATTGAGAGCAAAATGATTAGTGGTGTTGCAGCTGGCTACCACCAACTGCCATCGTTTTTTATTTTCTGACAATCAAACACGCCAGAAGAATAATATTAATTATGATGTTGTTTACGCCAACGATGAATAATATGAGAAATCTGACGTAATTCACCATCACGCAACATGCCAATTAAGACACCAATTACGGTATAAATCACACCGAGCACTAACATCATCACAATATCCATCAAGACGCCACTAAAAGGTAGCCCCATTTGATTGATACCCGCCATGGCACTCGTTGCCCATGTTGATGGTAAAGCCGAAGCAATCATTCGTACCCATTCAGGCATGGCTTGTAAGGGCCATATCGTACCGGACATGTAAAAGACAGGTGTTGTAATAAACGCTAATGTCAGATAAATCATCTCGACACTACGCAAACACTCAGTGACCAACTTCCCTAACCCAATTACGGCAAGCAAGAAGGGAAAAGTGAGCATCCACAATTGATACAATGGCGCCTCTTGACGATAGCCTAAGATCCACGGCCATAATGCAAAAAAGACGGTCGATAAAAATAGCCAGATCGGTATCAAGGCCGATAGCGCCCCCAAATACACCGCTAATGGTGGTTTACCTTTCGGTGTACCGCGGATAGCAATACTCACGCGAACACAAGCAATCAGCAAGGAGTGTTGTAACAACATCACTAACAACCCAGGAAACACAATCGCGGCAAAGCTTACACCCGGGTTATATAACGGCTCTGTTAAACTACGTATTGGTGTAATAATGACGTTCGCTTGCTCTTGACTAAATCCTGAGTTGATGAGTAATTGGGTGTTATAGCTATTTAATAACGTTTGATACGCACTCATTAGCTCTTGCTGGATCTGACCACTTGCTAAACGGTTTGTCGCATCACCATAAACGGGGATAGTGATATTTTTCCCATTTAGCAGGAATTTTTCAAAGTCTGTCGGGATAATAATAATGGCAAAAAGCTGCCGATTAATCATATCCTTACGAGCTTGTTCCAAATTGTCATAGCTGTGTAATTTAACTTTAGGCGCCGCATCCAAATCGCGGATAAGTGCCCGACTTGCCACACTATGATCCTGATCGATGACTGCAACAGGCAGATCCCACAAGACGGGTTTCGCATACACCAAACTCATCACACACAGTGAAACGATCAATAATAACCACATTGGCTTATCTAACATGCCAATCAGCACCTTACGGAAAGTCGCAAAATACATTTGCATTACAGCTCCCCTCCTTGTGCCGCAATACGTTTCGGCAAGCGCTTACGGATCAAAAATGCCGTCACTATTGGATAAATCAGCAAAAATAGACACACTTCCACAATACGTTTAAATGAGATCTCACGTAGGAAAATATCAAACATCGCATTGAGTGTATGAGTTAATGGCTCGATATTGGAAATAATCTGCGCAGGTAAAATCATGGATAATTCCGGTACAGCCATACCGGAGAAAGCGAGTGCAATACTCACTAGCATCCCTATCAAGCTGTAAGCCATAATCGCACTTGAAGTAAAGCTAAATAGCAGTAGCCCAATACTTTGTGCCGCTATTACATAGAAAAAGCCCACCATTATCATATAGAGGGGATTCCCCACAACCTTAGCATCAAAAATACTGACCAAAGCCGCAAGTTCAACCACTAACAGTGTCGTAAAAAATAGCGTATAAGGAGCCATTTTCCCTAAGACCGCCATACCGAAAGGCTTCACGCTTTGTAAGATAGAACTACGTGATAATGTGTAAATCGTACAGGTCACCACAAACAGTTGTAGCATATGAATGGTAGCCGCAAATTGCTGATAATAAATATAACTACCACTAGGGTTAAATAAACTGTCATAAGAGAGGGTCACTTGAGCGAGCGGTGGTAATGCTTTCCCCATCGAACCTGCCAACTGAGTTCGATATTTGGCATTTAGCTCAGCCACCAGCCCACTAAAGTCTTGGATTGCATAGCTCCCTGACGCATAAAACAGCGCGTTATAGTACATGCGTAGCTCAGGTTGACGCCCCCGTAATGCATCGGCCTCAAAATTAGTCGGCACGTACAGCAGCGCATAATCCTGTGCACTGGCTAATCGTTTTAACGATGTATTAAGATTATTATCAATCGCTTTAACGTCAGCATGGGGTCCAGCATTGAGATCCCGGATAATTTGTCGGGAAACGGGGCTTCTGTCATTATCCACCACTGAAACAGGCAAATCCATCAACGTTCCTTCTGAGAAGTTAGCACTAACTAACGTGAATAACATTAATGGAAACAACCAGCTTAACCAGTGAAAAACCGGACTACGAATAGCGGCTTGTGTTTCTCGACTGAATGCATGCTCAAAACCATGCCAAGCGAATTTTAATCTCATACTCGCGCCTTTTATTTATCCCAGCGCCATAGCACGCTCATTCCAGGCCTTAAGCCGTCAACAGGCTCTACTGGATACAAACGAACCTCAAAGGTTTTCAAGTCAAAATCCCCTGTTGCACGTGTTGCCCTTTTTGTTGCGTAATCCCCTTTTGGCGCAATATAACGCACCTCAGCTTCGATTTTTTTATCGCCTAATGCAGGCACATCAAGCTGAACTCTATCGCCTTTTTTCACATCGACAAGAATGTCTTCACGTAAGTTATAGATAAAGTAAGACTGCGGTATACGCACCATGGTCAAAAGCGGGCTGCCCGCATTGAAAATTTCCCCTACTTCTGCGGGAATTGGACCGATTTCCCCATCCACTGGCGCTTTCACTTGTAAATCATCTAATTGGACTTGAAGCTCCGCGAGTTTTTGTTCAGCTTCATTCAGCGCCGCCTCATATTTTTGACGCAATTCAATGCGATCACCATTCTTAGCTTCTTCAAGCTGCGCTTTTGCCCCTTGAACTTGCTGAAAAGCAACTTCTTTCGCTTTACGCGCATTATCAAGCTCATTGGCTGAAACATAGCCTTTAGCCGATAAATTACTTAAGCGTTGGTATTCACGAGACGCATTTTGGTATTGTGAATTGGCTTGTGCCAATGAGGCTTGCAGGTGACGGATCGTCTCTTCGCGAGTGCCATGGAGCGATTGTGCTAACTGTGCCTTTGCTTGATCTCTTGCGGCTTTCAAGGCAGCGTATTGCGCTGTTAGCTCAGGGCTTTCTAAGGTCAATAATAACTGCCCCTTTTTAACATCATCCCCACGCTCAACATGACGCTCAATAACACGACCTTTAGCCTTAGATGTGACCATGACTTCGGGTGCATCAACTTCACCTTGTAATAGCAAAAATTGATTGTGAGAATGGAAAAGTGCCGCCGCTATCAAAATCAGCATCAACAAAATCAGTGCTATTGTTCTTTTTTTCATTATTAGTAAAACCCTAAATAATCACGGAGGAAACTATGGCTATAAAATTATCGCAGTAATTGCCGATACAGCGTTAATAAATTTGTGCGCAAGGTCACAAATAGAAGGGGGATATATAATATTGAAGTGACTTGCCCCTTATGTCAAATAAAGAAAAGTTAACTTTGACCAAATCGCTATTATCAAATCAGCCGCTTACGTTACAATTGCCCTGTTAAGACGCCACCAACTGGAAACCTTTATGTACGAGTTTGATCTCATTCTGCTACTACTACAGCAGATGTGCGTTTATTTGGTCATTGCATGGGCGCTCAGTAAAACCCCCCTTGTTATTCCATTATTAAAAGTGACCATTCGCTTACCCCATAAAGTGATGTGCTATCTCATTTTCTCGGTTTTCTGCATCATGGGAACCTATTTTGGGTTACACATTAACGACTCAATAGCAAATACACGCGCCATTGGCTCTGTCCTTGGTGGATTACTTGGTGGCCCCGCGGTTGGGTTTGCTGTTGGCTTCACGGGAGGATTACACCGTTACTCACTCGGCGGCATGACCGCCTTCAGTTGTATGGTCTCCACCATCGTGGAAGGGCTAATTGGTGGCTTAGTCCACCGCTACTATATGAAACGCGGTCAGATCAATAAAATATTTAATCCTCTCACCGCCAGTTGCGTTACCTTTGTGGCCGAAATTATTCAGATGCTGATCATCCTATTACTTGCCCGCCCTTTCGGCGAAGCACTGGAACTGGTCAAAAGTATTGCCGCCCCGATGGTCATTGCCAACACGATTGGTGCCGCGATGTTTATTCGGATTTTACTCGATCGCCGCGCTATCGTAGAAAAATACACAACCGCATTCTCCGCACAGGCCCTAAAAATAGCCCTCTGCACAGATGGTATTTTACGTAAAGGTTTCAATACCGATAACAGTATGAAAGTGGCTAAAATTATCTATCAAGAGCTAGAAATTGGTGCGGTCGCCATCACCGATAGAGAAAAAATATTAGCTTTTATTGGGATAGGAGCCGATCACCATTGCCCCGGAACCCCCATAGCTTCAGAACAATCGCGCCGAGCAATTGATAATAACGAGGTGGTGTATGCCGATGGTAATGAAACCCCCTATAAATGTTCGTTAAGCCCAACATGTAAGCTCGGGTCTGCACTGGTGATCCCACTTAGGGGAGAGAACGAACGCGTTATTGGTACAATTAAACTGTATGAGGCCAAAAACCGTTTATTTAGCTCTATCAACCGTACATTGGGTGAAGGCATTGCGAGTCTATTTTCGGCACAAATCCTTGCTGGGCAATATGAACGCAATAAACAATCATTACTACAATCCGAAGTGAAGCTACTTCACGCGCAAGTAAACCCTCACTTCTTATTTAATGTCCTCAATACGCTACAAGCCGTTATTCGCAGAGACAGCCAACAAGCGGGTCAGCTAGTGCAATATATTTCCACCTTCTTTCGTAATAACCTTAAGCGTCCGGAACAAAATGCAACGCTTGGCGAAGAGTTAGAGCATGTAAATGCTTACTTACAAATTGAGAAAGCACGCTTTTGTGAGAAATTACAGATAGAGCTGGATATCCCTGAAGCATTAAGACAAGTAGAGTTACCTGCCTTTTCCCTACAACCGATCGTTGAAAATGCAATTAAACACGGCACCTCACAGTTATTAGACACTGGATATATTACAATTAGAAGTTATATACGCTGTGAACAGGTTTATATTGAGATAGAAGATAATGCAGGTCTTTATCAACCCACAGCTCAGAACGATGGATTAGGCATGAGCCTAGTTGATAAACGTCTACGCCTAAAATATGGCGAACAATATGGCGTTAGCGTGGAATATGAACCTGAACAGTTTACGCGAGTGCAATTACGTCTGCCTTATAGGCTAACAGAATAAAATGATTAAATTTCTATGAATGTATTGATTGTTGATGATGAACCACTTGCGCGGGAAAATGTACGCTGTTTGTTGGAAGAGCATGATGATATTGAAATTATGGATGAGTGTGCCAATGCCATTGAGGCGATCAGTGTTATCCATAAAAAGAAGCCCGATGTCGTGTTTCTTGATATTCAGATGCCACGTATTACGGGCCTTGAAATGGTACGCATGCTCGACCCTGAAGATAGGCCTTATATTGTCTTTCTAACTGCATTTAATGAATTTGCCATACAAGCCTTTGAAGAACATGCTTTTGATTACTTATTAAAACCATTAGAGAGTGAAAGGCTAAATAAAACACTAACCCGTCTACGCCAAGGCAAGCAAAAACAAGATCTCGAGATCCTAAGTGACCATGAACCACTCAAATTTATTCCTTGTACTGGTCACAGTCGTATTTGGCTGATGAAGTTGGACGAAGTGCAGTATGTGACCTCGCGGATGAGTGGTGTTTATGTGATGAGCACGCAAGGTCAAGAGGGCTTCACCGAACTGACACTGAGAACGCTAGAGTTACGCACACCTTTGGTCCGTTGCCATCGCCAGTATTTGGTGAACATGACAGAATTAAGTGAGATTTTGTTTGGTGACAATGGGCAAGCAGAGCTCGTTTTAAGGTCGGGCGAACATATTCCTGTCAGCCGTCGTTACTTAAAACCACTAAAAGAAGCGCTGGGGATCATTTAATGTGCCATACTGACTCTAAATAATTTGCGTTGTCGCTAGGCGACAAGTCAACATACTGCAACTTGGCGGATAACGAGTTTATAAGGAGATCACACATGGCGGACTTCTATTTACAACTTCGCACTAACTCAATGACTTTAAAAAACCTAAAGACCCATGAGGAGTACACCGCCGAAGGGGAGTTCTCATCTTCTCGGTTAATTGTCGGAGATTTCTACGTCGCCCAAAGCCTCCTAATACAGCTTATTGATGCAATGAAACTCAGTATTCGCCTTCCTTTAACCCCTCATCACCGCATTGTTATACAAGCCTTAGAAAAAAATGAAGGTGGACTAAGCCCCGTTGAAGTCAGGTTATTAGAAGAAATTACCGTTACGGCGTTTAATCATAAACTGAAAAAAGTGATTGTCAGCCATGACGAATTACCCATGCCACAAAGGCAAGCGGAAGAATTATTAGATAATAAATAGTGTTATTACCTACCGTGTTAGAACAGCATAAAAAAACCGCTCCATTAATTTGAAGCGGTTTTTTCACAATTTAAGTCGTGCTTCCTAAATAGAAACACTCGGTAAATGTGTGTAATTAAGCATTATGGCTGGTGCTACGGCGGCGCGGAGCTGCCGAGTTGTGATCTTCATTACGACCACGTCCGTTACCACGATGGCCACCACGACGATTGCCACCCTCACGGTCGTTGCGACGCTCACCATTAAAGCCACCGTCACGGCGTGAACCACCACGACGCTCACGACGGTCAAACGGCTGTGCATCACCAATTAATTGCATTTGCATTGGTTTATTCAAAATGCGTGCACGGCTTAAGTGAGTTAACACTTCGGTTGGCATGCCTTTTGGTAGCTCAATCGTTGAGTGAGAGCCAAACAGCTTGATATTACCAATATAACGGCTGCTAATATCCGCTTCATTGGCAATCGCCCCTACAATGTGGCGCACTTCTACGCCATCATCACGGCCGACTTCGATGCGATACATTTCCATATCGCCAACATCACGGCGCTCACGACGACCACTACGATCACCACGCTCTGCACGGTCAAAGCCATTGCCATTACGATCACGACGGCGATCATCACGGTCATTGAATTCACGACGTGGGCGACGCGGTGCATCTGGTGGCAGAATAAGTGCACGCTCACCTTGAGCCATTTTTAGCAATGCGGCGGCCAATGTTTCCATATCAACATCTTCTGACGGTGACAGTTTCTTTAACAGCGCGCGGTATTGGTCTAAGTCACTGCTTTCAAATTGCTGTTGGATTTTTTCAGCAAATTTCGCCTGACGACGTTCACTTAGCAATTGTGAATCTGGCAGTTCAACTTCAGGGATCGTTAGCTTCATGGTGCGTTCAACGTTACGCAGCAAACGACGCTCACGGTTCTCTACGAACAAGAGTGCACGGCCAGCACGCCCTGCACGGCCAGTACGACCGATACGGTGAACATAAGACTCTGCATCCATTGGGATGTCATAGTTAACGACTAAGCTAATACGGTCAACATCAAGACCACGAGCAGCAACGTCAGTGGCGATCAAAATATCCAAACGACCGTCTTTTAAACGTTCTAGCGTTTGTTCACGTAGCGCTTGGTTCATATCACCGTTCAATGCAGCACTGTTATAACCGTTGCGCTCGAGCGCTTCTGCCACTTCCAGCGTTGCATTCTTTGTACGAACAAAAATAATTGCTGCGTCAAAATCTTCGGCTTCTAAGAAACGAACCAGAGCCTCATTTTTGCGCATGCCGTAAACAGTCCAATAGCTTTGAGCAATATCTGGACGTGTTGTAATGCTAGCCTGAATACGAATTTCTTTAGGCTCTTTCATGAAACGGCGTGTTATACGACGAATTGGTTCTGGCATCGTCGCTGAAAACAGCGCTGTTTGATGCTCTGCTGGGATTTGGCTCATGATGTTTTCAACATCTTCAATAAAGCCCATACGCAGCATTTCATCAGCTTCATCCAGTACTAAGCCTTTCAATTTAGACAGGTCTAATGTACCGCGTTTCAGATGATCAAGCAGACGCCCAGGCGTTCCCACAACAACTTGTGGCCCTTGGCGCAAAGCACGCAATTGCACGTCGTAACGCTGGCCACCATATAGGGCCACCACGTTAACACGGCTCATGTGTTTAGAAAAATCGCCCATCGCTTCAGCAACCTGAACCGCCAACTCACGTGTTGGGGCTAGGACTAGAATTTGCGGAGCTTTTAAATCTGGATCAATGTTGTGCAGTAGCGGCAGACTAAAGGCTGCGGTTTTACCGCTCCCCGTCTGTGCCATACCCAACACATCATTACCGTCCATTAACAATGGAATACATTGTTTTTGGATCGGAGAAGGTTTTTCATATCCCAGGTCGTTTAGTGCAGTCAAAATAGACGCTGATAAACCTAAATCAGCGAAAGAGATATCAGTCTCGGTGGTCATGTAAAGGTGCCTCATACTTAATGGCGGCCAGTTTACATAACCGTGCGAAAATCATTTCGGTCATTTTCATTTAAAATGTGAACTGGCTCAAATTGTGTTATTAAACGAACAAATAGGCCGTCACCCCGAAGGATGATGACTCAAAAAATAGTGATGAAATGTTCGTCAGCTATTGCTGGCCCGATTCTAAAAGGTCGTCTTGTTCTTGGCCTAACAGCGCCAATTCCAACAATGCATAGCGGTGTTCAACAAAGCTATGAGCGTTGTTAGCCACCGTCAGTTTGAATAACGCAGTTGCGCTATCCTTATCCCCCAGACTTAGGTAATGCTTACCTAAATAGAAGTTAGTTTCACTGAGATGCTCAGCGAGCGAAGTGTTATCCGTAGAAGTTTCTTTCAAGCGCTCCATCAATGTGTTTTCACTGATTTTGCCAAGGTAAAACTCTACGATATTCCAGCCCCATAGCCCTTTCTCCGCACGGTCATAACGAGCTGCAAGATTATCTTGCGCCACTCGCGGGTCTATGTCTTTCTCAACGAGATAAAGCCATAGCGTGCGAAAAGGATCATTTGGATCTATCTGATAATACGCCAGCAGATCATCTTGCGCTAGTTTGTACCGACCACCGTAATATAATGCGATGCCGCGGTTCATACGCGCGAAAGTGTAAGTTGGATCAAGCTCTAATACAGAATCAAACGCTTCATAGGCGGCATCATAGTTGCCAGCCTGCGTAAAATATATTCCTAAAAAGTTAAAAATTTCAGGAATATCAGGGCGAATCGCTAACGCCGTTGAAAAATCATTGCGCGCTAACGCCCTCAAACCGAGACTATCATACAACACTCCGCGCTCATATAAAAGCTGAGCGTATTCGTCATCGGTTAAAGATCGGCTCGCAAGGATTTGTTCCATACGAGCCAATATTACTTCTTGTTGTAATGAAGGTTGCAGAGGAACAGCAAATACCTCGTTTTTACGCCAATCTTTACTGCTGCATCCAATGAGCACAAAAAAGATAAGCGCAGAGACCACACGAGTAAACGTGCTTAAGCCCCTAAACCGAAGACAGATACTATTCAGCATACTCCGCCCTTACATTACCACTATTTCAGCAAATTACGGCTATGCGCCCTAACTTATAGGGCGCTGCTTAGATTCAGCCTATTCTGCTGAGTCCTGCTGCTGTGCTGGAGTTTCTTCAGTCGCAACAGCTTCTTTCATGCTCAGGCGGATACGGCCTTGACGGTCGATTTCCAACACCTTAACAGGAACTTCTTGACCCATTTGCAGATAGTCAGTCACTTTCTCAACACGCTTATCGGCGATTTGAGAAATATGCACTAAGCCTTCTTTACCACCACCGATAGCAACGAACGCACCAAAGTCAACGATACGAGTAACTTTACCTTGGTAAACACGGCCGACTTCGACTTCAGCAGTAATTTCTTCGATACGACGGATAGCTTCTTTTGCTTTCAAGCCATCAGTTGCAGCAATTTTCACTGTACCATCATCTTCAATTTCGATTGTAGTGCCAGTTTCTTCTGTCAGCGCACGGATAACCGAACCACCTTTACCGATAACATCTTTAATCTTATCTGGATTAATGCGGATAGTGTGAATACGTGGTGCAAATTCAGAAATATCATCACGAGGGCTGTTAATCGCTTGTTCCATTGTACCTAGGATGTGCAGACGAGCACCTTTTGCTTGGTTCAATGCAACTTGCATGATTTCGCGAGTAATACCTTCGATTTTAATATCCATTTGCAGTGCGCTGATACCATCACGGCTACCTGCGACTTTAAAGTCCATATCGCCTAAATGGTCTTCATCACCAAGGATGTCAGAAAGTACGACGAAATCATCGCCTTCTTTAACCAGACCCATAGCAATACCAGCAACCGCTGCTTTAATTGGTACACCTGCATCCATCAGTGCTAAAGAAGCACCACAAACCGACGCCATTGATGATGAACCGTTTGATTCAGTGATTTCAGATACAACACGAACAGTGTATGGGAAATCAGCATGATCAGGCATGACCGCCATCACACCGCGTTTCGCTAAACGACCATGACCAATTTCACGACGCTTAGGCGAACCAACCATACCTGTTTCACCAACAGAGTATGGAGGGAAGTTATAGTGGAACAAGAAGCGATCAGTATATTCGCCCATTAACTGGTCAATAACCTGTGCATCACGTTCAGTACCCAGTGTTGCAGTGACTAATGCCTGAGTTTCACCACGGGTAAATAGCGCAGAACCGTGAGTACGTGGCAGAACGCTAGTGCGTACATCCAGCGCACGAACCATGTCTTTTTCACGACCATCAATACGTGGCTCACCACGAATGACACGGCTACGAACAACTTGTTTTTCTAGGTTCGCTAGAATGTCAGCAACTTCAGCTACGTCGACATTTTCATCTTCAGCCACGATTGCTGCTGTGACTTCTTCTTTGATCAGGTCAACTTGCTCATAACGCTCTTGTTTTTCAGTGATACGATAAGCATCACCCATACGGCTTTCAGCCAGCGCTGCAACTTTATCACGTAAAGCTTGGTTAACTGGCTCTGGTTGCCAATCCCATTTTTCTTTACCTGCTTCTTTAACTAACTCATTGATTTCTTGAATCACGATTTGTTGTTGATCATGACCAAAAACAACGGCACCCAGCATTTGCTCTTCGCTTAACAGATCCGCTTCTGACTCAACCATCAGAACTGCACTTTCTGTTCCTGCTACCACTAAATCAAGGCGGCTTAATTTTAGCTCATCTGCTGTTGGGTTCAGAACATATTGGTCATTGATAAAACCAACACGTGCCGCACCAATTGGGCCATTAAAAGGAACACCAGACAACGCCAATGCAGCCGATGCACCGATCATAGCAACAATATCTGGGTTAACTTGTGGGTTAACAGAAACAACGGTTGCGATGATTTGGATTTCGTTCAGGAAACCTTCTGGGAACAGAGGGCGTAATGGGCGGTCAATAAGACGCGCGATCAGCGTTTCACCTTCACCAGGGCGGCCTTCACGACGGAAGAAACTGCCTGGAATACGACCAGCAGCATAAGAGCGCTCTTGGTAGTTAACGGTCAGAGGGAAGAAGTCTTGGCCTTCTTTAACTTTTTTCTGAGCAACCGCGGTCACGAAAACGGCTGTATCATCCATGTTTACCATAACAGCGGCAGTCGCTTGACGCGCTATCATGCCGGTTTCAATGGATACGGTATGTTGACCGTATTGAAATTTGCGTACGATAGGATTTAACAAAATAGTACCCTTTATTTTAGGCCACTCGACTCTCTCTCGTGGCATTGGCTTTCTCTTCCTAACTACAGCCTCGCGACTAATGAGAAGACAGATATTCAAATGATCAATTTTCTCATTAGCCGCGCGAATCGGTGTAGCTGAAGAGGCGTTAATAAAACAATTAATTACGAATCATAGCTTAGCATTTAAGTTAAGTATAATTCGAGTCTTACTTCAACTTTAAATATAACTTTTAGAAGAAAAGGGGCCATTAGGCCCCTTTCCACTGAAACTGACTCGATTAACGACGCAGACCCAGACGCTCGATAAGAGCGGTGTAACGCGCGATATCTTTGCTTTTCAGATAAGCTTGCAATCTACGACGCTGAGCAACCATACGCAGCAGACCACGACGGCTGTGGTGATCTTTTTTGTGCTCTGCAAAGTGGCTTTGCAGATGGTTGATTTGAGCGGTCAACAAAGCGATTTGCACTTCGCTTGAACCAGTGTCGTTAGCATCGCGGCCGAATTCAGCAACGATTTTTGCTTTAGCTTCAGTACTTAGAGACATATTAAACTCCAAATGTATAAATGTATGTAATGAGAGCCAATCTCTAATTTAGCATCTCACAGATTAAGCGCCGCTATTCTACGCTGCTTATAGTCGCAAAGCAATAAGTGCCGCCATGCGGATTATTCATTTTCAACAACTAAACGCCGAGGAGCAACCCGCATATCTTCACTGATCAACGCAATGCCAATAAAACGTTCAGCAGTACCACAAGTCACGCGAACCATGGTGCCTTCCGCTAATTGACCAATATTCGCCCTAACAGGCTGGCCCTGCTTAAAGTATGCCGCCGTTTCTTCTGTCAAATTAACGGCAGGAAAATGCACCACCGCAGTATCCATCGGCAACAATAAAGGGTCGAGCAGCGATTCAAAAGTGCCATTGCCTTCATCAACTTGCGCTCTTAATGCGGCGAGCTGCTCTAATGTCACCATCCGCGCATAAGGGTAGTTTGCTACCTGCAAGCGTCGTAGGTAAATGACATGTGCACCACAACCTAACATCTCACCTAAATCGTCAATAATGGTACGAATATAAGTACCTTTAGAGCAGTGAATTTCCAGTTCCAGTTCATTATTTTCTAAACGAATAAACTGTAACTCATACACTGTGATAGGCCGTGCTTCCCGCTCAACGGTGATCCCTTTACGCGCATACTCATACAAAGGTTTCCCTTGATGTTTTAGTGCCGAATACATTGATGGCACTTGCAATGTATCACCACGAAAATGCGCTAATGCCTCATCAAGCTGAGCTTGTGTAAACTCAACGTTACGCTCACTGATGATTTGACCATGGGAATCCGAAGTGTCAGTACGTTGTCCTAGACGGGCAATCACACGATAACGCTTGTCTGAGTCGAGTAAAAATTGAGAAAACTTGGTTGCTTCACCGAGACAAACAGGGAGCATCCCTGTTGCAAGTGGATCTAACGCTCCCGTGTGACCCGCTTTATTTGCATTGAAGAAGCGCCGCACTTTTTGCAGCGCATCGTTTGAAGAAATATCAGTGGGTTTATCCAGCAGCAAAACGCCATGTATGTCACGGCCGCTACGACGACGCCCCATTATTTTTCCTCTTTATCATCCGCGTTCGCACGACGCATTTCATCATTACGAATAACATTGGAAACTAAGTTAGACATACGCATACCGTCAACCAATGAGCTATCGTAAGAGAACGTTAACTCTGGAATAACGCGTAAACGCATCGCTTTTCCTAGCAAAGAACGAATAAAGCCAGAAGCTTCATTGAGCGCTTTAATGCCATCTTGAACCATTTGAGACTCATGTTCTTCATGAGAAATGTTAAGGAAAGTCACGAAAACTTTACCATAAGCCAAGTCTCTTGATAGCTCGACACCTGAAACAGTTGCCATGCCAATGCGGGGATCTTTAACTTCACGCTGCAAGATAATCGCAATTTCTTTTTGCATTTCTTGGGCTACGCGCTGAGAACGACTAAATTCTCTTGCCATCGTTATATCTCCTGACATTTTGGGGGGCTATTGCCCCCCAATAAATACAAAGCTATGGATACCCGCGATAAGCGATATGCCCCCTTCGCGGGTATAAAAGAAATTAACCGTCAATCGAACGTTTAACTTCAATCACTTCAAAGACTTCAATCATATCGCCAACACGGACATCGTTGTAGTTCTTAACACCGATACCACACTCCATACCATTACGGACTTCGTTGACGTCATCTTTAAAGCGACGCAGTGACTCCAGCTCACCTTCGTAAATAACCACGTTATCACGCAGAACACGGATTGGGTTATTACGCTTGATAGTACCTTCTGTCACCATACAACCAGCGATAGCACCAAACTTCGGTGATTTAAAGACGTCACGGACTTCTGCAAGACCCATGATTTGCTGTTTGTATTCAGGTGCTAACATACCGCTCATCGCTTGTTTGATTTCATCAATCAAGCTATAGATGACGGAGTAGTAACGTAAGTCAACACTTTCACTCTCAATAACGCGGCGAGCAGATGCGTCAGCACGAACGTTAAAGCCAAGAATGATCGCATTCGATGCCGCAGCCAGAGTTGCGTCAGTTTCGGTAATACCACCCACACCAGAACCGATGATTTTGATTTTAACTTCATCAGTCGATAGTTTTAACAGTGAGTCAGTAATCGCTTCACAAGTACCTTGAACGTCGGTTTTTAGAACAATGTTCAGTTCAGAAACTTTACCTTCTTCCATGTTAGCAAACATGTTTTCCAGTTTAGATTTCTGTTGGCGAGCCAATTTCACATCGCGGAATTTACCTTGGCGATACAATGCAACTTCACGTGCTTTTTTCTCGTCACGAACAACGGTGGCTTCATCACCTGCGGATGGAACATTGGATAGACCTAAAATCTCAACAGGCATTGATGGGCCAGCAGATTGAACTTCTTTACCGAGTTCGTTACGCATTGCACGAATACGGCCGTATTCAAAACCACAAAGAACAATATCGCCTTTGTTGAGCGTACCTTCTTGAACAAGAATCGTTGCAACTGGACCACGACCTTTATCAAGGTAAGATTCAACAACAACACCGCTTGCCATACCTGCGTAAACTGCTTTCAGCTCGAGGACTTCTGCTTGTAGCAAGATAGCATCAAGCAGCTCATCGATACCGGTACCTTTTTTCGCCGATACGCTAATAAACTGAGTATCACCACCCCAATCTTCAGAAATAACACCGTATTGTGACAGCTCATTTCTTACACGATCTGGATCCGCTTCTGGTTTATCAATTTTGTTCACAGCAACAACGATAGGCACACCCGCCGCTTTTGCGTGTTGGATGGCTTCGATAGTTTGTGGCATCACACCATCGTCTGCTGCAACAACCAGAACAACGATATCCGTCGCCTGAGCACCACGAGCACGCATTGACGTAAACGCGGCGTGACCCGGAGTATCTAAGAAGGTGATCATCCCTTTATCAGTTTTCACATGGTAAGCACCGATGTGCTGAGTGATACCACCTGCTTCGCCTGAAGCGACTTTCGTTGAACGAATATAGTCAAGCAGTGATGTTTTACCATGGTCAACGTGCCCCATGATGGTAACAACCGGTGCACGTGGCTCTTCAACTGCTGAACCCGTATCACGGTCATTCATTACCGCTTCTTCTAGCTCATTTTCGCGACGAAGGATAACTTTGTGACCCATCTCTTCTGCAACAAGCTGCGCAGTTTCTTGGTCAATGACTTGGTTGATAGTCGCCATCGCGCCCATCTTCATCATTGTTTTAATCACTTGTGAACCTTTCACCGCCATTTTGTTAGCGAGTTCACCAACAGTGATCGTTTCACCGATAACCACGTCACGGTTTACTGCTGCCGCAGGCTTGTTAAAGCTCTGTTGCAGTGAACTACCTTTACGTTGTTTACCTTTGACGCGATTAGAGCGGCCAGCAGCGCGTTCTTCTTCACGATCGGCTTTTTCAGAAAGCTTATTGCCTTTCTTTTGGCGAGGCGCTTTCGCACTACGGTTACGAGAACGACGACCTTCTTCTTTTTCGTCGCTTTCATCTTCCGCTGCACGAGCATGGCGAGAAGTCGTCGTGTGATAGTCACTATCGTCGTCGATTCTGGAATCATTGTTCCATTTTTCGTTGTTTTCTTCTGCCATTTTGCGAGCCTCTTCTGCGACACGTCTCGCTTCTGCTTCAACTTTACGTTGAGTTTCTTCTTCAACTTTACGCTTCAGAGCTGCTGCTTCAGCTTCACGGCGCTGTTTTTCAGAGTTGGTCTCACCGGCTTTGCCAGCTTTTTGATGATTTTCGCTTGATTTCACTTTTTCTCTTTCCGCTACTTCGCGCGTAGCTTTCTCAGCTGCTTCACGTTTTGCTTTCTCTTCGGCTGCACGCTTCGCTTCCGCTTCACGCTTCGCATTTTCTTCTGCGATACGTTTTGCTTCTGCTTCACGTTTAGCCAGTTCTTCAGCTTCGCGCCGTGCTTGCTCTTCCGCTTCACGCTTCGCCTGCTCTTCCGCTTGCGCTTGCTCAGCGTCGCGGTTCACATAAGTGCGTTTTTTGCGGACTTCTACATTTACCGATTTGCTCTTACCACCGGTGACTGGAACACTCAACGTACTACGCGTTTTACGTTGCAATGTTAACTTACTTGGCTGGCTCGCTGAACCGCCTTGCTCACGATTCAAGTGCCCCAGCAATGTTTCTTTTTCTGCCTGACTAACAGAGTCATTCTCACCTTTTTTGATCCCTGCTTCAGCAAATTGCTGTACCAGGCGTTCAACTGTGGTTTGAATTTCTGCTGCCAATGATTTTACAGTTTCTGTCATGCCGTTCCTTCCTGCTACAGTGTTTACGCATCGTTACCGAACCAGCAAATATTACGTGCGGCCATGATGAGTGCACCTGCCTTCTCACCATCCAGACCCTCGATATCAATCAGGTCGTCGATGCCCTGCTCAGCAAGATCTTCCAGTGTACAGATACCGCGAATAGCCAAATTATAGGCCAGAGTATTATCCATACCATCCAGATTCAATAAATCTTCTGCCGGCTGGTTATCACCTAGACTCTCTTTTTGAGCCAATTCAATCGTAGTGAGGGCAGCTTTCGCTCTTTCACGTAGAACTTCAACAGTTTCTTCATCTAAACCGTCAATTTCCAGAAGTTCTTTGATAGGCACGTAGGCCAGTTCTTCTAACGTCGAGAAGCCTTCTTCAACAAGTGCAGTGGCGAACTCTTCATCAATGTCAAGATGCTTAGTGAATGTGTCAATAGAAGCATGCGCTTCTGCCTGATGTTTTGCATTCAGCTCTTCTGCAGTCATGACATTCAATTCCCATTTGTCATCACCACGGTGTTTTTTCAGTAACTGTGCTGCTAAGCGCACATTTTGGCCGTTACGACCAATCGCCTGAGCTAAGTTACTGCTTTCTACGGCAACATCCATTGTACATTTGTCTTCATCAACCACAATAGATGCCACATCAGCCGGAGCCATTGCATTAATCACGAATTGAGCTGGGTTATCATCCCATAACACAATATCAATTCGCTCGCCGCCTAGCTCACTAGAAACAGCTTGAACTCGCGCGCCACGCATACCAACGCACGCACCGACCGGGTCAATACGCTTATCGTTAGTTTTTACTGCGATCTTAGCGCGAGAACCCGGATCACGAGCAGCGGCTTTGATTTCAATAATTTCTTCACCAATTTCTGGCACTTCAATGCGGAATAATTCAACCAACATTTCTGGGCGAGAACGGGTAACAAAAAGTTGTGCGCCACGTGCTTCCGGACGAACATCATACAGGACTCCACGGATGCGGTCACCTGGACGGAAGTTTTCACGCGGTAACATATCTTCTCGTAAGATCACCGCTTCAGCATTGTTACCAAGATCTAACGTGATATTTTCACGGTTTACTTTCTTAACTTGAGCGGTGATGATCTCACCTTGTTGCTCACGGAATTGATCAACCACCATCGCACGTTCCGCTTCACGTACTTTCTGTACGATCACTTGTTTTGCAGTTTGGGTTGTAATACGGTCGAAAGCAACGGACTCGATTTGGTCTTCAACGTATTCGCCCAGTTTTAGCTCTGGGTTTTCAAATTGTGCTGCTTCTAACGTAATTTCACGTGTTGGCATCGTTACATCTTCAACGATCAGCCAACGACGGAAGGTATCAAAATCACCGGATTTGCGATCGATTTCGACACGAACGTCAATTTCTTGCTCATATTTCTTTTTGGTTGCTGTCGCTAGTGCCGTTTCCAGTGCCTCGAAGATTTTTTCACGAGGGAGGGATTTTTCGTTAGAAACCGCTTCTACAACAGCCAGAATTTCTTTGTTCATCCTAGTTGCCTCATTGAACTTAATTAAAAGTGGGGTACCAAGTTAGCTTTCTGGATGTTGCCAAGGGCGAACACTTCATCCTTACCATCCACAGTAACCGTTATCATTTCACCTTCGACAGCTTTTATAATGCCTTGCCATCTACGGCGGTTCTGCATCGCAATGCGTAAAGTCAGTGCCACCTCTTCACCGACAAAACGCTCATAATGTGCGACAGTGAACAGTGGGCGTTCTAGCCCTGGTGACGATATTTCTAGGTTATAGACCACAGAGATTGGATCTTCGACATCCAATACTGCACTCACCTGATGGCTGACATCAGCACAATCATCAACAGTGATGCCTTCTTCACTATCAATGAAAACACGCAATGTCGATGTACGAGCACGGACAAACTCTAAGCCTACAAATTCAAAGCCAAGTGCTTCCACCGGTGCTGAAATCATCTCTGTCAATTTTTGTTCTAATGTGGACAAGCCCACCCCCAGACATAAAAAAAGGGCTATAAAAGCCCAGTTAATTCGATTGTCAAATAACAAAAAACCCCGAAATTTCGGGGCTTTATGAAACTGGACCCTGTAGTGCCAACGGGTTCACCATGTTCTTAGTATATCTTTAAAACCGTGATAAATCGATGAGAATTTCCGATAAATACATCTGATAAGATATGCTGACTAAGAATTGGTTGCGGGAGCCGGATTTGAACCGACGACCTTCGGGTTATGAGCCCGACGAGCTACCAAGCTGCTCCATCCCGCGTTCGAAAACGTGACATATTCTACACAAATAACCTGTAGAGCACAAGTTATCTTAAATAATGGTGCCGAGGACGGGACTTGAACCCGTACGCCCGTTTTGTAGGCACTACCACCTCAAGGTAGCGTGTATACCAATTTCACCACCTCGGCACTGAGGCGAGGTTATTGATGAATAACTTAACAATAACCTCAAATTCTTTTTTACTTTATTGATGATGGCTTAAATGCCTTCATCCGGAATCTTTAACACTTAACGAGGGATATCGCTCGTTGGTGTTGCTGGTGCTGCCGGAACGTCTGTTGGTTGCTCGACTTTTGCCGGTTCACTAATATTTTCCCATTTGCTACCAGTTCCATATTTATTGGCAGTCATATTGCCAAGGATCAAACTGATAATGAAAAATACAGCAGCCAAGATTCCAGTCATACGAGTCATGAAGTTACCAGAACCCGATGAACCAAACAGTGTTGCAGAGGCACCCGCACCGAATGACGCACCCATGTCAGCACCTTTACCTTGTTGTAACATGATCAGACCAATCAGGCCGATAGCTACCAACAAGAAAACAATTAAAAGAGCTATGTACATTTGAGTTACCTATTCAGTTTGCGGAACATAGTGTAACCACTATGACCTATAATACTGCACACCCGCTTATTTGCCGCTTAAGTATGACCTTTACGGGATTAAGCAGGTGCGAATACTAACCAAAGCTGAGCCGACAAGCAAGCCAAATTTCATTTCCTGAGTTCATTTGCGGAAAAAAACAGCAAATGAACTCGGGATGGGCAATTTTGTCAGGCTCTCAGTTAGTGCCTTATTTTTAAACGATCCTATCGTTAAAATGATTAACCTGCCGCTTTTACTGCATCAGCAATGCGGTTAGCCATCGCCAAAACGTCAGCTTCATTTTCACCTTCGACCATGACTCGAATCAAAGGTTCTGTACCTGATTTTCTCAGCAGAACACGACCTTTGCCTGCCAACTCTTTCTCGACTTGCTCACTCGCGGCCAATACAGCTTCACTTTGTAATGGGTCATGTGAGCCAGAAAAGCGTACGTTAACCAATACTTGCGGTAACAGTTTCATGCCACTGCATAAGTCATGCAAACTCATTTGGTTACGAACCATCGCACTGAGTACTTGCAGACCAGCCACAATACCGTCACCCGTCGTCGTTTTATCTAATAAGATAATATGACCTGAGTTTTCAGCCCCCATTCTCCAACCTTTTTCTTGGAGCTTCTCAAGTACATAGCGGTCACCCACTTTTGCGCGCTCAAAAGGAATGCCAAGTTGTTTCAGAGCGATTTCTAACCCCATATTGCTCATCAGCGTGCCGATAACACCACCTTTTAATTGGCCTTGACGTAATGCTTCACGCGCAATGATATAGAGAATTTGGTCACCATCGACTTTATTACCTTCATGGTCAACCATAATCAAACGGTCACCATCACCATCAAAGGCTAGCCCCACATCCGCTTTTTCTGCAAGCACACGCTCTTGTAGCATGCGAACATCCGTAGCGCCACACTTCTCATTTATGTTGATCCCATTAGGTTCACAGCCAATCGCGATGACTTCAGCCCCTAACTCACGAAATACATTCGGTGCAATATGGTAAGTTGCGCCATTAGCACAGTCGATAACGACTTTTAGGCTAGAGAGGCTTTGTTCACTAGGGAAAGTGCCCTTACAAAATTCAATATAACGACCCGCAGCATCAACAATACGGTTTGCGCGACCTAGCTCTGCGGATTCAACACATGTGATTGGTTTTTCCATCTCCGCTTCTATCGCTTCTTCGACTTCATCAGGCAATTTAGTCCCATCAATCGAGAAGAATTTAATCCCATTATCATCATAAGGGTTATGAGACGCAGAAATTACAATCCCCGCCTCAGCGCGGAAAGTACGTGTCAGATAAGCTACGGCAGGTGTTGGCATTGGGCCAGTAAATGACGCAGATAAACCCGCAGCCGCTAGACCCGCTTCTAAAGATGACTCCAACATATAACCGGAGATACGCGTATCTTTACCAATAATAATTTTTCGTGAGCCATGGCGAGCAAGAACTTTCCCTGCTGCCCAGCCTAATTTTAATACGAAATCAGGCGTGATTGGGCTGTCACCCACTTTGCCACGAATACCATCAGTACCAAAATATTTACGGTTACTCATACGCTAACTTTTCCTTTTCTGACAGAGTCATCTGAACGATCTGCATTGCTTGTACGGTCTCTTTGACATCATGTACACGAATAATCTGTGCGCCTTGCATCGCTGCAATAGTTGCGCAAGCAATACTTCCCACAAGCCTTTCTTGTGGTGGAACATTCAATAAGTTTCCAATCATAGATTTACGGGACATTCCTGCCAATAGCGGTAGTCCGAAATCATGAAACTGATCCAAATTTGCCAGCAGTTGATAATTATGTGACAGGTTTTTACCAAAACCAAAACCGGGATCGAGTATTATCTGCTGTTTATCGATACCTGCCGCGACACAACGCGCAATTTCAGCATCAAAATAAGCTTTAATATCTGCTACAACATTTTCATAATTAGGCGCATCTTGCATGGTTCTTGGCTGACCTTGCATATGCATAATACAAACGGGTAAGCCACTTTGTGCCGCAACTTCAATGGCTCCTGGCTCATGTAATGAGCGAATATCATTGATTAAGTGCATACCTGCTTTTGCGGCTTCTGACATCACTTCCGCTTTTGAAGTATCAACAGAAATCCACACATCAAAACGCTGTGCAATGGCTTCCACAATTGGAATAACTCTATCGAGTTCTTCATTGACAGAAACCTCTGCCGCTCCCGGACGCGTCGATTCACCGCCAATATCAATAATCGATGCCCCTTCATTCACCATCTTAGCGGCATGTTCCAATGCGTCATGATAACGATTATGAGTGCCACCATCTGAAAATGAATCAGGAGTAACATTCAAAATCCCCATCACTTTTGGTGTGGATAGATCGAGTTCACAAGCCCTTGCTCTAATTTTCATCGTTATTTCACCTTAACGTAAAAAACCCCAGAGAACTGGGGTTTTTCCATATCACTTAACGATAGCTTATTGTGGTTTGTTATCGTTTGTATTGTCTGATGAATGAGATTCATCATTACTGTTTTTTGGCTCTTCAGATTGAGGTTTTTCAGTCGTTGTTTCAGGTTTTGATGTATTAACCGCAGCACCAAAAGAACCCGTTACATTGTTGACTTTTTTGTCTTCATCCCAGCCCGCCGGTTCGCGTACAGGACGACGATTCATCAAATCATCAATCATTGGCATATCAATGGTTTCATATTTCAATAATGCATCTTTCATAGCATGCAGAATATCCATATTGTCTGTCAGCGTTTTATAGGCGACTTGGTAAGCACGCTCAATAATTGCTTTAATCTCTTCATCAATAATGCGAGCAGTTTCATCCGAATAAGTCGAGCTGTGCCCCGAGCGACCTAAAAATGCAGGCCCTTCCTCGTCAGCATACAGTACTGGCCCTAACTTCTCAGAGAAGCCCCACTGAGTCACCATTTTTCTAGCGGTGTTGGTTGCTTGCTGAATATCGCCTGACGCCCCTGTAGAGACTTTGTCATGACCATAAATTAACTCTTCTGCAATACGACCACCGTATGTGCTAGCGATATTCCCTTCTAATTTCTGACGGCTTGCACTGACTTGGTCGCCTTCAGGTAGATAGAAAGTAACGCCCAATGCACCCCCACGAGGGATAATCGTCACTTTATGCACAGGGTCATGCTCAGGCATCAGATAACCAACAATTGCATGGCCTGCTTCGTGATACGCGGTAGCTTCTTTTTGTTCTTCTGTCATCATCAAAGAACGATGTTCAGCCCCCAGCCATACTTTATCCCTAGCTTTTTCAAACTCAACCATTGAAACAACGCGTTTGTTGGCACGAGCCGCAAACAGGGCTGCTTCATTCACTAGGTTTGCCAATTCAGCACCGGAGAACCCAGGGGTTGCTCTAGCAAGGATGGCTGTATCAACAGCAGGATCAATAGGAACACGACGCATGTGAACTTTTAATATTTGTTCTCGACCGCGTACATCTGGTAAGCCTACCATAACCTGACGGTCAAAACGGCCTGGACGTAATAATGCAGGGTCCAAAACATCAGCACGGTTTGTTGCCGCAATAACAATAATACCCTCATTGCCTTCAAAACCGTCCATCTCAACCAGCATTTGGTTCAGAGTCTGTTCACGCTCATCGTGACCACCACCTAAACCAGCGCCACGTTGACGACCAACCGCATCGATTTCATCGATAAAGATAATACAAGGTGCTGCTTTTTTCGCTTGTTCGAACATATCACGAACACGCGATGCACCAACACCGACAAACATTTCAACAAAGTCAGAACCTGAAATCGTAAAAAATGGTACTTTGGCTTCACCGGCAATTGCTTTAGCAAGCAAAGTTTTACCTGTACCTGGAGGACCTACCATCAGGACGCCTTTTGGTATTTTACCTCCCAACTTCTGGAAACGAGCTGGTTCACGTAGAAAATCAACAATTTCACCAACTTCTTCTTTTGCTTCATCACAGCCAGCAACATCGGCAAAAGTCGTTTTGATTTGATCTTCCGTTAGCATTCGAGCTTTGCTTTTACCGAATGACATTGCTCCTTTACCGCCACCGCCTTGCATTTGGCGCATAAAGAAGATCCAGACACCGATCAGCAGAAGCATTGGGAACCAGGAAATAAAGATAGTTTGCAGAAAGCTAGGTTCTTCTGGTGGCTCACCAACGACAGTTACGTGCTTATTTAGCAACGTGTCTAACAGCTTCTCATCCTGCATAGGAAGATAAGTTGTATAACGGCTATTATCAGCCTTTCTGACGTTTAATTCACGACCTGTGATACGAACTTCACGTACCTGATCCTGAGCTAACTCATTGATAAACGTAGAATAATCAACTCTGCGATTATTCGAATCGCTTGGGCCAAAACTCTGGAACAAGGACATCAGAACAACTGCGATGACTAACCAGAGAATCAGGTTTTTCGCCATGTCACTCAAGGGATTAACCTCATATTACAACTGTGTTAACAAATAACGTTCAGGGTACTACAGTTTTAGCCCTGTCGCTACAATGTATACTTCACGCGATCGTGCCCGCGAAGATTCGGGTTTACGAACTTTTACTTTCGTAAATAGGGAACGGATATCCCTGAGGTACTCGTCAAAGCCTTCCCCCTGAAACACTTTAACAATAAAACTGCCCCCAGGAGCCAGCACAGCACGGCACATATCCAATGCTAACTCAACCAAATACATCGACCGAGGTATATCGACCGCGGGAGTCCCACTCATATTGGGAGCCATGTCAGACATGACCACCTGGACTTTTTTATCTCCAACCCGCTCTAACAGTGCAGCTAGCACTGCTTCTTCACGAAAATCTCCTTGAAGGAAATCAACGCCAACAATCGGGTCCATCGGTAAAATATCACAAGCAATCACCCGGCCATTATGGCCTATTTGACTAACCACATACTGTGACCAGCCTCCGGGTGCTGCCCCCAAATCAACAACGGTCATACCTGGTTTAAAAATTTTATCACTTTGCTGGATTTCATCCAGTTTAAACCATGCACGTGAGCGAAGCCCTTTTTTTTGTGCTTGTTGAACATATTTATCACTAAAATGTTCTTGCAACCAGCGACTAGAGCTTGCCGAACGTTTTTTATTGGCCATTGCATTTTCCAACTATACTAAATAGAGCACATCTATCCCCATCATTTTTCGGCCTACATGAACGTTGATGATACCACTGCATGTAATTCGAATTATTTTGGGTGTTCATTGTTACTTCTTTACCATCCGATAAATATAATTGATGGTGATAGATATCAGATGGCGGTAGAATAAGCCATTTTCAATACTAACGAAGCAAAAAATCGATGAATCTTAATAAAAAACAAATCCAACACCTGAAAAGCCTCGCTCATCACCTCAACCCAGTTGTTATGATTGGTAACAATGGGTTAACTGAGGGTGTTTTAGCTGAGATTGAACTTTCATTAGCACATCATGAGCTTATCAAAGTCAAAATCGCAGGCGAAGATCGCGAAACTAAAAATTTGATCGCCGCAGCGATCGTTCGCGAAACAGGTGCTGTTAATGTACAAATTATAGGCAAGATACTTGTTCTCTACCGTCCATCGGATGAGCGCAAAATTATTTTACCTAAATAATCACCCTTAATTTATATAAAAATGCCATTGAAGGCAGCTTTTATATGAAGAAAAAGGCCGCCAGCGGCCTTTTTCGCTAATACAGTAAAATAATATAACCAATTCAGGCAAATAGGAATCAGATATACTCAACTTTAAGAATTTCGAACTCAACGTCGCCACCGGGCGTTTTGATAGTGACAACATCATCCTGTTCTTTACCGATCAAGCCGCGTGCAATCGGTGAGTTAACGGAAATCAGATTGATTTTAATATCTGCTTCATCATCACCCACAATGCGATAAGTCAGCTCTTCATCCGTATCAACATTCAACACAGTAACTGTCGCACCAAAAATCACACGACCATTGTTTGTCATTTTCGTGACGTCAATAACCTGAGCATGGGAAAGCTTGGATTCAATTTCTTGAATTCGGCCTTCACAAAAGCCCTGTTGTTCGCGAGCGGCATGATATTCTGCGTTCTCTTTCAAGTCACCGTGTTCGCGGGCTTCCGCAATCGCTGCAATAATTTCCGGGCGGCGGACAGATTTAAGATAATCGAGCTCTTCTCGTAACTTATCTGCACCCAATACCGTCATTGGAATCTGTTTCATTGATAAATACCTCTGTTTCAATCCTATCTAAAAATAAGTATCTTCCTGATTTTTGTAACAACAGTACACTGAACCGCCCCATGGTTAATGGGGAGGCTCAAACAATACACAGGCTGTGAATGTGTCTTTAAAACCCATTCACACACTTATCTTATCACAATGCTAACCATTCTAACGTAGAGTTAATAGCGGGTCATCGTTTACTTTTTCAGGCATTACACTTTAGTATGTACAGTATGTCTACCCTAATGCGTGAAATTTATGCCGTTATTAACACTTACCAGAAAATGGATCATCACTTTAGGACTTGTCTTCACCACAGGACAAGCATTTGCCATTCCAATTGATGATTATAAGCAATATTTACCCGATGGTACTAACCTCGCTCTGGTTGCGCAAAAAGTCGGTAGTGACACCCCCATTATTGATTACAATGCGCAGCAAATGGCACTGCCTGCAAGTACCCAAAAAGTCGTCACTGCCCTCGCGGCTTTGCTACAGCTTGGTCCTGATTACCGTTTTGTGACGAATTTCGAAACCAATGCAAAATTAAACAACAATACGCTAACGGGCGACCTCGTTATCCGCTTTAGTGGCGACCCAACACTCACACGCCAGCAAATCCGCAATATGGTCAATGCGCTGAAACAGATTGGTATCCACAAAGTTGAAGGTGATTTAATTGTCGATATTTCGGCATTTACTAGCCATGATAAAGCGCCGGGCTGGGTATGGAACGATATGACGCAATGCTTTAGTGCACCGCCTGCCGCAGCCATTATCGATAGAAACTGTTTTTCTGTTTCACTCTATCCCGCTCAAAAAATAGGGGATATGGCTTATATCAAGGCAGCCAGTTTCTACCCCGTCAATATGTTCAGTGAGGTTAAAACATTAGCCAAGGGAGACCCTGAAGGGCGTTATTGTGAACTGGATGTGGTTCCTGGCGAGCTAAATCGCTACACGTTAACAGGCTGTCTATCACAACGTAGTGAACCTCTCCCCCTTGCCTTTGCGGTACAAAATGGCGCAAGCTATTCCGGCGCTATTGTTAAAAATGAACTGCAAAATGCGGGCATAGCGCTAACAGGGCATGTCAAAAAGCGTACCCAACCAACGGCACAATCGCAGGTCCTCGTCAAAACCGAATCTCAGCCGCTGCATGACCTATTGAAGGTGATGTTGAAAAAATCAGACAATATGATTGCTGATACTGTCTTTCGTACTATTGGTCGAGACTATTACGGTGTTCCCGGTACGTGGCGCTCGGGGTCGGATGCTGTTAGGCAGGTTTTAAAACAAAAAGCGGGCATCGATTTAGGTAATACCGTTATGGTCGACGGCTCTGGTTTATCCCGCCATAACCTGATCACGCCGACGACAATGATGGAAATTCTACAATTTATCGCTAAAAACGATCAGCAACTTGATTTTATCTCTATGCTGCCTCTTGCAGGACATGACGGTACATTACGTTACCGTGGCGGCTTAGATGAAGCCGGTGTGAATGGCAAAGTTTCAGCTAAAACAGGGGCTTTACAAGGCGTCTATAACTTAGCAGGCTTTATCACGACGGCTAGTGGGCAACGCGTTGCTTTCGTACAGTTTATCTCTGCCTATGCGGTACCACAAAACCAACAACGGAGCCGACGCGTTCCTCTCGTGCGTTTTGAGAGTCGGTTGTATAAAGATCTTTACCAGAAAAATTGATCCTTCGATCAATTCCCCGTAAATAAAACAATCTTTATATTTGAAAAAACCCCCAATCATTGGGGGTTTTTCTGAGATTGATTATTTCTGATAGATGATTTCGACACCTTCGTCGTCATCTTCGTCCCAATCATCATCCCAGTCATCCAGATCTTCAGCACCTTCGAGTTGCTTTTTATGGTAGTCATCCCACATAAATTCAACTTTTTCAGGCTGTTTTTCATCTTCCGATGCTGCCATATCACGCGGCTGAGTTTCCATAAACTCCATAATATCCCAACACAGTGCCTTCACACCTTCGTGATTCACCGCGGAGATCATATAGTATTTATCTTCCCAGCCCATCGCTTTAGCGATTTCAGCAGCACGTTTTGCGGACTCTTCAGGGCCTAAAATATCCACTTTGTTAAACACTAACCAACGTGGTTTTTCTGCCAGTTTTTCGCTGTATTTTTCGAGTTCGCTAATAATGATCTTGGCATTTTCCACAGGATCCGATTCATCGATCGGGCAGATGTCGATCAGATGCAATAGCACGCGACAGCGCTCTAAGTGTTTAAGGAAACGGATCCCTAAACCTGCGCCTTCCGCAGCACCTTCGATTAACCCTGGAATATCCGCAACCACAAAGCTTTTTTCGTTATCCATACGCACGACACCTAAGCTCGGTACTAGCGTAGTAAATGGATAATCAGCGACTTTTGGTTTCGCTGCCGATACCGAACGAATAAAGGTCGATTTACCCGCGTTCGGCATCCCTAGCATACCCACATCAGCGAGCAGCATCAGCTCTAACATCAGCTCACGAGTTTCACCAGGCGTCCCCATCGTACGTTGACGTGGAGCGCGGTTAACTGAAGATTTAAAGCGTGTATTACCCAAACCGTGGAAACCGCCCTTCGCGACCATTTGGCGCTGCTCATGGCGAGTCATATCACCCAGTATTTCTCCAGTACCGAGATCGCGTATACGCGTTCCGACAGGCACCTTGATCGTGATATCTTGACCACGTTTCCCTGTACAGTCACGACTTTGACCATTTTGCCCACGCTCTGCGCGGAAAGATTTTTCAAAACGGTAGTCGATGAGTGTATTCAGGTTTTCGTCGGCTTGCAGATAGACATCACCACCATCGCCGCCGTCACCACCGTCAGGACCGCCTTTTGGAATGTATTTTTCGCGGCGGAAGCTGACACAACCATTGCCACCATCCCCCGCCACAACCAATATTTTGGCTTCATCTACAAATTTCATAATTCTTTCTCCGTATGATAGCCATTATAGTGCTGGATGGCCGTGTTACCCAGAGATGGCGTATTCTAAATATAAAAAGCCCCGCAAAAAGTTTTTGCAGGGCTTTAATTCGAATTAAAAGTCAGAAAACTTATTCAGCTTCGATGCTGATAAATTTACGGTTTTGTGGACCTTTAACTTCAAATTTAACTTTTCCGTCCGCTAAAGCGTACAGAGTGTGGTCACGGCCACAACCTACGTTGTTACCTGCGTGGAACTTAGTACCACGTTGACGAACGATGATGCTACCTGCTAATACAGCTTCGCCACCGAAACGTTTTACACCCAGACGTTTTGCTTCTGAATCGCGACCGTTACGAGTCGAGCCGCCAGCCTTTTTGTGTGCCATTAATCTGCTCTCCTAAATCTTAAGCGATGCCAGTGATCTTAACATCAGTGAACCACTGACGGTGACCCTGTTGTTTACGGCTGTGTTTACGACGACGGAATTTGACAATCTTAACTTTATCGCCACGACCGTGTGCAACCACTTCCGCTTTCACTTTAACGCCTTCAACGACAGGAGCGCCAATTTTGATATCGTCGCCATTAGCAACCATCAGAACGTGATCAAATTCAACAGTTTCACCTGTTGCGATGTCCAGCTTTTCTAGGCGGACAGTTTGACCTTCGCTAACTCGGTGTTGTTTACCACCACTTTGGAAAACCGCGTACATATTAACTCCGCTTTCCGCGTACCCGCTAAAAAATTTAATTCCTGAGCACGCTATAAAATATTCACAATAGGGCGCGAATTCTACGCAAAAAAGCGTCAGAACACAAGCCAATAATGCATTTAGATCACAAAAAAACCGACTTTTTTATTCCATACTCCGGTCAGCCTTTGATTTATGATGAATAACTCGAATTGTTACTTATTTAAACATTTTTTGCATTACAACTAATTATCTTAGAAATATTAATGTTATGCTTAGGCTATAACTGTTCTATTGGCGACACCTTTTTGACTAAAGGGTGGCGGCTAAAATCCTATAATATGAATAAATTACGATGAATTTAGAATCTATTGTTGAACTGACTAGCGAGGATATGTCAGCAGTAAACGAAGCAATCCTCAGTCAATTGAATTCAGACGTTGCGCTAATTAACCAACTTGGTTATTACATTGTTAGCGGTGGTGGGAAAAGGATCCGTCCAATGATCGCGGTATTGGCAGGACGATCCCTTGGTTATTCAGGGCAAAAACATATTCAAGTTGCTGCGCTGATCGAGTTTATCCATACTGCAACTTTATTGCATGATGATGTTGTCGACGAATCCGACATGCGCCGCGGTAAACAAACAGCGAACGCCGTATTTGGTAATGCTGCGAGTGTCCTCGTTGGGGACTTTATTTATACACGATCCTTCCAAATGATGACGGATCTTGACTCGATGCGTGTCCTTAAACTCATGTCGGAAGCGACGAACGTTATCGCTGAAGGTGAAGTCTTACAGTTAATGAACTGTAATGATCCTAACATTACTGAAGAAAACTACATGCAAGTGATCTACAGTAAAACCGCTCGTTTGTTTGAAGCTGCCGCGCATGCATCGGCAATTTTAGCATCAGCAACCCCCGAGCAAGAGAAAGCCTTGCAAGATTACGGTCGCTATCTCGGCACTGCCTTTCAATTGATTGATGATTTGTTGGATTATGACGCAGATAATAAGCAATTAGGCAAAAATACCGGGGATGACCTTGATGAAGGGAAGCCTACGCTGCCCCTACTTCATGCAATGAACCATGGAACCGAGGAAGAAGCCGCCTTGATCCGCCAAGCGATCGAGCAGGGCAATGGCCGTCACCTACTGGACACTGTGCTGGCAACTATGAAACGTTGCGGCTCACTGGAGTACACCTACGCTCGCGCAAAAGAGGAATCGCAAAAAGCCATTGATGCTTTGAGTACTCTTGATGATTCAGTTTATAAAGACGCGTTAATCAGCCTCGCAGAGGTGGCTATTTCACGTCACTCATAGCGTTAAACGTATCGTTTTGAATGCGATGAGGGGGAAAGAGACTACTCTTCCCCTTTTTCTTCTTTTTCGATCCTAGCGAGCAATGATGAAAGGCCATAACGCAAAATATATTTCACCACTTTATCACGCTCCGCTTCAGTGAGTTGGTAATAGGCTTCCATCCAAATTTGTGAAGCATCCATTCTTTGGCTTTGATAGCCCACTGAAGGCTCAGAAAGACTCAATTGACTCTGTATTTCTCCAGGTAAGCTCTCTAGATGATACTCGACGGCTTTACCTTGAACGCCACGCTTACGACGATTTTTCCATCCTTCTCTTCTAGCCATCAAATTAATACCTTGAGGAGAAGTTGGTAAGCCTTCTAAACCTGCTAATTCTTTCGCAGTGAACCACATTTTTTTCATATTATCTCTTTCGAACTTATATTATGAAATCTGCCGTTGAGGCTCTATCTAAATATTGTTAATAAAGAATATGTTGAGTACCAATATGCCTATTCTTCATTATTGAATTACCCAAACCGATTTTTTAGGTAAATTATTTTTTATTTATTAAATCTACCAATGCTATTACACCTTCACGCATAATAAATGCCAATATAAGGTTACGCTCTTCCGGAGAAAGCTGGTGATAAACTTCCTGCCAAATAAATGCATTATCATGATGTTTTGCTTGATATAATGCAGGGGCTTCATAAACAGAAAGGGGCTCAAATAAACCTTCAGGCAAACTATTAATATGATATTCCAACGCCTTTCCTTGAATCCCCCGCCGCTTGCGGCATAACCAGTTTTCACGACGAGCCATCGCATTGATACCTTGAGTAGTCATTGGGAGTCCTTTTAAGCCAACTAACTCTTTCGCCGTTAACCATTCTTTTTGCATGCCTGACCCTCCTAGTCACGATTTACAATTTAATAATAATTGCTGAAAAACGTGTTTATTTTCTCAATAACCTTTTTCTTTTTTGTTTTATTAATATTTATTATTAATTAATTTATGAGTTATACATGTAAAGTATATTTTAATTTCTTTTAATAACAATAGATTGGATATACACGAGGTCACAGCTATCTTTTTTCATGCGATCGTCTTTATATATTAGCTGTACTTATAACATCTATCATTAATATGTGATTTTTACAGATAACCCAAACTAGTTAGTTTTTACTTTCAATATGTTAGATAAAATCACAAATATATATGCCAAATCTTTCTTATATTTCATAAAAATAAAACTCCTTTCATAAAACTGAATTTTTAGAAAAAATTAGAAATAATTTTGGAAAATTTCTGTTATTTTATTTCCAATAACAGGGCTATTGCAGTGAATGTATCACAATCTCCTGTTAGATGTACTACTAACTCTACATGATTCTGAGTAAAAAAAGGACTAAAAAATGATCTTACGGAAATCGGATTGGCATCCAGCAGATATAATTGCCGCTTTACGTAAACGCGGAACGACTTTAGCAGCAATATCTCGACAAGCAGGTTTAAGCTCCTCCACACTGGCGAATGCCTTATCTCGTCCTTGGCCTAAAGGTGAATGGATTATTGCGAATTATCTCGGAATTCATCCTTCAGAGATATGGCCAAGCCGCTATTTCAATCCAATTACAGGTGAATTATTAGAAAGAAAAGTAAGAGAAAAAACCCCAACCTCAAGCTGAAAGAATATAAAAAAAACCGCTGCCCCAACAATATCAGGACAGCGGTTTTCTTAAGAAATAAGTGAAAATTAATAGCAATTAGCCATTAATGAATTTTTCACCTAGTTCGATATCTTTTCTCAGTACATCAAGCATGTCTTTCAGTGCTTTTTGTTCAAACTCACTCAGTTTGCCGTAAGAGATATGCTCTTCGATACCATTTTTACCTAAACGGACTGGCTGAGCAAAGAAGCGAGCGTGTTCACCTTCACCTTCGGTGTAAACACATTCGATAACATTTGGCTCACCTTGTAGGCCACGGATCAGAGACAGGCCTAGACGTGCTGCTGCTTGGCCCATTGACAGTGTTGCAGATCCGCCACCTGCTTTTGCTTCAACAACTTCAGTACCTGCGTTTTGGATACGTTTAGTCAGAGCAACAACTTCTTCATCGGTGAAGCTAACACCTGGGATCTGAGACAATAGAGGCAGGATAGTAACACCTGAGTGACCACCGATGACAGGCACTTCGATTTCGTGTGGTTTCTTACCTTTCAGTTCAGCAACGAAAGTATTAGAACGGATGATATCCAGAGTCGTTACACCGAATAGACGGTTTTTGTCGTAAACGCCTGCTTTTTTCAGCACTTCAGCCGCAATAGCCACTGTTGTGTTAACTGGGTTAGTAATGATACCGATTAATGCTTTTGGACAAGTATCAGCGATTTGTTGAGTCAAATTGCGAATAATACCCGCGTTAACATTAAATAGGTCTGAACGATCCATACCTGGTTTACGAGCAACACCTGCTGAGATCAGGACAACATCAGCGCCTTTCAGTGCAGGAGTCGCATCTTCACCTGAGAAACCAACTACTTTAACGTCAGTTGGGATATGGCTAAGGTCCGCAGCAACACCCGGAGTTACTGGTGCGATGTCATATAGTGAGAGTTCTGAACCTGCTGGAAGCTGGTTTTTAAGAAGAAGGGCCAGAGCCTGACCAATACCACCTGCTGCGCCTAGGACTGCAACTTTCATTCTGAAACTCCTTTATTTGTACTTAAAAAAGTATATTGATTCATCTTGTTATGTAGTAAACACATTACTGATAAAAAACAATTCATTAACAGATGTTGAAGCATATTAATGTGTATAGGCTTACGCACTGATTTCATCTATTCTAAACAAAATCCTTATCTGTTAATGAGATAAGGGGCACTTTTTTAACAAATAGTTTTTATCACTATTGATTTTTGCATAATAAATTGTTTTTACTGCTGATAATCCCGTTATTCACAAAGTGATTAACAAAAAATTTACACCTTTTGGCAACAAATTGCATTACCTCTCTATGCTACTGGGTCTATTTTCTTCTTATATAGGCATAAATCATTAAGATTATTGATTATTTTTATTTATCAACTTTTGCTAAACTAAACTTTCATCAATGTTCTCTTTTTATGCATAAAAAAGACAATAGCCTTCATTTTTCATCGTATACAAAACCATCATAACGCAATTTTGTTGCATAAAAATTCACATTTACAGATAATACAGACCAATTTATTGTCATAGGATGGGTTAATTATGCGTACACCGTCTAAACAAGAAGACTTGGTTAAAGCGTTCAAAGCGCTGCTTAAAGAAGAAAAATTTAGCTCTCAGGCTGAAATTGTTATCGCACTGCAAGAGCAAGGCTTTGAAAATATCAACCAATCAAAAATTTCCAGAATGCTGACTAAGTTCGGTGCTGTGCGCACTCGCAACGCAAAAATGGAAATGGTCTACTGCTTACCCACAGAGCCTGGCGTTCCCACGGCGACTAGCCCATTAAAAAACCTAGTACTGGATATCGATTACAACCATTCTGTTGTGGTGATCAGAACAAGCCCCGGCGCCGCACAATTGATTGCACGCTTGCTAGATTCTTTAGGGAAAGCGGAAGGGATCTTAGGCAGTATCGCAGGGGACGATACCATTTTCTCTACACCAGCGAATAATTTTACAACTAAAGAGCTTTACGAAGCGATCCTTTCACTCTTTGATCAAGAGCTTTAAATCCATTTTTATTTTTTAATTTCTATTCCATTCGCGCATTCGTGCGCGATTGAATATAAAAACGATGGGCTATCAAAGTGATATTTGAGATATTCAGAAACGTTGTGCACTATGGATTTCACTTTTTAGTTCCCATTCTCTTCGGTTATCTATTTTGGCGCAAAAATTGGAAATTAGCGTCACTGCTTATGATAGCCACGATGGCGATTGATTTAGACCATCTTCTTGCGGATCCAATTTTTGATCCTAATCGCTGTGGCATTGGTTTTCACCCATTACATACTCTCTGGGCGGCAATCGCTTATTGTATCCTCTTTTTGATGCCATCGTGGAAATTAAAGGCTATCGCTGTTGGTTGTCTTTTCCATCTCTGCACAGATTCTTTAGATTGCTACATGGGCAGCCTAAAACAAGAGCTACAGTATAGTTATTGTTATAGTCGCCAATTTATTGAGGCGAGTTAACATTTAGCCTCGGCACACCTCGCCAAGAGCGCGATTTTACAGCGCTAACCCAATGCATTTCACCAATATCATTCACTGAGTTTAGTCGTATAACATACGAGACGTTTTCTACTATCCAAAAACAAAAAATGCCACTGTCCTGTTAAGGGAAGTGGCATTTTGCGTCAGCCATTATATTTAGTCGTCTAACTCTGTCTCTGCTTTATTTTTTAAGCCGGCGAGTAACTTACCGTGGATATCACCAAAACCTCCATTACTCATAACAAGAATATGATCGCCTGGCTGAGCGGTTTCAATGACCATTTGTGCCAACGCATCAATATCACCACTCCAACGGGCAGGTTGAACACATTTTTCCGCAATTTCAGTGACCATCCACGGAATATTGCTTGGCTGGAATAAGAAAACTTCATCAGCACGACCTAACGCCGGAGCAATATCACTTTTATTAACCCCTAACTTCATAGTATTAGAGCGTGGCTCTAATACCGCCAGTATGCGGGAAGTACCCCCAACTTTACTGCGCAGCGCTTCCAGTGTTGCGAGGATCGCCGTTGGATGATGAGCAAAATCATCATAAACACTGACACCATACTCAACCCCCCGTAATTCAAGGCGGCGACGAGCATTAATAAATTTACCTAAAGCAAAGCACGCTTCTTTGGCGGGCACGCCTACGTGATGTGCTGCGGCAATTGCCATCAACGCATTTTGGATATTGTGATTACCCACTTGTGACCAATTCACTTCACCCACACGTTGTTGTTGATAATAGACTTCGAACTGGCTGCCATCGTGGTTCAGCTTTTTCGCTTGCCATTCACCATGTTCACCGACGAACTCTTGCTCACTCCAGCAGCCCATCGTCATAACCTGTTTAAGGTTATTATCGCTATCTGGCATGAAAATTTTACCGCTAGCAGGCACAATACGAACAAGATGGTGGAACTGTTTTTGGATGGCTTCTAAATTTTCAAAAATATCGGCATGGTCGAACTCAAGGTTATTGAGCACCAGCGTTCTTGGACTGTAGTGTACAAATTTCGAACGCTTATCGAAAAACGCGCAATCATACTCATCAGCTTCAATCACAAAAAAGGGACTTTCCCCTAATTGGGCTGATACTTCAAAGTTCCCTGGCACGCCTCCAATTAAAAACCCTGGTTTATAACCGCAATCTTCTAAGATCCAAGCAAGCATCCCCGCCGTGGTTGTTTTACCATGGGTGCCCGCGACAGCGAGTACCCAGCGTTCAGGAAGTACATGATCATGTAGCCATTGTGGACCAGATGTATAAGTGAGGCCTTTTTCCAATACCGCTTCAACACAAGGGTTACCACGCGTCATCGCATTACCAATAACGACCATATCAGGTGCTGGTTCTAGCTGACTAGGGTCATAGCCCTGAATGAGTTCAATACCTTGCTTTTCTAGTAAGGTACTCATCGGAGGGTACACGTTTGTATCGGAGCCTGTTACTTTATGCCCGAGGGAGCGAGCCAGTATTGCCAAGCTCCCCATAAACGTACCGCAGATACCCAAAATATGTATGTGCATTATTTTCCATCCAATAGCATGAGGTTTGTCACTATTCTACCCATCAACGTTAGGTTTATATAGACAAAAAATTCGAATTAAATACAGGGAAAAATAGGCAGAGTATTCCCAAAATGATCCAAACGCGGCAACAAGAGCCAGTTACTGTTATCCCAAGAGTACATGCTCAAGTATGTGACTTAGGTAACAAAATACGACCCACATCGCGGCGGTACAACGTATCAAGGGTATAGATTAACTCCACGCGCAAGGGTACAATTCCCCCCTGCAAACCTCTGTCAATTATATTCAGGACCTTCGTCATGAAAACATTAGGCGAATTCATCGTCGATAAGCAACAAGATTTTCCTCATGCAACAGGAGAACTGACCGCATTACTGTCAGCAATCAAACTGGGCGCTAAAATTATCCATCGTGATATTAACAAAGCTGGACTTGTAGACATTCTTGGCACAAGCGGTGTGTCGAATGTCCAAGGTGAAGTCCAGATGAAGCTTGACCTGTATGCAAACGAAAAATTAAAAGCCGCTTTGAAAGCTCGCGGGGAAGTAGCTGGTATTGCCTCCGAAGAAGAAGATGAAATCGTCATTTTCGAAGGCGATCGTGCAGAAAACGCGAAATATGTCGTATTAATGGATCCACTGGATGGTTCTTCGAATATCGATGTAAACGTTTCCGTCGGAACAATCTTCTCTATCTACCATCGTATTACCCCAATTGGCCAACCGGTGACTGAAGCTGACTTCTTGCAACCGGGTCATCGTCAAGTCGCGGCAGGTTACGTCGTTTACGGTTCATCCACCATGTTGGTGTATACCACAGGATGTGGCGTACATGCCTTTACCTATGATCCATCACTTGGTGTCTTCTGCCTCTCTCACGAAAAAGTGATGTTCCCAACAGAAGGAAAAATGTATTCAATCAACGAAGGTAACTACATCAAGTTCCCTATGGGCGTGAAAAAATACATTAAATACTGCCAAGAACAAGATGAAGCGACAGGTCGCCCTTATACGACTCGCTATATTGGCTCGCTGGTTGCGGATTTCCACCGTAACTTGCTTAAAGGCGGCATCTATATCTACCCAAGCACGGCAAGCCATCCAAATGGTAAGCTCCGCTTACTGTACGAATGCAACCCAATTGCGTTCCTTGCAGAACAAGCAGGCGGTAAAGCGAGTAACGGACGTGACCGTATTTTAGATATCAACCCAACTGAACTTCACCAACGCGTTCCTTTCTTTGTTGGTACAGCTTCTATGGTTGAAAAAGCAGAATCCTTTATGCGTGAGTTCCCTGACGCTGAATAATGTTATTCATCGCGCTAAGGCGGGCTAATCCCGCCTTTTTTGTGGCCTTTTCTCAGCTTTTTTTTATGAATGCCCTACCAACTAGTGAGTTTTCCCCCTCTTTACGGCTATAATACCTTTCACGTTATGTACCCAAAATCGTTTTAAGTTGCTTAGATAGGGCTTAACTTATTGATGGGCATATTAGTTTTTAACATAAAGGATACTTTTTCATGGGCCTGAACAATGTACCGGCAGGTAAAGATCTGCCAGAAGATATCTACGTTATCATCGAAATCCCTGCTAATGCAGATCCTATCAAATATGAAGTTGATAAAGACTCTGGCGCTCTATTTGTAGACCGTTTTATGTCTACAGCGATGTTCTATCCATGTAACTATGGTTACATCAACAACACACTATCTTTAGATGGTGACCCTGTTGATGTACTGGTACCAACACCTTACCCATTACAACCAGGCTCAGTTATTCGTTGCCGTCCAGTCGGCGTATTAAAAATGACTGATGAATCAGGTGAAGATGCCAAATTAGTTGCAGTACCACACACTAAACTGAGCAAAGAATACGATCACATTAAAGATGTGAACGACCTGCCAGAGCTGCTACGCGCACAAATCACACACTTCTTTGAACACTACAAAGATTTAGAAAAAGGTAAGTGGGTGAAAGTAGACGGTTGGGATAACGTTGAAGCGGCTAAAGCTGAAATTATCTCTTCTTTCGAACGCGCTGCTAAAAAATAATTTCCCCTAACTCGGGAAGGGAAGGCTCTGGTGGTAACACGAGAGCCTTTTTTATAGAAAAAGCGCCGATAACCCATTGGCTACCGGCGCTTTATTACTCTTCTTCGTGACGTTTTAACCAGTCACCTGATTTGATACGACGCAAGCCTTCAACGGAATGCCGATAAAGATAAATCCAAGCATTGCCATATGGCGTAGGGATTAATTCACGAACATAGTCCTGTGAATTTTTCTTTAACTCATCTAACTCAGTCAAAATAGAGGGATTGATGCGATACACTTCGCACTCAATCACACCTTCACCTTTGATAACCGCTGGATAATACCCCAAGTCATAAAGCTCATAGCCTTCTAAGCTATGTTCGCCTAACAACTGAGCGTAAGTCATCCAGTGATGATTTCCTTGCTTGCGCCTTAAACTGCCATAAACAATTACACGCATATATTAAAACTCAAATTGATAAAGAAGATCCAGCGCCTGATTCACACCAGACACCGCTTCCAAATATAATTTAGGCATTAATCGATAACGCAATGTTAGCGTTGCCAGTGAGTCAAATATACCAACACCGTACTTAATTTGAAGGTCATTGGTAATTTTACCGCTCACCACGACTTGTGATTTATCACCAACCCCTTGCGTATCGAGGGCTAAATCAGATACTCCAAATGTTTCACCAATCTTACCTACGAGTTGCCCACTTTGAGCCACCCCGAGTCCAATTAGCATTGATGTCATTTGTGAACCATTAGCATCTCCGCTTTCTAATCCTTCTCCGCGTAGCAAATAGGATAAAGCTTCTTGTTGCGTTTTGGCTGGCTCAGAGAATATCTCGACTTTCGGTTTGTCTGCAAGCCCTGTCACCTTAACACCAGCAATCACATTATCAGCTGTGTTTTCAGGATTACGAATCGCTTCTAAGTTCAAGAAAGGCTGTTCCGGAGGACCTGAGAACTGGATTTGCCCTTTACGCACGATCAAATCTTGCCCATAAGCACGGAAACGCCCTGATGGAATATCGATTTGCCCATTCAAGCTCAGGCCTTGTTTATTTTGCAGTACCTTCAACATGCCTGTTAAGCGAGCTTTCAGACCAAACGCATCCAACATCACATCGTTGCCGATCTTAATATCCAGATTGGTTTGAATTGGAATTGGTGTGCTTGTCTTCTCAATAGGTTTCAGGTCACTGTCTAACATCACTACATCGGAAGAAGCCCCTACCGCTGATTCAGGAATTTCTTGAACCGTAATTCTTGCCCACGGAATATTCACACTTCCGTTTAACGTCAGTAAGGTCGGTGAAGCTTCAAACACAATATCAGGCTGCACATCCACTTTGATCATTGGCGGCATGGATACACGTAAATTGTTACCCACGGCCATGACTTTAGCGTGCCATGCCTCTGCCTTACGCCAATCCGCATCACCATTAATATTCAGATAACCTTCTGGCGTATTAATTTGCCCCGTCATGACTGAGCTGGCGCCATTAAAGGCAATACCTAATTGACCACTTTTGATATCAAATGGGATCAATGACGATTTAAGCTCTAAGCCTGAAAGGGATAAATTACCATTTAGCAATGGGTTATTCGCCGTTCCGCCAAGACGTAAATTGGCATTTAGGTTACCATTGGCAACTTCTTTCTCGCCTAATAACGGCTTAATTAACGCTAAGGTAATCGCATTGATTTCGACATTACCTGAAAGCTGCCGTCTCTTTTCCAAATCAGCAATATGAACATTGCCTTTTAACTGCCCATTGTTGGCAATTTTAAACAACCAATTCAGGTCTGCTTTGCCATTTTTCAATGCGGCATTCAAGGTCAGAGTCTCAAACTCTAACGGTAATAGTGTACCTTGAACCAATTGAACAGCTTTAACACCATCACCTTTAAGATCGACTTTAGCTTGTGGCAAGCTGCCATCATCCTTCCATACCACATTGGCTTTACCGCTAAATACGCCTTTGACACGTGTCTCATCTGTCAGGAACGGTTTTAACATCGCAAGGTCAAAGCGTTCTAACACAACATCGGCGCTACCGCTTTTCCCTGCTTTAATCGGTTTGGGAACACAAAGGCGTGCATTGGTATTCACCCAACAGTGAGTACCAATAGTCACTTCTTGCGTTTGGTTTGCATAGTCCAGCGCCATGACCTTACTTAATTGCCATTCACCCACTGGCGTTTCAAATAAGGTATTGCTGAGATTACCTTTCCATGTTTCAGTTTGGCGATCGAAACCACCTGCTAACGTTAAGCGCCCCGAAACTGGCTCACCTTTCACATCCAATTTTACGGTATGTTTTTTCTCGCTCCCATTCGCATCTAATGTTAGCTGGCTGATCACCAAGTCAGCCTGTTTGAGTTGGCGAACAACGACGGATAAATCCCCTTTGATTTGCTCACCCGATGTGACTTTTCCTTTAATAACTGCATTATCAATGGATAGGTCTTTTTGCCATCTCACCCCACGAGCGGTAAGATCCGCTTGTACCTCTGGCGCGTCGAGATCACCGCGTAGTTTTACATCACCGATGATCACACCACCTAGCCCCGGCAATATGCCATCAAGGCCCGGTGCATTGATTTTAGTATCTAGGTTCCATTTGTCCGCAAGGCTTCCTTTAACATCAAGGTGGTTTTTACCCAATGACAGTTTCAGATCAGGTATATTCCATTGCCCTGCCGCATTACCTGAAGCCTGACCGCGTGCTTTTAGCGGATTATTCTTGACGTTACCGTCTAAGCTAATCTCAGGGACTTGTAACTGCCAGCTACCGCCATAAAGACTACCGCGAGTAGCAATCTTACCATCGACTTTTGCTGGCCATTCAGGCCACTGTTTTGCGGTATTGATACCTGATAACGTCAGTACTGCATTCCAACTGATCGCTTTGCTCCAGTCAGCCACCCCCGTAATATCCGCATTACCTTGCAACGCCGCTAAACGTAGGCGCGTAAGGTTAATTTGCTCTTCATTACCTTTCGCATCCAACATTAGCGTTGAAGGTGGAATATCTTGTCCTGTAATCGCTGAGCGAAGGGATAAATCATAAGCCGAAGGACGCCCATTTAAGCGTAAACGAGTGCCATCAAGCTGATATTGAGCCTCTCCCACCAGCGGCCAGCTCAATTTTTGGCTCTCTAGCGTTAATTGAATAGGTAAGTCTGCCTGACCAAGATCGGTCTGAGCATTCAACGTCGCATTCACTGGCCCACTGAGATTCAGTGCCAGTTTTAACTCTTCGAGCAATCCACCTTTAAGGGATAAATCAATCTTTTGTCCATTAAGATCTTCAAGGCGGCTTTCCCCTGTTATCGACAAAGAAACCGGCCACTTATCCTGTAATGTTGCGGTGCCTGATAAGGCGACATTACCTTGCGGTGAATCAATCGTAAATTTCTTAAGTAAAACGTTTTGCCCATCGTTTGAAAGCGTTAAATTCAAACTATTAATAACCGCTTCGGTTGCTCCCGTCAGTTGCAAGTTTGAACCATTAATACCTTCAACATTTAGATCAACAGGCAAAATCACTTCCGGCAATTCCGCTAATAACGGTTTGGCGAATAATGTTTTTAGCGTTTCACCAATAGATTTTTCTTCGCCAGTCGCGACTTCTTTGACGGGCTCTTCTGGTGGTGCCTCTTTGTTTTCAGGTAAATTAATCGCCAAATCAATAATATCGGTTGGCGTTACCGTTAACGCTTTTTTCTGCCAGTAAATACCCGTTTTAAACTTCCCTAAATCAATCGCCATTCCATCCACATTGACTTGCGTTGAAGTCAGTTGTAGTTGATTTAGGTTGATAGTCAGTGGCGCATTTAACTCTGTTAATGGCTCAGAAGGTGGTGTCTCTTCTGAAGGTGGTATTTTGGATGTATCAACATTAACGACCACATTTTCGGTCGAAAGATCATCAATACATAATTCCCGATTAGTCAAACAGCCTAAACGTAACGCCAGATGTAATTTTCCAGCATTCACATCAACACCTGGCATTTGGTATTTTACGTCAGTCAAGGTGAGATTATTGATATCCCCTTCAATCGAACGGATTTCTAACCCCGATACAAAACGGGTGGCGCTGTTCAAGGCAAAATGCAGGCCCGATTGTGTGCTAAGTACCCAGCCTAGCGCGGCAAAAACCAAGATCAAGACTAATAAAATGGTGAGACCTGTCCATTTTAACCACTTCATCCATTTCATAGTTCTGTCCCCAAGCCGATGTAAAATTGAATTTTATTGTTATCCGAATCTCCAATTGGGGTGGCCAAATCGAATTTAATTGGCCCTACAGGAGAAACCCAACGGACGCCAACACCGGCCCCTGTTTTAAAATCGCTTTTCTTAATATCGTTAACTGCTTCACCGGTATCAACGAACGCGGCGCCCCACCAATTACCTGTGAAGTTGTAATCATACTCGATAGAGCCGACAACCAGTTTAGATGCCCCGGTTAGCTTGCCTTTACTATCCTCTGGAGAGATTTTTTGGTAACCGTAACCACGTACACTGCCATCACCCCCTGCGAAGAAACGCAAGTCTGGCGGTACTTTGTCAAAGTTATTAGTTTCAATCCAACCTAAGTTGCCTCTAAACACAAAACGGTGCCCTTCCCAAGGAGAACGGATCCAGACCTGTTTTGTTTGTAACACGAGAAAATCAATATCTGATCCCCAAATTTCATTTGAGTAATCAACAGAATAACGTTGGCTATCACCCCAACTTGGCATCACCCCTCCGCGTTGACGAATACGACTCGCATTTGCCCCTGGATAGAGCAGCATCGTGGTATTTGTGACATCTGCCTGAGTAAAGTGACTGAGCATCCAACGCATATTGACGCCATACTGCCAACCGCTGGAGTAATCCCAGTTACGAGACAGATTTAACGTTGTGGTATCAGACTCCGTATCGTTTAAATCAGTACGTTTATACCCCCCTTGAACGGCATAATATTGTTCAAGTGGATTGGCTTTAAGGGGGATCTTATAGCTTGCATCAATAATTTGTTCTGGCTGTGATAGGCTAATATTGGATGTAATACTTTGCCCACGAGAGTTGACCCATGGCTTATTCCATGTTGCTTTGACACGCGGCCCCACGTCTGTCGCATAACCGCCCCCCAATTCAACAAAGTTTTTTGCCCGAGGCACCATCACCCCTTCCATCGGCAATATGTCAGTATCATCTTCTCGCGCTTTAGCGATGTTTGGAGTGACAATAGCCGAAGTAAACCAGCCAGTTTCGACTAATCGGCGGTTAAATTCAGCTAATTGCTCTGACGTGTAATATTCCCCCTCTTTAAAGGGAGCAAGGTTATTTAGGTAATCCGTGCGAATTTGAGAACCTTCATAGGAAATAGCACCAAATCGATAACGCTCACCACTATTAAAATTAAAATCCCAATAAGACGCGTGGTGGTCTAGCGATATCCCTAACTGACTTTTTTCCATTATCGCATCGAAATAACCTTTACGGATCGCTAGGCTACTAAACTTCCCTTTAAAGCTTTCATATTCACCATCATTTTGGATCGTACCAATTTTGGGTGTATTACTTTTAATCATTTTGGCATAGTCAGGGTCGTTTTTGGCTCCCCCTTCTAATTCAATATTTACACCCTGTACTCGAATGGGTTCACCCAAAGTCACTTTCGCTGTCAGCACAGAACGCGCTGGTGGCTTATTTTCTTGATAGCTGAATTCAATTTTTGGTTGGTAGTAGCCTAACGGCTTTAAACCATCCTCAATCGCTTTTGTTACCCGAGCGCGGAAGCGGCCATTAGGCACAACTTCATCTTGAGAAATCGTAGATAATTGAACTCGGACGTTCTGATTCGGTTGCCCCTCAAGCCCTTCAATATTAAGGCGAAGATTTGCAGCATATGCCGTAGAAACCGCCGCCGTTAAGCTGAGAAAACAAATGATAGGGTATTTTGACACGCCCGCTCCTAAGTTCATTGATAGTTTGACTAAAGACTCCATATCAATTTATTTTGAGTAAAATAAATTTTAGATACAAGTTTTTATCCTAATTTTTACCTAACGTGCACAACATTACTCATAGGAATAGTTATGTCATCTAATCAGTCACAACCCATAAATATTTCCCAAGCGCTACCCGGTAGGCAAAGTGCTATTCCCCATTCACCATACCATGCGGTTAACCATCATTCGATTGACAATATTCCGAAGAACGCTGAAATTGCCTATTTTGCGATGGGCTGTTTTTGGGGAGTTGAGCGTTTATTTTGGCAGCAACCGGGCGTTTACTCAACATCCGCTGGCTATAGTGGCGGGATTACGCCAAATCCAACTTACGAAGAAGTGTGTACGGGTCTCACCGGGCATACTGAAATCGTGAGAGTCGTCTTTGACCCACAAACTATTAGTTATGCAGACTTACTGACCCTGTTTTGGGAAAACCACGATCCAGCACAAGGTATGCGCCAAGGGGGTGACATTGGTACCCAATACCGTTCGGCTATCTACACCGTCTCTGATTCGCAATTACAGCAAGCCACAAAGACGCGGGACGCTTATCAACAAGCGATGGCAGCACAGGGTGATCCACGCCAAATCACCACAGAAATCATGCCATTTGAAGTGTTTTATTTTGCGGAAGATTACCATCAACAGTATCTTCACAAAAATCCAGCAGGCTATTGTGGTTTAGGTGGAATCGGCATTTGTTTACCACCACAGAACATAAACTAGGCAGAAAATTTAACCTAATGCTATAATAACGCCACTAACCGAATTTTTGCGCACTCCGCGTTATTTTTACCTATGTAGTAGAACGAGTTACCTTCAGGTGATCTCAAATCAAGATCCGTTATACCTGAAGGTAATGTCTGGATAATTTATGCTTAACAGTTTACTAATCGTACTTTTATTATGTGCTATCAGCGCATTTTTTTCGCTGTCAGAAATATCATTGGCAGCATCTCGCCGCATTAAATTGAAACTCATGGCTGATGAGGGCAATGTTAATGCCGCTCGTGTTCTAAAATTACAAGAAATGCCGGGTATGTTTTTTACCGTAGTGCAAATTGGCCTTAACGCCGTCGCCATCTTAGCAGGTATTGTCGGCGAATCTGCTTTTGCGCCATCACTACAAGAGGTATTTATTCATTTCTTATCACCAACTTGGGCACAGCAAACCGCATCCATTCTTTCATTTACGATTGTCACCAGCCTATTTATTTTAGTGGCGGATCTAACGCCTAAGCGTATTGGAATGGTGAAACCTGAAGCCATCGCAGTGCGAATTGTCAATCCAATGCGTTTTTGTTTGACCGTATTAAGCCCTCTAGTTTGGTTTTTTAATGGTCTTGCAAACCTGATCTTCAAAATTTTCAAGTTACCAACGGCACGTAATGAAGATATTACCTCCGATGATATTTTTGCTGTGGTCGAAGCGGGGGCGGTTGCAGGTGTGCTGCGTAAGCAAGAGCACGAACTGATCGAAAACGTATTTGAACTTGAATCACGTACCGTTCCCTCTGCAATGACGCCACGTGAAAGTATTATCTTCTTTGATAAAGAAGAGTCAGAGGAGAGTATTAAACATAAAATTTCAACCGAGCCGCATTCTAAGTTTTTAGTTTGCAGTGGTGATATTGACCATGTCATTGGCTTTGTTGATTCAAAAGTCTTGCTAAATCGTGTTTTGAATGGTCAAAGCCTTAACTTGCAAGATGGCGTTCATATTCAAAATGCGCTGATGATCCCCGATACCCTCTCGCTTTCCGATACTCTCGAAGCTTTTAAAACAAATGGGGTCGATTTTGCCGTCATTCTCAACGAGTACGCTCTTGTGATGGGGCTTATTACGATCAACGACGTTATGACAACATTAATGGGTGATCTGATTGGGCCGGGCCAAGAAGAGCAGATTATCACGCGGGATGAAAACTCATGGCTGGTTGAAGGCGGTACTCCGATTGAAGATGTACAGCGTATTTTAGATATCGATGAATTCCCTGATGTGAGTAATTACGAGACCATCGCAGGCTTTATGATGTACCGTTTAAGGAAAATGCCGAAACGTACTGATTATGTGAAATATGCAGGCTATAAATTTGAAGTTGTCGATATCGATAACTATAAGATTGATCAGTTGCTTGTCACCCGAATTACAACGCCACCCGCACCTGTCGTGGTTCAAGCGGGTAAAAACAACACAGAAACGGCTAACGCAGAACAACCAACACAAAAAGTCAAAGAGTAATACTTTACAGCGAAGCCGTTTCATTTGATGCGCCACCTTGTGTGGCGCTGCTTTTAATTAAATAGCGAACAACTATTTAATTAAATCAACAGCATTTACCCCAACTCAGATTGTAGAACCAGAACTTGTTTATTCACCTCACTCATTACATTGTAGTGGCGCTTATCACCCACTTTAGGTGGTAAGATTTTGCCGTAATTGAATTCAAATGCACCAAAGCCTTTGATGTAAATACGACCACGGAATAGCGTTTTAACGTAGAGTGCAATTTTGGATGGGTTATAACGGTTAAATATTTTCATTAGAACTTTTCCTTTCCTTTTGTCATACGATACTCGTTCACTCATACCGCTCGTTAATAATAGACCAGTAATATTTACTTTGGTTCTATTATTGCAGTTTTATTCAATTCATTTACAGAAAATGACACTAGGAACATTCTGTCAATAACCTCAAAAACTTTGTAGTTATGCTAAATTTTGCAAAAATGTTAATTTCAGTTTCACAACTCATCGGATGAGCTATGCTATAACTGTAAGCGCAAAATATGACTGCCATGTTTCAGTCATTGCATGACACTCTCAAACCGAGTAATAATGAGGTAATATAATGATTAAAAAGAATTTTTTACTTGCTTGCCTACTCACCTTATCATCCACAGCTTTCGCAAGCCAAATCCAACTAAATCAACCTGTACCGGCAGTTTCTGTTACAGACAAAGGAGAGATGCTATTAAGTCAAGAGGGGAAATTTTCCTATCAAGAGTGGAAAAGCCAACAATTACCAGGAAAAGTCCGTACAGTTCAACACATTGCGGGGCGCTCTTCCGCTAAAGAGCTGAATGCACCATTGATTGAAGCGATCAAAAAAGCGAATTTTCCCCATGATGCTTATCAAACAACCTCAATTATCAATGCGGATGATGCCATTTTTGGCACAGGTGTTTTCGTCAGTAACAGTGTTGAAGACAGCAAAAAAGAGTTTCCTTATTCGCAATTTATCGTTGATAGCGATGGTGTCGTTAAAAAAGCATGGCATCTCGCACCAGAAAGTTCAGCGATTATCATCTTGAATAAACAAGGAAAAGTGCTTTACTTCAAAGACGGTGCACTCACTGCCCCTGAAGTGGATAAAGTGATCACATTAATTAAATCTGAACTTGCTCAATAGCGCTCATCACCTCTTGTGCACGGAAACATCGCTGTCGTGCACATATTAAAAGAGAGGTGTGAGTTTATCTATCACTAGTGAGTTATTCTAAAAAGGCTTATTAGCCACTAAATTTATATGGTGAATAATTATTTGGAATTTATTAATAACCAAGCATTATTACCAAGTGATTTTGACGCAAAAACCGCCATTTTCGCCATTTGCAAAAGCCAATCTGAAATGGTGTAGCTCAGCAATCTGTTTCGCAATAGATAACCCTAAACCACTACCTGTTTTCTCTTGCCCCGGTGGACGATAAAAGCGTTCACCTAACCGTTTAAGAACATCCTGAGTTACCCCTTGCCCATCATCATGGATCGTGAGGTGATCCTTATTCAGTACAATATCTACTTTTCCACCAGCCTTACCATAGCGAATGGCATTATGTAGCAAATTCCTTAAAAGGATAGCTAATAACAGACGCTGCCCAGTCAATAATGGTGGCTCATTAACCACTACAACATCCATTGTCGTCTGTGCAGCTTTCGCCTCTAATGAGATATCTTGCAGTGCAGACTCAATTAAGGCTAACCATGAAAGTTGCTCCACATCATCAAGCTGTGACAATGACTCTAAACGAGAAAGCGTTAATAGCTGATCGACAAGACGTGTGGCTCTATCGATCCCTTCGGATAAGTTAGCAACCGCATGTTCTCGAATGGTAGGATCATGCCCTGCTATCTGCACAACTTCGGCCTGCACTTTCAGTGCTGCCAACGGACTACGTAGCTCATGGGCCGCATCCGAGGTAAATTGGCGTTCACGAGCAAACATCGCTTGAATACGCGTAAATAAGCTATTGAGTGCATCTAACATTGGCTTGACTTCTGAGGGGAGCCGCTCAACATGCACTGAACTCAGTTCATCGGGCCGCCGTTGATAGAGTTGGGTTGTGACTTGATGTAATGGCCTCAATGCACGCGTTAATAACCATAAAAACAGGATTAGCATGATAGGCAGCGCAATTAGCCAAGGTAAAAACTGCGCAACCATAATCTCCATCGCCATATCTTGCCGATATTCCCACTCTTGCCCCACGACAATAATATATTGCCCTTCCGATGATCTTAGCCAAACAAAGCGCCATTCATCATCACTTCCTTTAATTTTGCCTTCGGTAAACCCTTCTCGGCTAAAGTTAAACGGGATTTTGCGCCCATTATCACCGTCATTCAGTACCATCTCCCCTTGAGGTGTGAAAATGGCGAATGCCAGCGCATCATCATCTTGATTACCACGGTTTTTACGTAAGATTTTCTTCGTTTTTGCTAATGAAACATCATTAAAATCGAGATCAGAAGGTAATACAGACAAACGTTTAGCAAATACCATTTGCTGAGTATCAAACAGTTCATTGATCGTTTTATATGTTTGATGCCACGCAAGTAAACTCGCCACTCCCCACGTCATTAGCGCGAGTAGCAACAGCATGAGTGTCAATTTTAAGCGTAAGCTAAAGGTTTTCATGCTTCCTCACCTAAACGGTAGCCGACACCATGAACTGTTCGAATAAAACGTGTACCTAACTTACGCCGTAAATGGTGAATATGCACCTCGACGGCATTGCTGGATACCTCTTCATCCCAGTTATACAATTTTTCCTCAATGAAGGCACGAGACAGCACCTTGTTTGGATTATGTAAAAACAAGGATAATAGAGATAACTCCTTACTTTTTAATTCGATACGTTCACCGTGACAGGTGACAGTCATTGCAACAGGATCCATTTCAATATGACCATGCTTTAATATTGGCGACAATTGCCCGCTACGCCGACGAATTAATGCCTGCAAACGCGCAGCAACTTCTGCAAGCGCAAAGGGCTTACAAAGGTAGTCATCGGCACCTTGTTGTAGCCCTTGCACTCGCTGATCCAAGGCATCTCTTGCGGTTAATATTAAAACAGGCTCATCACGCCCTTCTTTGCGCCAAAACTTCAAAATCTCCATACCATCTACACTCGGCAGAGAAAGGTCGAGTATCACGGCATCATAAGGCGCATCGAATAAGGCGACTTGCCCTTGCTTACCATCGGCAAACCAATCAATGGTAAAGCCAAGTTGGCTTAATCCTACTTTTAAACCATCTCCAATTAACCGGTCATCTTCGATCAGCAAAATACGCATGATTTTCTCCTTTATTAGAATATTGTTATATTTATCCGATTAATTTGGATATGACCAGTTGTTATGAACTAAATTTAAAATATATTTTTTTTCTGTGGGTTCTTAAGATCCTGTTAAGAATTTCTTGTTTTAATAGCTCCCGTAAACAAATTTTGGTAACAAATGGAGAGGACCACTATGAAAAAATTACCCTTAATCGCGTTAATTGCTGCATTAGCTTCTGCACCTGTACTCGCTGCAAATGGTGGCTTTGATGGACCAGGCGCGGCTCAGACGACCACCAATCAAACAAACCAAGCTGGTGGCTTTTCTGGCCCAAATAGCGGCGAAACTACGGTCGCTAAAGCTCTCGATTTATCCGATGATAGCTGGGTGACCTTGCGTGGTAATATTGTTAAGCAGTTAGATCAAAAACATTATGAGTTTACCGATGGGACAGGCACCATCAATCTCGAAATTAGCCCAAAACGCTGGAATGGCATTAATGTCACGCCAAAAGATAAAGTAGAGATCCGCGGTAAAATCGACAAAGACTGGAATACACGCGAAGTGGAAGTCAAACAGATCCAAATTATAAAATAATCTTTTGGTAAAAATTAAGGTAGCCGCTACGGCTGCCTTATTTATATTGATAGAGATTGATGTGATAAAACTGGCATAAACTCTTATTTAAGGATGGTGACCACAGTGCTAAATTAACCGTTACCCCTATTACGAAGGTAACATCATGTCTGCTAAAACGCCCCAAATCCGTCATATTCGTGAAACTTTACTCTCTGATAATTGGTATACCTTAAAAAAATACACTTATGAAATTCAACGCCGCGATGGTCGTTGGCAGCAGCAAACCCGTGAGTCATATGACAGAGGAGACGGGGCTGTTATCCTACTTTACAACCAAGCGAAAAATACCATTATACTGATCCGCCAATTCCGCCTTCCTTTGTATATCAACGGCTATCCTCATTTTCTTATCGAAGCTGCGGCTGGGTTGCTTGATAATGCATCGCCCGAAGAACGCATTATTGCCGAAACAGAAGAAGAAACAGGTTTTCGTATCGAAAAAATAGAAAAAGTCTATGAAGCCTATATGAGCCCAGGCTCCGTCACTGAAAAACTCTATTTTTATATTGCCGAATATCACGATGGCGACCGCATCAATTCGGGAGGTGGGCTTACCGAGGAAGGTGAAGATATTGAAGTATTAGAGTGGGAATTCCCAAAAGCATTAGCCGCGATAAAAAGTGGTGAGATTGTTGATGGAAAAACGATTATGCTTATACAACACATTGCCCTAAATAATATTTTAAAGGGTCATTAAAAGTACTATTTATATTATTCTATTTTCCTTCTTGATAAGAACCAAGAAGGAAAATTAAATAGGGTTTATTTCTTCTTATATTTTTACATTAATACGTTTTATTTCCTCTATACTAGAAATATTGACATTTCTTATCCCAGCTCAAAAAATAAATAAAAATACCAAATTACAATCAATAGGTTACGATAATTTTTTATTCACAAATATACTATCAGGAACTATTAATCTAATAACTACAGTGTTTATTTTAAATAAAACACGATACAATCAAATAATGTGATATTTTATATTTACAACAATAACGAGTAGGTTAATTATTAATTTTCAGTTTAGTCTTTTTTAGAAAGTCCTTTATTGAAAGTCTCACTCTTTTACCAATTAAGTTGTTTGTTCAGCCATATAAAATGTAAGAGGTTAATAATATGATACGTTGTGTTCGTATGTGGACCGGTGAAGATGGCAATTCTCTTTTTGAAGAAGGTACGATTGAATTAAGTGGTGAAGCTAGAGGCGATAAAGAAACGCCTGCTATTGCCGTCAGTGAACTTTCATTTCGTGAAACAACCTCTGGTGGGTCTTGGGATTGGCATAAAGATCCTGTACCACGTTATGTCATCACACTTTCAGGCACTTTAGAATTCGAAACCAAAGACGGCTCAACTTTTATTATCAAGCCTGGTGATATTTTACTCGCACAAGACAACACAGGTACTGGCCATAAATGGCGTTTAATTGGTGATGAACCATGGCGCCGTGCTTATGTTGTTTATCAAGAAGGCACTGAACTGTGTTTTAAACCCTCTAAGTCTTAGGAGTTTTTGAATGAGTAAGCCTATTTCAGAACAAGTTGATATTGCGCTCATTGGCGCAGGTATCATGAGCACCACACTCGCAACTTTTTTAAAAGAGCTTGAGCCATCGCTAAATATTGCGATATTTGAAAGACTCAATGACTGTGCTCAAGAAAGTTCCCACCCATGGAATAATGCGGGAACAGGTCACGCAGCAAACTGTGAAATGAACTACACGCCACCGAACCCAGATGGTACAGTGGATATCAGCAAAGCGCTTGAAGTTAATACTGAATTTGACCTATCACGTCAACTTTGGTCCTATCTTGTCACCAAAGGTAAAATCAAAGATCCCCGTGACTTCATTCACCCTTGCCCACATATGAGCTTTGTTTGGGGTGATGATAACGTAAAATTCCTCCAGCAACGCTATCGCCAAATGTCTGCTCACCACTGCTACCAAAACATGGAATACAGTGATGATCCTAAGCAGATCAATGAGTGGGCACCGTTGATTATGGAAGGCCGTGATCCAAAAGAAGCCATTGCAGTCACACGCGTGGTAACGGGGGCTGACGTAGATTATGGTGCATTGACCCATTTATTGATGGAGCAATTAACACAGCAATCGGGTTTCACTGTTCATTACAAACATGAAGTGGTTGATGTTAAGAAAACCGCAGAGGGTCGATGGAATATTGAGGTTAAAAACCTACTCACTCACGAAAAAACCATCACATCAGCGAAATTTGTGTTTGTGGGCGCGGGTGGACGTGCAATAGAGCTACTACAAAAATCAGGCATCCCAGAAGGTAAAGGCTTCGGTGGCTTCCCTGTAAGTGGTATCTGGCTACGTTGCGACAACGAAGAGATTGCTAATCGCCATCATGCAAAAGTTTATGGTAAAGCAAGCAAAGGCTCCCCTCCGATGTCAGTGCCTCACTTAGATACACGTATCATTGGCGGCAAACGTTCACTTCTATTCGGACCTTACGCGGGTTTTTCCAGTAAGTTCCTTAAACATGGCTCTTATTTAGACTTGTTTGAATCTGTGCGCTTAAATAACATCGAACCGATGCTGGCAGTTGCTAAAGATAACTGGTCGCTGGCGGAATACTTAGTTGGACAAGTATTACAAACATCAGCACATCAGTTTGCGATGCTACAAGAGTTCTACCCTGAAGCACAACATGAAGACTGGAAAGAAGTTGTCGCGGGTCAACGTGTACAAATCATTAAGCCAGATCATGATAAGAAAGGGGTCTTGGAATTCGGCACGGAGCTAATTACCAGTGCAGATAAGTCCTTCACCGTATTAATGGGAGCATCACCGGGCGCTTCTACTGCGGCCTTTATCGCGCTAAACGTTTTGAAAACTTGTTTTGCCGAGCAGCTTAGTGCAGATGGCTGGGAAGCACGCTTAAAAGAGATCATTCCAACTTATGGTATTGACTTAAAAGTCGATGCAAAAGCTTGCTCTGATATCCGTGCGGCAACGGCAAAAGTGCTCAAACTGGATAATTAATTCAGCGCTGTCGGGTAAATAAAGTTATTTACCCGACATTATTTCACCATAGTTTAAAATAACGTTACGCGAAAACCTGGGTTTAAAAAGGATTCACGTGGTGTGTAATCTAATGTTTTGCCATTCCAATCAAGCACCTTAGCCCCAGCTGCCATTGCGATTGCATGCCCTGCTGCTGTATCCCAAATGTTAGTTGGCCCAAAGCGAGGATAGAGCTGCGCTTTCCCTTCCGCTACCAAGCAAAATTTTAATGATGAGCCAATTTCTACCGTGTCATGGTTCCCCAATTGTGCAAGGTAATCACGTAATTCAGCGTCTTGATGAGAGCGGCTAATCGCTATGATTGGAGGTGTTATATCTTTAACATGGATTGACTGTTTATGCCCACCCTCTTCTTTCCACGCTTGATTACCCTCCGCATAATAGAGCAAGCCTTTGGCGGGCGCATAAATAACCCCCATAACGGGCATACCCTTTTCAATCAAGGCAATGTTAACGGTAAAATCCCCATTACGATGAATAAATTCTTTTGTGCCATCAAGTGGATCAACCAACCAATACCGTTGCCAACCTTTGCGTTCATTCCATGAAGGGGGGTCTTCTTCAGATAACTGAGGAATATCCGGTGCAATGCGAGTCAAACCCGCTGTAATAATTTGATGAGCGGCAATATCCGCAGCCGTCACCGGAGATTTATCGCTTTTTTGCTCAACTTGTAGCGGTTCTTGAGCATGATAGATCTCCATAATGGCAGAGCCTGCATCGATAGCCAGTTCACAAATTTGTTTTAGCATGATTCACCTCTTTTCCATCACTCTTTACCTTAAGATTAACAGCCATAGATAGTAAGTGCACGCTAATTGAAGCCACAGAAACCGTTCACACTTACCTTATCAATCTACATTATTTTCTTTCTAAGTAGTTTCAATTAATGAAAAGAATAGTGTTCTTGGGGAAATGTTGCGTTATATCAGAATAGTGCTTTATATTTTGCTTTAAGTTTGATTTATTACTCGACATTTGCAATAGTGATATTGCTTAATCCATTGTTTTGTATGCGTAAGAAACAAATAAGCGAGAGCCGTGAGCTTCTTTTAAATAAAAGCAATTATAGATTGTGAATATATATCCGAAGTTAGTTTAGGTTTTTAGCTCTCACGCTACTAAGAAAAATTCCTATATTTATGCCCGATGGCAACATTAAGATAGCAAACGTTATGATCCATTCTCGAGTAGCAACAACGCATTATGATTTAATGCCATACAGAACAATAAGTAAAAATGACAGTAAGCTTGATAGCATTTTTGAACGGGAATGTAATTTTCTATTTATATATCACCGCTATCAATTATGTGATTCTCTAAAATTTAGGAATAAAAATGAGTCAATCAAATGCAGCCAAACTCTCTTTTTTTAGATTACCCGCCATATTTGTGAGTGTTTGGATCCTCACTGAATATTTGTGGTTTTATAGCGTGACAATCCAACCATTATTATACGCGCCACCGCATTATTTAAATTCGATTATATATGGCATAAGGGTAGAGTGGTTCATTAAGATTTTTATCTTCCTACTTTCCACTTGCCTTATCTTTTACTACACCAAATTGAACCAAGCTAACCTTAAAAATATCCTTATTGTTGCGGGTATTGCCATTGTCTACTTTTTTATTCTCAAATTTACGCAACACTTAAGTGGCATAGTCATGAACAAGACATTTGGAGGGATAGGATTATATCATCGCCCCAGCTTAGTGTATGCCTACAGGTTTTCCATTATAGTTAGCATTATCAACGTCTTGATACTTATTTTGCTATTTATACCAAGAATATTTTTTTGTAAAAAAGCGCGTCATGATTTCGTATTAACAGAAAAAAATCATGGGTTAATTTACAATGCACTCTATACCATAACCATGTTATGTTTTACGCTTGTTATTACCTTTATCACAGTATATAGCATTGCATTATTCAAGGAGAATCAACTGATATTAAAAGGTTTCTTGCTTCTGAGTTACCAAGCGTCTGACATGTTATTTCCTGCAACAGCAGCTGCTATCGTTATCTTCCTTTTAAGTATATATAGATCAATTCCTTTCCAAGGAAGTCAACTCAAGGTAAAACGTTTAATGCTTCTTTCGTTCATTAATACCATTATACTACTGGCGATAATGAGCCTGTTAGCATTCTTACTCTATTTATCAATAAAGGCCAATCAACAAATCGCCACTTTAGATAAGTTCTTCGTCATCGTTGGTATTGTGATTTTTATTATCATTGCACGTCTTATAAATAAACGGGTGTTTAGAACGAAAAAAGATTCACCCACAATTACGCCTACCGCTTAAAACATAAAAAGGGCTTTGCGGCCTCGCCTTCATAATAAAAAGGCTGACCTGCAAAGCCCTGATAGTAGCTTAGTCAGTTATACTGACCGCCAAGATTACAGAATTTCGAGTAACTCAACTTCAAAGACTAGCGTGCTGAATGGCGGAATAGATGCGCCTGCACCACGTTCGCCATAAGCAAGCTCGGAAGGGATATAAAGTTCCCATTTAGAACCGACAGGCATCAGTGTTAATGCTTCAATCCAACCTTGAATAACGCCGCTAACAGGGAACTCTGCGGGTTGACCGCGCTGCACTGAGCTGTCAAATACAGTACCATCAATCAAGCGACCAGTATAATGTACGCGAACACGGTCTGTACGTGTAGGAATTGCGCCTTCGCCTTGGTTAATGACAGAAAATTGCAAACCAGACTCAGTGGTTGAGACACCTTCACGTTTTTGGTTTTCTTCAAGGAATGCACGGCCTTCTGCAGCCATCGCTTCTTGGCGAGCTACACGAACAGCATCTGCACGCTCATGGATTTCACGTAACGCTTTATGTAGCGCTTCGACGGGAACTGAAGGCATATTACCTTCTAATGCGTCAGTAAGACCCGCTAAGATAGCTGCCGGCTCTAGGCCTTCTAAGCCAGACTCTAATAGTTGTTGACCAACTTGCAGGCCAATACCGTAGCTTGCTTGAGCTTCTACTGAATCAAAATTTTGGTTTGCCATGAAAATACCTGTATGGTTTTTGATAAAAAACCAAGGATAACAGCCCCTCTCTTATGGGTAAACCTAAACAATGCCTATCAAGAATAAAAGCCTTTCGGACGGCTTGATCCCGCTCAGTGTTCTCTGAAAAATAACTTAGGGTAATCAAATTACTACAAATCAGTGCTAGTATTCTTGTTATCACAAGTTATTTTGCCTGTTGTTAGGGTTTCCTCAATCAAGGAGGAGTCATGTTTAAACTTTCAATATTTCATCGTATTGGTATTGCTGTTTTAACGATCATTATCATCGCGGCGTTTTTTATACCTGTCGATGACAAAAACAGCGATCAGCAAATAGCACAAAATCAGCCACAACCTATTGTAGTTCCACCACCCACAGCACCGGAAATTGTGACCCAAGCCCCTTCGGAGGAGCCAACCATCAGTAGTGGAACAGACGACACACAAACGCGTTTACCTAATGAGCCTGAAATTATTCAAGAGCCTCCCGTTGAAACCGTTCCACCTACCACTGTCGAGCAACCTAAGCAACCGGTCACACCATCAGAGCCAAAACAGACCACACCAACAGAGCAAGAGAAGCGTCCAGCTACGCGTCCTTCCACTAATAATTGGCAAAATTATCAAGTCCAAAAAGGAAAAACACTGGCTCAGTTATTTCGTGATAATCATCTGCAAGCCAACGATGCATTTATCATGGCACGCGTTGAAGGCCCAGAAAAACCATTGAGTAACTTGCGCCAAGGGCAGAAAATTCGTTTGAAAGCGAATGCCAAAGGTGAAGTACAGCTTTTAGAAGTGACAACTGCGGAAGGTAAAACGGTTAGTTTTGCCCGTTTAAGTGATGGTAGTTACTACCGTACACCTTAGTTATTCGTTAAAACATTAACGCTCCACTATCAGGCAATAGCTGGGGCATTAATGTTTATACAAAAAATCCCATTTCGCTTTATGCCACATACTGTCAATCAACCTTACGCGGTAAATTTGCTATTACGCAATCGCATTTAGCTCGATTGCTCCGACTCTAACTCACACTTGAGAAAATTAGGCTATTGCCATTTTCTATCAAAGTCGCAAATCAGTGGTATCACTGTACTCGATATAGGATGGAGTGGTGTGAATAAGGTTATTTCGTGGAAAGCAGCAGGATAGGTAAAACGCTCACGACTTTTAAGTAAAAATAACGGTTTTTAGGCAATAAAAAACACCGGACAAGCCGGTGTTTTTTTGTACCATCGAATAAGTCCGATAGTACTACCATCATTTTTGATTACTCAGCAACGATGATAACGTTCAGCTCAGCAAAAACATCGCTGTGTAACTGGAAGTGAACTTCGTGGTCACCAGTAGTACGCAGAACGCCGTTTGGTAGGCGAACTTCGCTTTTCGCGATTGCAACGCCTGCTGCAGTGACTGCATCAGCGATATCACGAGTACCGATAGAACCAAACAGTTTACCTTCGTCACCTGCTTTAGAAGCAATAGTCACAGAGCCCAGTGCATTAACAGCTTCTGCACGAGCTTGAGCTGCTGCCAGAACTTCAGCCAATTTAGCTTCTAGTTCAGCACGGCGAGCTTCGAAGAATTCGATGTTTTTCTTAGTTGCAGGAACAGCTTTGCCCTGTGGAACTAAGTAGTTACGAGCATAGCCCGATTTAACGTTAACCTGATCACCCAGGCTACCTAGGTTAGCTACTTTATCAAGCAGAATAACTTGCATTACCTTATCCTCTTAAAGTCGTTAATGGACTGTACCAATTACTGATGACGATCAGTATATGGCAACAGAGACAGGTAGCGAGCGCGCTTGATAGCACGAGCGAGCTGACGCTGATATTTTGCACGAGTACCGGTGATACGGCTTGGTACAATTTTACCACTTTCAGTGATATAGTTTTTCAGCGTTGCGATATCTTTATAGTCGATCTCTTGAACGCCTTCCGCTGTGAAACGGCAGAACTTGCGACGACGGAAATAACGTGCCATATGGCTAGTCTCCAGAATCTATCAAATCAATCTGCTCGGCATGAAGAACCAGTTTACTCAGTCCATTGCGCCCTTGATGGGTACTAATAAAACCTGTCACTGTAATTCGACTGCCGACCGTTATACTGTGAGTATGGGCTTGTAAGGCTTGTCCGCTAACAATGATGGGCATTCTGCACCATGCTTGCCGAGTCAATCCCGCTTCCTGTTGTTGTGAACGATGTTCTAAAACAAACTGGCAGTGAGGAATACCCGACGGACTCACTTTTCGAATTAATGCTTTACAGACCGTGCCTGTGAGCACCAAACGATTAGTGAACACCTGCGCAATTACTCTTCAGAATCCCCAGCTTCTTCAGCTTCTTCATCCTGATATTCATCAGCCAGGTCACGGCTACGACGTTCGTCTTTAGCTTTAACCATTGGAGAAGCTTCTGTCACCGCGTGTTTAACGCGCATAACCATGCTGCGGATAACGGCATCGTTGAAGCGGAAGTTAGTTTCCAGCTCATCAATCGCTTCCTGTGGAGCTTCTACGTTCATCAGAACATAGTGAGCTTTGTGCAGTTTATTGATTGGGTAAGCCAGTTGACGACGGCCCCAGTCTTCCAGACGGTGGATCTGACCTTGTGCGTTAGTGATTGTCGCACTGTAACGCTCGATCATGCCCGGAACCTGTTCGCTTTGGTCAGGATGGACCATAAAAACGATTTCGTAATGACGCATTAGTAGTTGCTCCTTACGGATTATTCAGCCTCCTGTCAGGGTTAACCGCGGCCCGCGGAGGCAAGGAACTTGTTGAGTGCGGCTAAAAAATTGACGCGTAACTATACCCATCCCTGAGAAAAAACTCAAGGGATGGAGACAAATATCAGAGAATATTTATTCTACGGCTGACTTCTCGGCACGTTGACGAACCGCTTCAAACAAACAAATCCCTGTTGCAACAGAGACATTCAGTGACGAAACCGTACCCGCCATAGGAATGCTGATCAACTCATCACAATGTTCACGAGTCAAACGGCGCATACCTTCACCTTCCGCTCCCATCACCAATGCCATTGGCCCTGTGAGCTTACTTTGATAAAGCGTATGATCGGCTTCACCAGCAGTACCAACAATCCACACATTGTACTCTTTTAACAGACGCAATGTTCTGGCTAAGTTTGTCACACGGAATAGCGGAACACTTTCAGCCGCACCGCATGCCACTTTTTTTGCTGTCGCATTTAACTGTGCAGACTTATCTTTTGGCACAATCACCGCATGAACACCGGCGGCATCAGCACTACGCAAGCATGCCCCTAAGTTATGAGGATCAGTAACACCATCTAAAACTAATAAAAAAGGCGTGTCTGTACTTTCAAGAAAATCAGGTAAATCACCCTCTTGGTACTGTTTACCCGGCAACACTTTCGCAATGATCCCTTGATGAACCGCGCCTTCTGTTTGTGCATCCATCCATTGACGATTCGCCACTTGTACAACAATACCCAGTGACTCGATTTCCTGGATAATCGGCATTAGACGGCGATCTTCACGCCCTTTTAAAATATAGACTTCTTTGAACCGTGATGCGTCACGATCAAGTAAGGCTTTCACCGCATGAATGCCGTAAATAATTTCGCTCATAAATATCTTTTTTGTTGATAGAATTCAAGGTGGCATTACGCCACCTTATTTGATTCAGCAGGATCAATTACCCTTCTTGCTTCTGGGCTTTTTTCGCTGCACGTTTTGCTTTTAATTTTGCACTGATTTTCTTCGTTTTGTCAGAGGCTTTTTTACCTTTCGCCTTTGTCTCTGCCTTCTTACCCGCTTTTTTATCCGTTTTCTTGCCATTTTTGTCTGAGCGACGGAATGCTGAATCAGGCTCGAAGTTTTTATCTCGGCTTACATCGCGTTTACCACGCGCGGATTTAGTGGCATTTTTGACTTCTTTTTTCATTTTATCACGGGCTGTTTTACCCGGATTTTTAGCTTTACGTGTCGTTGAAATCAACGCGAAATCTATCGTACGCTCATCCATATGCACAGCTTCAACACGAATTTCAACTTCATCACCAAGTCGATATGTGGTTCCCGATGATTCACCAATTAAACGTTGGCCCACCGCATCATAGCGATAGTAATCGTTATCCAGCGTCGAAACATGCACTAAGCCATCAATGAACAAATCATTAAGGCGTACAAAGAAGCCAAAGCCTGTCACACTGGTAATCAACCCAGTAAACACTTGACCAACTTGGTCTTGCATAAAGTCACATTTTAACCAATCCGCCACATCGCGAGTCGCCTCATCGGCACGGCGCTCAGTCATTGAGCAATGTTCACCTAACTGCAACATGCTATCCATATCGTAGTGCCAGCCACCTGTTGGCGTCCAACGATGATCGGTATGCCCCTGCTCTTTAGCCAGTAAGTACTTGATACCTCTATGCAACGTTAGATCAGGATAACGACGAATTGGCGATGTAAAGTGAGCGTAGGATTTTAAAGCAAGCCCAAAGTGACCTCGGTTTTCTGGATCATAAATGGCTTGCTTCATTGACCGCAAGATCATGGTTTGCAGCAACTCATGATCAGGACGGTCAGCCACTTCATTCATGACCTGTGCATAATCTTTCGGCTCCGGTTTCATTCCACCCGGCAAGGTTAACCCTAACTCACTAAATACAGAACGTAAATTCATCACGCTCTCTTCTTTCGGGCGATCATGCACACGATACAATGCAGGCTCTTCATGTTTTTCAACAAAACGAGCCGCCGCAATGTTGGCTAAGATCATACACTCTTCAATCAGTTTATGAGCATCATTACGCTCTACAGGCTCAATACGCTCAATACGACGTTCAGCATTAAAGATAAACTTCGCTTCTTCAGATTCAAAAGAAATGGCCCCGCGGTCAATACGTGCATTATCTAACGTTTTATACAGAGCATGAAGCTGTTCAATATGAGGCACTAATGCTTTGTAGTGTTCGCGTAACTCTTCATCACCTTGCAAGATTTTCCATACTTTAGTGTAGGTTAATCTTGCGTGAGAGTTCATCACCGCTTCATAGAATTTATATGATGATAAGCGACCAGATGCCGACACGGTCATTTCGCATACCATACACAAGCGATCGACACCTGGATTCAGTGAACACAGGCCGTTCGATAACACTTCCGGTAACATCGGAACAACTTGTGATGGGAAATAGACCGAGTTACCGCGGCTACGCGCCTCATCATCAAGGGCGGTTTGTTGACGAACATAATAGCTAACATCAGCTATCGCAACCCACAAGCGCCAGCCACCGCCTTTTTTCGGCGCACAGTGTACTGCATCATCAAAGTCACGAGCATCTTCACCATCGATAGTCACGAGTGGCAAATCACGTAAATCGACGCGGCCTTTTTTAGCAGACTCTGGTACTTGTTCATTTAAGTCAGCGACCTGCTTTTCCACTTGAGGGGGCCATGTATGTGGGATTTCATGGGTACGCAAGGCAATTTCGACTGCCATTCCCGTTCCCATACTTTCCCCTAATACTTCAATAATATGACCTACCGCCTGAGAGCGACGCTGTGGTCTCGTGATTAATTCAACCACCACCACGTTCCCCATTCGCGCGCCATTAATTTGGTCTTTAGGGATCAAAATATCGAAGCTTAAGCGGCTATCATCAGGCACAACAAACCCCATACCTGACTCAATAAAATAGCGACCAACAATTTGGTTATTACGAGGCTCAAGGACACGGACCACACGTACTTCTGTACGCCCTTTACGGTCCTGACCATAAGCTTGTGCTAAAATAACATCACCGTGCAATGCACGTTTCATTTCGTCTTGTGACAAATAGTAATCTTCTTTTTTACCTTCAACTCGCAAGAAGCCATAACCATCACGGTGACCTATTACTTTTCCTTTGAGGAGGTCTAAACGCTCAGGTAGTGCGTAACATTGACGGCGGGTAAACACCAATTGACCATCACGCTCCATTGCACGCAGGCGACGGCGTAATGCTTCTAACTCTTCTTCAGAAGAGAGGTTTAATAATTGTGCAATTTCTTCACGTTTTGCTGGAGCCGAGCGCTTAGTGAGGAGTTCGAGAATGAATTCTCTGCTAGGAATTGGGGAGTCGTATTTTTCTGCTTCTCTTTCCTGAAAAGGATCGCGTGACATCGTTACCTCCGTTGTCATCAGAATTTGTAATTACCGCATCATTTAATCAAGCAGTAATTGATAAAGCGGGCTGTTGTCTTTCACCATATCAGCCAGCGTATGTTTATCGAGTTCTTTTAAAAATTGTTGTATTGCCTGATGAAGCACACCCTTCAAACGGCAGGCTGGCGTAATATGACAAAATTCACCACTACAGTTCACCAGTGTCAGAGGTTCCAGAGCTCTTACTACATCCCCAACACGGATCGTTTCCGCGGGTTGGCCTAGGGTGATCCCGCCATTTTTACCTCGCGTTGCTTTAACATAACCAAGATGACTGAGCTGATTAATAATCTTAACCATATGATTGCGGGAGACTCCATAAACTTCAGTAACTTCTGTGATACTGGTCATTTTCCCTTCAGGAAGGGATGCCAAGTAAATCAGAGCACGTAACCCATAATCTGTAAAACTCGTTAGTTGCACAATCACCTCAAAATTTCGGCTTTGCCAATGGTTATCTGACCTTACCGACTTATTAATTTCAAATTGTAGCGACATCACACCCCGTTACTGTTTTATACCCAATAACTACGACGAATAACGCTTTAATTTGCAACCATAAGCGACCTTTTCATTCTAGTTTAGCTTACCACAAAGAGGTAATATCCCCTCAATAACAATACATATCTATGATTATTTGCCATTATGCGGTGTTTTATTGACATAATTTGACTAATAATATGTCAATAGCGAGTAATGCCATAACGCTAATCATACCTATAATAACATAGATTGCTAAGGCCACTCGTGGATTTGCACTATCTAAAAGGATATTAGAGTGAACCGAAAACCTATATATCACTTTTATCATCAATTCTTTTTAGTTTGCTCATTTTATAATAAGCCATCAGCACATTGAGGATATGATGTAGGATACTATGGAACAACTTGCTGAAATTTATAATGTTATCTCGAACAACACCCTATTAATGACCTCGCTTTTAGTCGTGATCCTGCTGCTCACTTGGTTTGTGGGAAAAGTGATTTTTTTGCGGTTTGCCCGACGGTTGCTACCGTTACTGACTAACTTAACCGATGATGACTTGATTGATGGTGTTGCGAAGAAAATAGCCTCAATTGTCGCTGTAACCTTGGTACTTTACCTTAATCAGTTGCTGCCCTCATTCTCCGATGAAGTCAATATAACCTTCAAAACCATTTGTTGGTCGCTCATTGTGATCAATGGTGCAGGGCTAGTCAATGATGGCCTTGATGTCTTTATTTTACGGCAAACGACCCGAACTTTGCATCGAAATAACTCCATCAAAGGGTATATTGAAATCGCCAAAATTATTGTTTGGATTATTTCATTTATCCTTATTATCGCATTAATGACGGACCAGTCACCTGTCATTATTATTTCCAGTTTTGGTGCAATCGCAGCGGTATTAATGTTTGTATTCCAACATACCTTACTGTCGTTTGTAGCAAATATTTTAGTTTCTAATGGGAAAGTCTTAAAACTTTATGATTGGATAGAGCTACCAAGTAGTAATATTAGCGGTGAAGTCATCGATATCGCACTGCACACCATCACCATTCGTAATTGGGATAACACGATTTCACGTATTCCGACTAAAGATTTCCTCACGGAGAAATACACAAACTGGCAACCCATGTTCTCTTCGGGTGGCCGTAGGATTAAGCGTAGTTTTTATATCGACCAATCATCAATTGAATTTGCAACCGAAGCGTTATTGAATGAATTAAAGAATACGGCACCACTGCGTAAAAGCCTAGAAACGATGCTCGAAGAGAAAGGCGAACTCGGTAATATCAATGAATGGATGATTGACAATGGCGTGACCAATCTCCAATTGTTTAGAAAATATATTTTGAATTGGATAAAAATGCGTGGGGATGTCAGAGCTGATATGTATTTAGTGATCAGAACCATGCCACCAACACCTAATGGTCTTCCTGTCGAAATATACTGTTTTACTCGTTCCACCACTTGGGTGGATTATGAAGAAGTGCAGTCGGAAATATTCGAGTACGTCAACGCATCCGCTAAATATTTCAAATTACGGATCTATCAACACCCATCCGGTAGCGATTTAGCCCATTTAAAACGTGATTAATTGATAAAAAAAACACCGAAATATTCGGTGTTTTTTCTCTAAACCTAAAAATTAGGCTCGATATTATTCAACATCAAACGGGTCGCGTAAGATCATCGTTTCAGAACGATCAGGACCTGTTGAGATGATATCAACCGGAACACCAGTCAACTCTTCAACACGCTTGATATAGTCTAACGCAGCTTGTGGTAACAGCGCTCTGTCTTTCACACCGAACGTTGTTTCGCTCCAGCCTGGTAATACTTCATAGACAGGCTCTAAACCTTCCCACTCATCAGCAGCTAATGGTGTTGTTTCAAGAACAGTACCATCTGGACGACGATAGCCTACACAAATTTTTACTTCTTTCAGGCCATCTAAAACGTCTAGTTTCGTCATACAGAAGCCAGACAGTGAGTTGATCTGAACAGCACGGTTAATCGCCACGATATCTAACCAACCCGTGCGGCGCTTACGACCTGTTGTTGCACCGAACTCTTGGCCTTTTTCACGTAGGAAATCACCCGTTTCGTCAAATAACTCAGTTGGGAATGGACCAGCCCCTACACGAGTAGAGTAAGCTTTAATGATACCCAAAACATAGCTTACATAACGTGGGCCTAAGCCTGAACCTGTCGCAACACCACCCGCGGTTGTGTTGGAAGAGGTCACGTACGGATAAGTACCGTGGTCAATATCCAATAAAGTGCCTTGTGCACCTTCGAACATGACTAATTCATTCTTCTGATGTGCTTTATAGAGCAGATCAGAAACATCAACTACCATGCCAGTCAGAATATCAGCGACTGCCATGATATCATCAAGGGTTTTCTGATAATCAACAGCGGGTTCTTTATAGTAATTCACCAACTGGAAGTTGTGGTATTCAACAATTTCTTTTAGTTTTTCAGCAAAGGTTGCTTTGTCAAACAGATCGCCAACACGCAGGCCACGGCGAGCAACTTTGTCTTCATAAGCAGGACCAATACCACGACCCGTAGTACCAATCGCTTTCGCGCCACGCGCTTTTTCGCGCGCATTGTCTAATGCGATATGATAAGGCAGGATCAGTGGGCATGCTTCAGAAATACGTAAGCGTTCGCGAACAGGAACACCGCGATCTTCTAATTGCTTCATCTCTTTCATCAATGCGTCAGGCGCGAGTACGACACCATTAGCAATAATGCTGATGACATTTTCACGAAGAATACCGGATGGAATTAAGTGGAGAACGGTTTTTTCACCGTTTACAACAAGAGTATGGCCAGCATTATGGCCGCCCTGATAGCGAACTACATATTTAGCACGCTCTGTCAGCAAGTCGACGATCTTGCCCTTTCCTTCGTCACCCCATTGGGTGCCCAGTACGACAACGTTCTTACCCATTTCAAAATACACTCGGTTGCTTAAAAATGAATTCTACCATCTAAAATAATCTGTTCCAGTGATTTTTTGCACAGCAAAAAATTTTTTTCTGGAAAGCAAGAAAAAATGGCCTTTTTTATTTCTGTCATCAATCCAACTGATAGCGACCAGATTAAACAGTATTAGTTTTCCCTGAAAAATCTAATACTTAAAGAGACAGACGTAAAAAAAGCCCGCGAAGCGGGCTTTTCTTTATTAGCTTAACAGTTATTTTAATCCGTTGCACGCAACTTGGTTGGTGCTTTCATAAAGCGGAAGAAGTCTGTGTCTGGGCTTAATACCATCACGTCCTCACCGCTATTAAAGCTGTGCTCATAGGCACGTAAGCTACGGATAAAGGCATAAAACTCTGGGTCTTGGTTGAATGCGTCAGCAAACAGTTTTGTTGCCATCGCATCCCCTTCACCGCGTAGAGTCAATGCTGTACGTTCAGCTTCTGCTAACGTTTCAGTCACAGTTTTATCAGCCACCGCACGGATCTTCGTGGCTTCTTCTTGGCCTTGTGAACGATGCTGACGTGCAACCGCTTCACGCTCTGCACGCATACGCGCATAGATAGCCTCAGAAACTTCGTTCGGTAACTCAATACGTTTGATACGAACGTCAACAACTTCAATCCCTAAAGCAGCCATACTGTTTGCGTTAGCGACTAACGGCGTTAAGTTAGTCTCTTCTTCAACGCGCGCTGCCGCAGAAGCAATCTCTGCATCGACTTCCTTAGTCGATTCATCAGATGCTGAACCTACGTTCAGAGCTTCGCGCACATCAACAGTCAAACGACCACGTGAGTCTGTAATAATATCTTTAACACTCAGACGACCAAACTCAGAGCGCAAACGGTCACTAAACTTACGTTTTAAGAATGTTTCAGCTTGATCTGAGCTACCACCACCCGTTGCCACATAATAACGGCTAAAGTCAGTAATGCGCCATTTCAGGTAGGAGTCTACCATCAAGTCTTTGTTTTCACTTGTCAAATAGCGGTCAGCTTGGATTTCCAATGTCTGAATACGCGCATCAAGCATTTTCACCGTTTCGATGAAAGGCACTTTAAAATGCAAACCTGGCTCATAAATGATAGGTTTATTGTCAGCGTCACGCACAACCTTACCAAAACGCAGCACAATACCGCGATCGGCTTGAGGGACAATAAAAATGGATGCGTAAGCGACTGCCAAAATAGCAATAATAATAACAATTAGCGAATTACGCATGATTATTGTCTCCCTACTCGAACAGTATCACCGCGCACATTACTGCTTTGCTGTGCAGGCTGAGTACCCGAAGATGATGAATTGTTAGTCGTATTTGGATTCATCACTTTTGGTTCTAAGCCCGTTTTTGGTGCTGCTGTATTGTTGTTATTACCACGCATTAATTGCTCTAATGGTAGTACTAACATGCTATTACTCTTATCATTAGCGATAACTTTACGTGTATTACTTAAAACACGCTCCATGGTATCAATGTAGAGTCGTTCACGGGTAATTTCAGGTGCTGCACGATATTCAGGCAACATTTTTGCAAAACTTGCAACCTCACCCTCTGCTTTAAAGACCACACTCGCCTTATAAGCTTCAGCTTCTTCGATCAGTTTTTGCGCATTACCTTTTGCCATTGGTAGCACTTCGTTCCGATAAGCATGTGCTTCACGAATCGTTTTTTGCTCTTCTTCCCGTGCTGCAATTACGTCATCAAAGGCAGCCTTAACATCTTCAGGCGGACGAGCAGCTTGGAAGTTAACATCGAGTACCGTAATCCCCATTTTGTATGGCTCTATCGTCGCTTCCAGATCCCTTTGTGTTACATCACGAATAAATGCTCGATTCGTTGTAAGCACTTGTTCCATCGCTGACTGACCGATTACGCCACGGACTGCACTATCAAGTGCCTGACGTAAGCTGTTATCAGGGTTAGTGACGCTGAATAGATATTCTTTAGGATTAGTCACACGATACTGCACGTTCATCTCAACGCGGATCACGTTTTCGTCTGAGGTTAACATCATACCATTCGTCGCTTGTTCACGAACGGTTTCAACGTTAACTGGAATCACTTTATCAATAAAAGTTGGTTTCCAGTTCAAACCAGGTCCGACAATACCACTGTATTCACCAAAGCGTAGTATCACACCTCGGTCACTTTCCTTGATGGTATAAAAACCTGAACCCGCCCATACAACGACGACTGCCGCGAGAGCCAATACACCAAAGCGACCGCTGATTTGGAATGGCTGTTTATTATCACCATCACCACCACCGCTGCCGCCTTTTTTACCGCCAAGCTTGTTGCTCAGCTTACGAAAGAGATCGTCGAGATCAGAAGCCCCACGTTTTCGACCACCTTTATTCCCGCCAGAGTTGCCGCCTTTATTGCCGCTTCCCCACGGATCGCGGTCTTGTCCGTCATTACCGGGCTGATTCCACGCCATGTTTTAGCTCCATATCTTTATGATTGATTTTTCGGGTTAAGAGCAACAAATAACTCTTAATATCAATTCCATTTCCTAGCGATATGTTAAATCACATAGCTAGGTAATTGTTGTTCCTGTTTGCACAAACGCTGCCAATCAACCATCGGCATACGCACCTCAAGGCCAATTGAACCATCTTCTTCCTGCCACTCGCGTTCAATGGCTTGGAGTTGATAAAAACGGCTACGTAAGCGGCCTTCACTCGGTGGCAAACGCATTTCAACGTGTGCGATTTCACCTGAAAGGCGTTCCGTCAATGCTTGTAGCAACAAGGGGATACCGTCACCCGTTTGTGCTGATACCCAGACACGAACAGGCTTGTTATCCTCATTTCTGTCGATACGCGGGATGAAGTCTTCCAGCATATCCACTTTGTTCATGACTAAAAGTGTTGGGATCTCATCTGCTTCAATTTCTTCCAATACACTTTCGACCGCGTGAATATTTTCATCCAAACGGCTATCTGCTGCATCAATAACATGGAGCAATAACGTTGCTTCACGCGTTTCCTGCAGTGTTGCTTTAAAGGCAGCAACCAAATCATGTGGCAAGTGACGAATAAAACCAACAGTATCCGCAAGTACTACTGGCCCAACATCTTCCACGTTAATACGTCTTAATGTTGGATCAAGTGTTGCAAATAGTTGGTCAGCAGCGTAAACATCGGAAGCCGTCATCCGGTTAAATAAACTTGATTTACCGGCGTTGGTATAACCCACCAGCGAAATTGTCGGAATATCCGCTTTATTTCGTGCTTGGCGCCCTTGCTCACGTTGTTTTTCTACTCGGCTGAGACGGGATAAAATTTGGCTAATTTTGCCCCTTAATAACCGACGGTCTGTCTCTAACTGAGTTTCACCAGGACCACGTAAACCAATCCCACCTTTTTGCCGCTCAAGGTGCGTCCATCCTCTTACCAAACGGGTCGATAAATGGCGTAACTGCGCTAATTCAACTTGAAGTTTACCTTCATGTGTCCGCGCCCTTTGAGCGAAAATATCTAAAATCACCCCTGTACGGTCAACGACCTTACATTGGCATAACCTTTCGAGATTACGTTCCTGTGCTGGACTCAGCGTATGGTTAAATAGCACCACATCTGCGCCACTTTCCTTCACAGCTTCAGCGATTTCTTCCGCTTTCCCTTCTCCAACATAATATTTAGGATGGGGAGACTTACGACTGCCTGTTACTATCTGTACAGGTTTCACACCCGCCGATGTCACGAGTGACTCAAATTCTGCCAGATTTTCAGTGTCCTTTTCTTGGGAGAAAAAGACATGCACCAATACAGCCAGTTCACCGCCTTCATACCTATCAAACAAGGGCTATAACCTCTTAGGCTTAATCACTAGAAATACAAAGGAAAAACACAGGTAAAGTCTCCCTACCCATGTTTTCCTTGAATTTTAACGCACAACTGGTATTACTCAGCAGCTTCGCCATCCTGTTGAGTTGAAGCACCAGAGTTGTAGTTACCATTACCCGCACCGCCAGTAGCACTGCCACTATGGTGAGAAACAGGGCGAGCAGGGACAACGGTAGAGATAGCATGCTTATAAACCATCTGACTAACCGTGTTTTTTAGTAAAATGACAAACTGGTCAAAAGATTCAATCTGACCCTGCAATTTGATGCCGTTAACCAAATAAATTGAGACCGGAACCCTTTCACGACGTAATGCGTTCAGGAACGGATCTTGCAAAGATTGCCCCTTAGCCATTCTATGTTTTCCTTATTTTGTTGTTTTTAAATGAGAACCTTTCGATTCCAAAAATTAACTACTCAAAAATTGCGCTTAGCGTTCTAATTGTACACAAACCATAGCTCTATGCACATACAACCTGCATAACAGCCTTAAGCGCTTGCTGTGGTTGTTCACTATCTAACCAATGAACATTTTCCCAGCTTCTCAACCAGGTAATTTGACGTTTTGCCAATTGGCGTGTTGCACAAATTCCCCGATAAACCATTTCATCATAATCTGTTTCGCCTTCTAGGTACGACCACATTTGCCGATACCCCACACAACGAATAGAGGGTAAATCAACATGGAGGTCACCCCGTTCATAAAGAGCACGAACTTCCTCTTCAAAACCGGCGTCTAACATCTGATGAAAACGTTGTTCAATGCGCTGATGTAAAATTTTACGATCTTGGGGCGCAATAGCAAATTGAAACACATTATAAGGTAATTCTTCACCTGCTGTTTGTGTCATTTCAGTCAAAGTTTGCCCTGAAATGAGATATACCTCTAAAGCTCGGGATAATCTTTGTGGATCATTAGGATGAATCCTCGCTGCCGCAACCGGATCGACCTCCGCTAAACGACGATGGATTTCACCCCACCCTTGCTGCTGTGCAATTTTTTCAATCTCAGCACGAGTAGCGGGATCTGCAGAAGGCAAAGGCGAAAGCCCCTCTAGTAATGCCTTAAAATAAAGCATTGTGCCCCCCACAAGTAATGGAATTTTACCTTGAGAAGTTATTTCCTCCATTACATTTAATGCGTCTCGCCGGAAATCAGCAGCGGAGTATGGTAAAGAGGGATCGAGTATATCGATCAGACGATGAGGCGCTTGACTAAGCTCCTCTGCATTTGGCTTCGCTGTGCCGATGTCCATACCACGGTAGATCAACGCCGAATCGACACTGATTATCTCAACAGGCAAGTGTTGGCGTAGAGCAATAGCTAACGCTGTCTTGCCTGAGGCCGTTGGCCCCATCAGGAATATTGCATTCGGTTTTTTCTGAGTTACAAGTTCACTCATTTGTTAGTGTAGCTACCACGGATTGTAAATTAATTAATTGTAATAATGTTGGTGACGGCTTTTTAACATACTGCGGGCAAAGCCGCTCAACATCAGCGAGTAACTGAACTGCTTGTGCTAAGCTCCAGCTTTCTTGTGTTTTTTCTTGTGAAACTGTTTTTGCAAGCCATTGAGCAATATCTTGACGAGATGCCTGCTCTTTTGTCGACAAAAAATTCAGTAAACCCGAAAAAAGCTGAGATAAATTTTGCGTTCTTAACGGTAACGATACCGCATGAATAGTTACTTTTCCATGAGATATCGTGGCTTCAATACCAAATAATGTCAATTGTTCCTTGTTACGCTGAAAAACCGCAATTTCATCAGAATTAAGTGATAATTTTAGCGGGATCAACAACGGTTGAGGTTTTAACGCTTCGCCATCAGGTGATAACTGAGCCAACTTCAGTAAATAATTTGCTTCTGATAAGGATAACAGGATTAGCCCTAATGAAGACTCAATTAATGCAAAGTTTTTTGCGTAAATTGTCAATACTTTGCCAAATGTGAAGTTATTGGTATTTTCTTCCACTGATTGCGAAGAAACTGCTGGAACATCTAATGGTTGCCGACTAGGAAATAGTGGCTTTTTATCTTCTTCAGCAACAGGAACAGACATCAATGCTTGGTACAGTTGCCCCGCTTTTCGGTCATAATGCGTATTAGAAGGCGTAAACGCGCTTTTTTCTCGACTAAAATGATTTGTTGATGTCGGCGATGTAGCCGCTACGGAAGGGGCTGAATGCGAACGACTACTGCCCGTGCTGTCATGTTGCTGTTGCGCCGTACGACTCGTCTCATTTTCATCGTTTTCATTGAGCGTGGATGATGACGAAAAGTAGTTGTCTCCCGCGGATGAACGATTAGTTAATTCATGGGTAACAGGTTCAATACCGGGCAACTCATCTGGCTCATGCGCATTTAATAAGGCCGTTCTCACACCTTGATAGATAAAATCATGCACTAGCCGAGCTTGGTGAAAACGCACTTCATGCTTAGCAGGATGGACGTTAACATCCACTTGTTGGGGGTCAATGGTCAAATAAAGGACATAGGCTGGCTGTTGATTATCATCAAGATGCCCTTCATACGCTTGGCGGATCGCATGGTTAATTAACCTATCGCGCATCATTCGACCATTTACATAACAGTACTGAATATCACTCACTGGCGTCGAAGACGGTGAAACCACCCAGCCTTTAATGCCAAGGTCACCATGCTCCCAAGATATCGCTAGCGCCCCCTGCATAAAGCCTGTACCACAGATGTTTGCCAACCGCCGCTCTTGTTGAGCTTCCCCTTTTGCAGCGCGGTACTGTTTCACCAGCTTCCCATTATGGTTCAAATTGATTGTCACATCAGGGCGAGAAAGCGCGATACGCCGGACGACCTCATCAATATGGCCAAACTCGGTTTTTTCGGTACGCATAAATTTGCGACGCGCTGGCGTATTGTAGAATAGATCAAGCACTTCTACGGTGGTGCCATTTGGGTGAGCGGCGGGTTTGACGGTCACCGCCATATCTCGCCCTTCCGCATAAGCTTGCCACGCCTCTGATTGCTCAGCCGGTTTTGATGTGAGCGTCAAACGAGAGACGGAGCTAATACTCGCCAGTGCTTCACCACGGAACCCCATACTCATGATGGCTTCTAGGTCATCTAACGTGGCAATTTTGCTGGTCGCATGGCGCGCTAACGCTAAGACCAGTTCATCTTTGCTGATCCCACTACCATTATCGCGAATACGGATCAGCTTCTCTCCTCCACGTTCAATATCGATGTCGATGCGTGTTGCACCTGCATCGAGACTGTTTTCAACCAACTCTTTAACCACTGAGGCTGGGCGTTCGACAACCTCGCCGGCAGCGATTTGGTTAGCAAGTTGGGGAGAGAGGATCTGTATTGCCATCACCATCCCCCTTAATTAGGTGCCGCTTGCAACGGATTTGCAAGGAAGTATTGCCGCAAACCTTGGTGGATAGCTTCGGCGACCTTCTCTTGATAGTCATTGGATTTAAGCAACTGCTCTTCAGCGCTATTACTAATAAACCCTGTTTCTACCAGAATCGAAGGAATATCAGGCGAACGCAAAACCCCAAGGCTGGCATGCTCTGGGCTACGTTTATGAATATTACCCACTTTTCTTAATTGATGGAGTACTTGTACCGCCACATCATAGCCAACCCGCTGTGAATGACCGAATTGTAAATCGAGTACCGCTTGGCTCAAGTAAGGGTCTGCACCACTTAATGCATCGCCTGCTCCACCTAATAGCTCGGATTGTTTTTCTCGTTGTTCCAACCAGTTACCTAATTCACTATTCGCACGTCGATTTGACAATACCCAAACAGAAGCGCCTCGCGCACTACTATTTGGTGCAGAGTCAGCGTGAATAGAAACTAACATGTTAGCCCCTTTCTTACGTGCAACATCTGAACGCCCACTGACAGAAATAAAATAATCACCATCTCGGGTCATCGCTGGCTTGAACATAGGGTCAGCCTCAAGTTTTGCATACAGTTTACGTGCAACACTTAACGTAACATCTTTTTCTCGATAGCCGTTTTTACCAATCGCTCCGGGGTCTTTGCCACCATGCCCAGCATCAATAGCAATCACGACCTGTTTTGCCCCCTTGGGCATTGTTTTATTGGTTTTAACTGGTGCAGGTGCAACAGCTGGTCGCTGTGCCTGCGAATTCATTTTTAACGGTTTATCTTGCACCGCATTATTAGGCACTTGCATCGGTTGAGTCGTATTATTGAAAGACGTTGGTGCACGACTTTGCCCCGAGGAAAGCGTAAATACCACTTGATACTGCCCAGCGACTTGTTTCAGCGACGTTTGTACTTTTGCCGCTTTTGACAGTTCCAATACGATACGTTTGTGTCGGCTATCCGGTGGCTGGCTGGTACGAACCACTTTAACCAAATCACCAGCAGGCACTCTCATTGGTAGGCCGATAATTTCGCCATTTTGCTTAACATCAATAACTAGCCGCTCTGGCGAATGCAGGGGAAAATATTTGTAATCAGGCTTACCATCCATGAAGGATAGTGTCACCTGTGCATTTGATGGGCTATTATCAACCTGTATGTTCGATAAGGTCGCCGCCTGTACAGGTCGTGCAACTAACCATAATGCAACAATCATCAACAGCAATAAGAAGGAGAAAAAACTTCTTTTTGTTATTTTTCTCGGCAATGCATTCGTCATGAGCAATATATCCCTTAGAGTGCTTGTAATTCTTCTAACAACGACTCCCCATTTGCAGAAAAAGCAATAAAGTGAGCCTGACGCCCTTCATCCTGATAAGTCAAATGGAGTTCAAGATCCGCTTCTGGCAGAAAACCTTTGCCTTGTTGAGGCCATTCCACTAAACAGATCGACTCAGGGGAAAAATAGTCTCGGATCCCCATAAATTCCAATTCTTCTGGATCAGCTAAACGATAAAGATCAAAATGAAAAACCTGCCCATCAGGAAGATCATAAGGCTCCACAAGCGTATACGTCGGGCTTTTTACGTGACCTTGGTGCCCGAGTGCCTGTAAGAAACCGCGACTAAATGTCGTTTTGCCAGCGCCCAAATCGCCATACAAGTTAATCACGACGCCTCGTTGACAGGCATTTGCGACAGCGCGCCCTAGCGCCACTGTTTGCTCTTCGTTGGCAAGTTGTAAAATACGTTCTTTCATGGAAAGTTCAATCAGCTATAGTAAGGAAAAATAGATCAATATAGATATAATGACTATATTAACCTAAGCCGATCCATTTTTCTTAAATAACATTACAGAAATATTTAGATAGTGGATATCAGATAAGCGACTAATCCTGTTACATCACACAACAGGGCATCAGTGATGATTTTGTGAAATCACGGGATCATGGTAAAGTGCCCCTGCAATTTCACTCAGCTTAGCATCAATATAAAATCTAATGGCAACACATCTCGATCTCAACCTTCTTGCACAAAATATCAAACAATGGGGGAGTGAAGTTGGCTTCCAGCAAGTCGGTATTTGTGACACTGACCTTTCCCTTGAAGAGCCAAAATTACAGGCATGGCTCGATAAGCAATACCACGGTGAGATGGCGTGGATGGCACGCCATGGGATGATGCGAGCAAGACCTCACGAATTACATCCCGGCACATTGCGCGTGATCAGCGTGCGTATGAACTACCTGCCTGCAAAAGCAGCTTTTGCCAGCACATTAAGTAACCCTGAATTAGGTTATATTAGCCGCTATGCACTAGGTAGAGATTACCATAAGCTATTAAAAAAGCGCTTGAAAATGCTCAGCGATCGCATCTTGGCATACTGCCGAGAACATATCTGCTCTGACGATCTCAATTTTCGCCCATTTGTCGACTCTGCCCCTATTTTAGAACGCCCTCTCGCCGTCAAGGCAGGCTTAGGCTGGACAGGCAAGCATTCGTTGATCCTTAATCGTGAAGCTGGATCGTGGTTTTTTCTCGGTGAACTTTTAGTTAATTTACCTCTTCCTATCGATCAACCTGTTGAAGAGCAGTGTGGTCGCTGTTTGGCCTGTATGACCACTTGCCCTACCGGCGCGATCGTTGAACCTTATGTCGTCGATGCTCGCCGCTGCATTTCTTATCTAACCATTGAGCTTGATGGCCCGATCCCGGAAGAGTTTCGCCCACTGATGGGGAATCGGATCTACGGCTGTGATGACTGCCAATTGATCTGCCCTTGGAACCGTTTTTCACAATTAACCGATGAAGAAGATTTTAGCCCAAGACGCGTATTACACACGCCCGAACTTCTTGAACTATTTAGCTGGGATGAAGAGACTTTCCTAAAAGTGACTGAAGGTTCAGCAATTCGCCGCATTGGTTACTTAAAATGGCTCAGAAATATCAGTGTCGCGTTAGGCAATGCCCCCTATCAGGACACGATTGTCAACGCATTGCGCTCACGGTTAGGCATGGGGGAGATGTTGGATGAGCATATCCAATGGGCAATACAACAACAATTACAGCGCCGAGAAGAAAACCAAGTAACTATTCAAACTTCACAGCAGAAACGCCTTGTACGCGCCATATCTAAAGGTTTACCTAGGGATGCTTAAAAATAATACACCCCTATACTGCAAACGAATAAAAATCAACTCCGTGTGAATAAAATAAAAAATTGCTTAGCTGACAATAGGTAAAGAATTTGCAAGCTAGGTTAGCCACATTTTAAACAAAAATATTTACTATTAAATTCAGTAAGATATCTATCACCACGAAGCAATAGCTTTTTGGAGTATGTGCGATTACCTATCATGCTATCCTGTGGATAACTCGGTGCATTAAAGTATTACAGACGCGTAAAAGCACCACAGCATTGATGATAGGTTGTGGATAACTTATTAATGATAGGAAATTAAATAAGTCCTCTTTTTTACTACTCTCAGCAAAATTAAAGCGCTTAAAACACAAGGTTGGTACAAAAAAATTACTGAAACTGCAAAAATCGGCTTTTTTGTTTATTATTACAACTGAAATTATAACAATTTGGATACTTATTGATCGCCCCTATTGGTCAGGGGGTGGCTATTCTATGGCGACAAGTTAATGAATGCAAGCAGAAAAAACCGCAAGATCTGAAAAAGATCCCAAAGAGTGTGATGATCATCACTCTCTGCCGATCATCACTAAAAGAAAAGCATTTGTTGATGAATAAACAGATTCGAACGCAATTCACCTAGTGCATCAAATAGGTGTCATTTCTTAATGAAAGCAGTTGGATTTTTAACAATAAGAGGTAAGAGACTAAGGATTTTGGAGCGGGAAACGAGACTCGAACTCGCGACCCCGACCTTGGCAAGGTCGTGCTCTACCAACTGAGCTATTCCCGCATTTGGATAGGTAACTACAACTAAAACACTAAGAGAGATTGGAGCGGGAAACGAGACTCGAACTCGCGACCCCGACCTTGGCAAGGTCGTGCTCTACCAACTGAGCTATTCCCGCATACCGAAAATAGTGTTCTAGCTAAAACATTAAGAGAGTTTGGAGCGGGAAACGAGACTCGAACTCGCGACCCCGACCTTGGCAAGGTCGTGCTCTACCAACTGAGCTATTCCCGCAAAATACTTTCTTTTTGCTTTACCGTACTCATGAAAATCTTCATCGGTACGGGGAGCGCATTATACGAGAAATTGCACGGCAGGCAAGCCCCTTAGCTCAATTTTTTCACTTTTTTATTTGTTTGCTGATAAATTGGGCATTGTGATGATTTTATCAGCGTTGCAAGTAAACTTCTGATTTCAATCAGTTAACATTTTTTACTTTTTTCTAAAAACGCATCGCCCAATGACGTCCATGCCATGAAAACCCCAATGCCTGTTACTTATACTTTTAACGCGCTGTAATAAGTTAACCGCTAAAAAAATTGGCCACCTTTTGGTCGCCAATCTCAGTTTTCTGCTTTGATTATTTGATAAAGGTCTCACGGTAATAAGCCAATTCTGCAATAGACTCGCGAATATCATCTAAAGCTTGGTGTGTGCCTTTTTTAGTGAAGCCCGCGAGAATTTCAGGTTTCCAGCGACGAGCTAACTCTTTTAGGGTGCTAACATCAAGGTAACGATAGTGGAAATAGCTTTCTAACTCAGGCATGTAGCGGAATAGAAAACGACGGTCTTGACCAACGCTATTCCCACAGATTGGTGATGCCCCTTTTGGTACCCACTGCTCTAGAAACTCAATCGTCGCTAATTCAGCTTCACGCTCACTGAAAGTACTGCTTTTAACGCGTTCAACCAAGCCGCTTGCTGTATGGGTATTCACATTCCATTCATCCATCAAATCCAATTGTGCTTGTGTTTGATGAACCGCAATGACAGGACCTTGTGCTAAAATATTAAGCTGACTGTCGGTAACGATAGTGGCAATTTCGATAATACGGTCACGCTCAGGATCGAGACCCGTCATTTCTAAATCGATCCAGATTAAATTATTCTCATTCTTTTGCATCATATACCCTAACTTGATCCAATGGAGTTCGTGTATGATAACGCGTTTGAGGTATCGACGCGATCCACTCAAGTTAGTAAACAAGAAAACTCAGCCAACAATATCAAGAGAGGTCAGGTGGCTAAGCAGAAACTGTCAAAAGGCCAACAGCGCCGAGTACAGGCAAATCATCAAAAAAGACTTAAAAAACAAAAAGTCACTGAGATTGATGACAGCCTATTAGGAGAAGCGCAAGAAGGGCTAGTGATCAGCCGATTTGGGCAACATGCTGACATCGAAGCAAGCGATGGCACATTACAGCGTTGTAACTTACGCCGAACTATTTCATCTCTCGTCACAGGAGATCGCGTAGTTTGGCGCCCTGCGTTGAATACACAAGCCGATATCAAAGTTAATGGCATTGTTGAAGCCGTTCACGAACGCCACTCCGTCCTAACACGCCCTGACTATTATGATGGGCTAAAGCCTATTGCTGCAAATATTGACCAAATTGTGGTCGTTTCCTCGATTTTACCCGAGCTATCTCTGAATATTATCGATCGCTATTTAGTGGCTTGCGAAACTTTAGGCATCCAACCCATTATTGTCCTAAACAAAATTGACCTATTAGACCAAGAAAACCGTGAATGGGTCAGCGAATTAATGACTATTTACAGTGATATTGGTTACCAAGTACTGGAAGTTTCTAGCCATACCAACGAAGGAATGGAAGCACTTACTAACGCACTGATCGGCAAAATATCAGTATTTGTAGGTCAATCTGGCGTTGGCAAGTCCAGTTTACTGAACGCTCTTTTGCCTCATAATGAAGAAACCATTTTAGTCAATGACGTTTCAGATACTTCAGGGCTAGGCCAGCACACCACAACGACAGCGCGGTTATATCATTTTCCGTTAGGTGGTGATGTCATTGACTCCCCGGGAGTACGTGAATTCGGCCTATGGCATCTTTCTACGGAACAAGTAACAAAAGGTTTTGTCGAATTTAAAGACTATTTAGGTGGCTGTAAGTTCCGCGATTGTAAGCATTTGGATGATCCCGGTTGTCTACTGCGTGAAGCCACGGAAGAAGGGAAAATCGCCGAATCACGGTTTGAAAATTATCATCGTATTTTGGAGAGCATGGAACAGATTAAGCCTCGTGGGAATTTTACGGGTAAAGATAAGTAGTTTTGGCTTAACGACTCACTAACCAAGTGAGCGAGTACTTACATTTATTTTGGTAGGTGATTCATCAATGGTAAAGATTTTTAAGCCTATCGAAACAAAATAGCCTATTTAAAAAAGCAAAGGTACAATGACTGCCTTTTTGCTAACTGGCCTTTACGAATTTGAGGTTAACGTGCTAGATAAGATTAAAATACGTTTGCAATATATTCTACCAAAACAGGGTCTTACAAGACTTGCCGGCTGGTTCGCCGATAAGAATGCAGGCTTTGTCACTCAATGGGCAATTAAGCTGTTTGCAAAAGCCTATAAAGTGGATATGAGTGAAGCACAAAAAAGCGAGTTCACCGCTTATGCAACGTTTAATGATTTCTTTATTAGGCCGCTAAAAGAAGAAGCGCGCCCATTAGTGACAGGAAAACACCAATTAGCGCAACCGGCTGATGGTGCGGTGAGCCAATTAGGTTCAATTCAAGATGACCAAATCTTTCAAGCCAAAGGTCACCATTATACGGTCGAAGCCTTGCTCGCGGGTAATTATCAGCTAGCTGATAAATTCCGTGGCGGTGAGTTTATCACAACCTATTTATCCCCTAGCGATTATCACCGTGTACATATGCCATGCGATGGGTTATTAACCGAGATGATTTATGTACCGGGTGATTTATTCTCTGTCAACCCATTGACCGCCGCCAATGTTCCCAACCTCTTTGCCCGTAATGAGCGCCTAATTTGTGTGTTTAAAACCGATGTGGGTCTGATGGTGCAAATCTTAGTCGGTGCCACTATCGTTGGTAGCATTGAAACTGTCTGGGGTGGTTGTGTTAACCAACAGCGTGAAGGGGTTATTAAGCGCTGGACCTACCCAGATCAACTGACTGAAAGTGCCGTATTCTTGAAAAAAGGCGAAGAAATGGGTCTCTTTAAGCTAGGTTCAACCGTCATTAACCTGTTTGAACCGAACGCTATTCGTTTTAATGCCTCACTGATCCCCGGCTATGCGACTCGTATGGGAGAGCTACTGGCGGAAACCGTGGCAAATGATACCTCAGTGGATACCGCCGCTGAGCAAATTGAAACCCAGTAATACCTTATATTGTTAATTGCTTGAAGGAGCTCCTGACTGTGCGTTTGATTATCGGTTTTTTTTTCAGCCTGCTAATCGCCTTCTCTGCGGCAGGGGCTTCCAATAGTACGCCAAATGAAGCACTGATTAAGCAAGAGCTTGCTCAGCTCGACCCCAGTAAAAACCCTAAAGATGCGGAAATAGCGCAAGCATTTCAAGGCGCACTTAACTGGATCAGTGAAGCCAATCAGTCGGAAGCTAAAGCCAAGTCTTATCAAGACGCCATCGATAATTTCCCTAAAATTATCAAGGGGCTAAGACAAGAACTACTCAATGAAAGCGATGAGCCAACCAATATTCCAACCAATATCAGCTTGTCTGAGCTTGAACAACAAATCATTCAAGTGAGTAGTCAGCTTCTCGATCAGGGAAGAAAGACACAGCAGGAGCAAGATAAAGGCCGAGAAATCAGTGAATCGCTAAGTGCATTACCAAAACAATTATCAGAAGCACGCCGCCTCCTTTCTGAAGCGTCATTTCGCTTACAATCACTAAGCTCTCCTACTACACCATTAGCAGAAGCCCAAACAACCTTAGCTCAAGCCGAAGTGAGTGCTCGCAAAGCTGAGGTTAATGAGCTTGAAATGGCGCAATTATCCGCGAATAACCGCCAAGAAATTTCACGCGTCGCTTTAGAACTGAATAAAAAGCGTTATAACCGGCTGGAGCTTGAATTACAAAAATTACGTGAAGTGCAAAATACGTTGCGCCAGCAAAAAGCGGTATTAGCACTCGAACACACCGAAATGCTTGCAGAACAAGGTGAGTTGACCCCTTTCCTTAAAGATCAAATTGATATTAACCGCAAGCTATCCCAAGAACTGACTGAGCAAGCGGTTCGTATGAACACTATCAGTACGAGCCAAGCAGAAATCTCCTCGGGAATACAAGATGCACGCCAAGCATTGACAACTATCCGCGAGCAAGCGCAGTGGCTTGATGGTTCAAGTACGTTAGGTGAGGCACTTCGTACCCAATTATCACGTTTACCGGAAATTCCTAAAAGCCAGCAGCTTAACCGTGATATGGCAGATTTACGGGTACAACGCCTAAATTATGAAGATATGCTAGACCGGTTATCCAAACTGGATACCGCCACACAAGAGACCGAAAATAATTTAAGCCCAGCACAAGCGCAAGTCTACTCATCATTAATTAAGACGCGTAAAGAGCTGCTAACCGCGCTCATTTCTGGCTTTGATACCGAGATGTTAGAGCTGACAAAATTAAATGTCGCCACTAGCCAACTAACAGACGCATTAAAAGATGTTAAAGATGCGTCACACCGTTATCTGTTTTGGGTTGCCGATGCTCCACCGGTAACACTCCACTATCCTGTTTTATTGATAACAGATATTACTCAGTTGCTCTCTTTAGACACCTTATCGCAGCTCACTGGTGCCTTTAAAGTGATGTTAACAACTCAAGACACCTTCCTATATCTGTTTGGCTCGATCATTTTAGTGATTTTTAGTATTAGCACGCGTAAGCATTATCAAGACTTTCTAGATAGAGCAAGCTTACGCATTGGTAAAGTGACTCAAGACCACTTTTACCTCACCATACGCACGATTTTTTGGTCTATTATTGTGGCGCTACCACTCCCAATGATGTGGTCTGCCATTGGTTATGGCCTGCAAAGTGCTTGGCAATACCCGATGGCGGCGGCAATAGGTTATGGTGTCAGTGCCACAACTCCCGTGCTATGGCTATTTATGATCAGTGAAACATTTTCACGCCCAACGGGTCTATTTATTGCGCACTTTGGGTGGGATAAAGATGCGGTAAAACGTGCGATGCGTTATTACCGGCTCGCGATATTTGTCATCGTACCTCTGATGATGGCGCTGATCACTTTTGAGCACTACAGTGATAGGGAATTTTCTGCCTCCATCGGTCGCTTCTGCTTCTTGCTACTGTGCTTTGCATTGAGCTTAATGACAAACAATTTGCGCCGCACCCATGTGCCTCTCTACCTTGATAGACATGGTTCAGGGGATAACCTAATCAATAAAGCACTGTGGTGGATGCTGCTGGTTGCACCGATTATCGCTGCATTCTTCTCACTATTAGGCTACTTCTCAACGTCTCAAGCCCTGCTTGGCCGTTTAGAGACCTCTGTCGCGATATGGTTTGTATTATTGATTGTCTACCATGCTATCCGCCGTTGGATGTCAATACAGCGCCGTAAATTAGCCTTTGAACGAGCCAAACAACGTCGTGCAGAAATCTTAGCGCAAAGGGCCAAAGGGGAAGAAGATATTCACCAACCCAATGCGAGTGGCGAAGGGAACATTGATATTGATGAGCAAGTGATTGACCTTGATGCAATCAGCGCGCAATCCGTCGGGTTAGTCCGCTCAATCCTCACGATGATAGCGTTGGTTTCTCTCATTTGGCTCTGGTCTGAACTCCACACTGCATTTTCGTTCCTTGAAAATATTCGTCTGTGGGATGTAACCTCGACAATTAATGGGGTCGATACTGTTCAGCCGATCACTATGGGGTCTATCTTTATCGCCATACTGATCATTATCGTCACGACTCAGTTGGTGCGTAACTTACCTGCACTCCTTGAATTGGCAGTATTGCAGCACTTAGATTTAACCCCTGGTACAGGGTATGCCATCACGACATTAACCAAATACTCATTGACCATCATTGGTACCATCGTTGGTTTCTCAATGCTCGGGATTGATTGGTCAAAATTACAATGGCTGATAGCCGCCATGGGGGTTGGTTTAGGTTTCGGCTTACAAGAGATTTTTGCCAATATTATTTCTGGGTTGATGATCTTATTTGAAAAACCAATTCGAATTGGCGATACCGTGACGATCCGTAATCTGACAGGGAGTATTACAAAGATTAATACTCGAGCCACAACCTTAACAGATTGGGATAGAAAAGAGATTATTGTGCCTAATAAGGCCTTTATTACTGAGCAATTTATTAACTGGTCCTTATCTGACACGATCACGCGTATCGTGATGACGATCCCTGCTCCTGCCGATGCAGATAGCCAGCAAGTGACCTCTATCATACTCAGTGCGGCCGAGCGTTCCACGATGATACTTGATAACCCGAACCCAGAGGTTTATTTAGTTGATTTACAACAAGGCATTCAAATCTTTGAATTGCGTGTTTATGCTGCCGAGATGGGGCATCGGTTACCTGCACGTCATGAAATCCATCAAAACATACTGGCAGCATTTGCAGAGCAAGGCATTACCTTGCCATTCCCACCATTCCAAGCTCGAGTGGACATACGGGAGAATGCACTGCAAAGCGCAACAAACAACCTCTCTGGTCGCAACCCTCCGCGTAAATCCGGGGAGTTATAATGGCGATATTCAAGGTCAGCGGCCATCAAGCCGTTGACCTTAATACTCAATCGATGATTAAGGTAGAAAAATGAAAGCGCCCATTGAACCACAAGATGAACTGACTTTATTGCGAGTCTCTCAACTTGAGAAGATCGGCTCCATTCTGTTTTTTCTTATTCCACTCATCATCTTACTGGTGGTAGGTAAATCATTTGCAGTCAACATCCTGTATTTATGGCAAGTGCTGACCCTGTTATATATTGTGGCGTTTCGTATTTTGGTGAGTAAAGTATCAAATAAGCAACTACAGTTGGATGTGCGTCGGGGATGGGGATATAACCGTTTTTACCGTATGAGCTGGGCCTATCTTGTATTATCCGTGATCATTATGGTGGGATATCGGATCATATCCCACGAATGATCAGATCATTCAACCTGCTTTAAATCCATAGGATTGAATATAGTTCTCTGCTAATTTTTGCGCTTGCTTTAATTCGCTTTCGCTTAATTGCTCTGCGACTTTACTTTGCAGCCGATGGCTCTCTTTATTACCGCTATACACCGCGGTGGTTAGCCAAGCATAAGATTGCTGAAGGTTTTTCTTTACACCTTTCCCTTCAGAGTACATGACCCCTAAACGATCTTGTGCTTTTGCATCGCGCTGCTTCGCAGCTTTGCGGAACCAAAACACCGCTTTTTCATTATCGAGATCAACACCACTGCCGATAGAATACATTTGGCCAATATGGAATTGGGCAATCACGTTGCCCCCTTGAGCGGCCTTTCTGAACCAATAAGCTGCCTTTTCGAGATCTTGAGCGACACCAAGGCCTTGAGCATACATCATCGCCATATTGGTTTCTGCCCGTGTATCATTCTGTTTAGCCGCTTGTTGATACCAAAGCATCGCTTTATCGTAGTCTCGGCGAACGCCAAAGCCGTTCACATACATTGTTCCTAATTGGAATTGAGCGTCTGCATTGCCTTGATCACCCGCCTTGATAAACCATTCGGCAGCGACTTTAGAATCTTGAGAAACGCCATTACCTTTAAAATAGCGTTGACCGAGAAGATATTGTGCGGTTGGATCACCTTTTTGTGCTAATTGCGTAATTTGCTCTATTGTCTGTTGTGAAGGTGCCGATTTTATCGGGGGAGTAGCCAGTAATAATGAACTATAGCAAACAGAGCCCAACAATAGCGCTAACGCAATTTTTTTCATCCTAAACAACCCTCAACAGTGCAAATTACCGACTGCGAAAACAGTGTGATCCATTATTATCGGCAAACTGCTGCTAAGCTATAGCCTAAACACACTGCCGACTCGTTGATAGTTTAATGCCACTTGCATACAGAAAGAATAGGAAAATTGACTTTATTGCAAATTCAGCATCTTTTTTTAAGTTTGTTGTATAAAATGAGATATTTCCTGATCCAAGTAAGGTGTCGGCAACACCTTACTTTCGTTATGGTAAGACACACGCTTACGGTTTAGCATGGCACAATTGATTGGGTAAAAAAGCATCGAGAGAGTTGTCTCGAAATACTGGTATTTCGCTTTCTGCTGGAGGGAGCGCACTAATATGGCTTGATAGCAATAACTCATCGGCTCTCTCTTGTATTCTCCGGTATAACACAATGTCTCGAGGCAGCTCCCCAGTTAACCGAAATACATCTAATGTTTCTTTAATCGGCTCAAGGTCACTATTAATCCCTTGTAGGTCATATTGAAGATAACCTCTCACTTCAATTAACTGCTGCATTTCCTCAATAATTTGACGGTATGAACCATAATAAGAATGACTAATGCGGCTTAATTCATCGTTAACTTTATCGAAAAATTCCTGTGATACTATAAAGCTATTTAGCATTTCAATATCATTATCAAATTGAGTGGCTTGATATAATGCTGAACCAACATTAATTGCGCTAATTTCATCGAGTATATTTTTATATATTATTTGTTTTTCTAAAATCAATCCAAATAATTCCTTGTTATTTTCCAAATCAGATTTTAGATTATTTAAAATACTGAAAATAAATTGAAAATCACCTTCGTTAACCTCATTATCTATTGAGTTAAAACTCATTTTAGCTGATTGATTTAACTGCAATACCCTCTCTTCATACAGCTTTATTGAACGATGGGCGAGACTTATTTTTTCTAGGAGTTTTTCCACTCTGACGTCGATATCCATACACATTCCCTCTATTTTCAAGCCTAGATAAACAATATTATTTTAATATTAATAGCATAGCTTAAACTAACTTAATTTAGAGTTAAAATTTATATTTAACATATAAACGCTGTTTTTATTTAATATTTAAATAGCTAAGCAGTAGGTGAATGAATAGATTTGCGATAATAAAATAGAGGTCGTTTTATCGACCTCTATTTTCGGATAACATTTAATTTTTACATTATGCTAAATAGAGCTTTCTTAAATAACGCGCTACCGCATCATCGGCATTAGAGCCAATGACCTCAAGTTGAGGTAATTCATCTTTAAGCATCTGGTGAGCATTTTCCATAATGCAACCTTTCCCTGACAAGGTCAGCATTTCTTTATCGTTCATACCATCACCAAAGGCGATACAGTCATGCACTTGATAACCTTGAAGTGCCGCAACTTGTTGCAGGGCTTCCCCTTTAGAAACCACACCAGCCATGACCTCTAAGCAACTACGTAGTGAAAAAGTTACATTAACACGATCTTGCCAACGTTCACGGATGCGATTTTGTAAATCTACCAACATATCGTGATCTTCACTGGTGTAATAGACTTTACAAACATCTGAAGTATCAAAGTTATGGCGATCAAATAGCGTGTACTGAAATACCGATTCTTTAAAGAACTCTTTCTGTTCGGGGCTTTCACGGTTAATAAACCAGTCATCTCCCCCGTAATAGTTGGTCACCAAATCAGGGTGATCAAACTCCATCAAGCACAACTCATGAGCAATTTCAGGATCAACATTATGCTTAAAAATCAATTCACCTTTTGTATTGTGTACCCGTGCACCATTCGACGTGATCATATAGGCATCAATACCTAAACCATCTCTAATTTGTGCAACATCCACATGGTGACGACCCGTCGCAAACACAAAATGGATATCTTGTGTTTCTACTAATTGTTTCAGTGTTTCCTTGGTGAAAGCGGTTAAATCATGATTAGGAGATAAAAGAGTACCGTCCAAATCAGAAGCAACAACAGGATATTTCATAAATCATTCCTAGCTAATACTGCTCAAAAAAATCACAGATAGCATTAAGCGCCATCGCTCTTAATGCATCCACTTCAAACAGGATTTCGTGGTGTGCCCCTTCAATCACGAGGGGTAATTTTTCTTCTCTTCCTGTCTGTGCTTTTTGCCGACTTTGACAAAAAGCCTGTAGCTCTCGATTGCTGACCACTTTATCTTCACTTGCTTCTAACACCAACAGTGGTACATCAATTTCTCCCGCCCGGGCAATTAGCTCATCGCCAATTGCAAAACTTTCTTTTAACCAATGATAGGTAGGGCCACCTAGCCGCAATTCGGGATAATCCGCATAATAGCGGAGATAACGCCGGTAACGTTCCTGACTGTGAGTCAACACATTGATCAAATAAGGCAACGGCTGCCATTTCCCCGTTGAAATCGCATAGTCATTACGCACACTGCGGTGTAGCTCCGCCCGATCAACAATAAAGCTCGCTAACCAGTGTGGGATCGGTAAATTAATCCCAATCATAGGGGCGCAAAACGCCGCTGCATCAAAGGTGACATTATCCCGTAATAAATAGCCGCCGAGGATCGCACTCCCCATTGAGTGGGCTAATGCATAACATTTGAGATAATGCCGACATTGCACTTCAAGTTCAACAAACTTTGCAAAATCATCAATATAGTCAGTAAACTTTTCAACGTGGCCTTTTTGTGGATCATCCAACATACGTCCGGAGCGCCCCTGCCCTCGATGGTCAATAATAAAGACATCGAAACCGAGGTGATAGAAGTCATAGGCAACTTCTGGGTATTTCATATAGCTTTCGCTACGACCAGGGGAGATAACAACGGCTTTATTATTTAGGGAATGGGTAAAACGAACATAGCGAATAGGAACATCATCGACCCCTAGAAATTCAGCTTCTTCTCTGCGCAACCAAAAGTCTAAAAGTGGACCGTTAGCAAATGCAGAAAATTGAGTTTCTCGGTTTAACCAATTTTCTTTCAGCTTTTCTGGGGTCATATGTATATCCTTTCGTCATTCGTAACCTTCAAGATGGTCCCTAATCAATGTCATAAAAGCATCACCAAAGCGTTCAAGCTTTTTCTCCCCCACACCATTAATTAACAACAATTCTGAAGGGGAAGCCGGACAATGCTCAGCCATCTCAATCAGGGTTGCATCATTAAACACAACGAATGGAGGAATATTCTCTTCGTCTGCTATAGATTTACGCAATTTGCGCAACTTAGCAAATAACTTCTTATCATAGTTTCCTCGATAAACTTTGCTTTGCTGATTACGGCTTTTTGCCACCAAAACACGAGGAACAGCAAGTTGCAAAGCGGATTCGCCGCGTAATATCGGCCGAGCCGCTTCCGTTAATTGCAACGCTGAAAAATGCGTAATATTTTGTGTGATCATCCCAAGATGGATCAACTGGCGGATAACGCTGACCCAATGCTCATGGGATTGATCTTTACCGATGCCATATACCGGTAATTTATCATGACCTAGTTCGCGGATGCGCTGATTGTTTGCCCCGCGCAAGACCTCAACAATATAACCAATACCAAAACGCTGACCAACACGGTAAATACAAGATAGCGCTTTTTGGGCATCCACTAGCCCATCATACTGTTTTGGCGGGTCTAAACAGATATCACAATTGCCACACGGCGCTTGCCTATTTTCACCAAAATAATTGAGCAGCACTAATCGGCGGCAAGTTTGAGCCTCCGCAAATGCAGCTATCGCATTCAACTTATGGCGCTCAATATCCTGCTGCAAGCCAGCGGGTTTCTCTTCAAGACAGCGGCGTAGCCATGCCATATCCGCAGGGTCATAAAATAGTACGGCTTCCGCTTCAACCCCATCGCGACCTGCTCGCCCTGTTTCTTGATAATAAGCTTCGATATTGCGAGGGATATCAAAATGCGCCACAAAGCGTACATTGGACTTGTTGATCCCCATACCAAAAGCCACCGTTGCCACAACAATTTGTAGGTTATCTTTTAAAAAAGCATCTTGTACCCACTCTCGTTGTTGGTTATCTAACCCTGCATGATAAGCTGCAACGCTTAACCCACGTTTTTGCAGACGCTCTGCCGTTTCTTCCACTTTGCTACGGCTATTGCAATAGACAATACCCGCTTTACCTTTTTGTGCTTTGATAAAGAACCAAAGCTGATCAAGCGGTTTATATTTTTCGACTAAGGTATAGCGGATATTGGGTCTATCAAAACTGCTGATTTGTATCAAAGGGTCATGTAAGGCCAATAAACGTACGATATCGGCTCGTGTCGTTTCATCTGCTGTTGCCGTTAATGCCATGATAGGAACATCAGGGAAGTGCTGCCGTAACTGACCAATGGCGCGATACTCAGGACGAAAATCATGCCCCCATTGCGAAACACAGTGTGCTTCATCCACCGCCAATAAACTGATATTCCAACTACTCAGCTGGCTAAGAAAATAGTCAGTTAATAACCTTTCGGGCGCAACATACAGCAACTTGATGGCGCCTTGGGCGCATAAGGCCATCACGTCTCGCTGCTCTTGAGCGGTTTGAGAGGAGTTTAAACAAGCTGCTTTGATACCATGAAGGCGTAATTGGTCGACCTGATCTTTCATTAGGGAGATCAAAGGCGATACCACCAGCGTTACCCCCTCTTTAACCAAAGCAGGAACTTGATAACATAGCGATTTACCGCCCCCAGTTGGCATAAGCACCAAACAATCGCGGTTATCGAGTATGGCACGAATAACAGCTTCCTGCCCAGGGCGGAAAGACTGATAACCAAAAGTATTATTGAGTATACTTTCAGCCAGTGAAAACTGGGAGATCACTTCAGCTGTAGACACGCGGATCCTCAAATGACAAACTGATAGCTGCTCAATAGAGCAGCATCTAAATAGCGGGTTAGCACTCGGTGTTTTTCAAGGTATCACTTGAAATAGAGTTGCAGTATGCTAGCAAATAAGCGCTAATGACTAAAGCATATCATTTAGCATCACACCGATACCAAAACGTGTTTGTCGGTAATCATAATCAATCATCGATTCGCCATAGCCACTAAACAACTGGGTATATAATCGCACATGTTTGGTAATGGGATAGCTCCAACCCAATTCCGCGGCACCATAACCACTGTTCCAGTTGTAACGCCCTGTCGCGGTAATCACACTATCACCTAGAGCATAACCCACTTTTAGTCGATAGTAGCCCATGTATTTGGTGATATCTTTATTATCATCGCTGCCTTCACTCTCATGAATGCGATACCACGGTTTTAAATCAACTTGCCAATTGCCATTTTGTGCCATGGCCCGCGCATAAATGCGGTTCCAGCTGCGAGAGGTTGGCTCTGAGCGACCGTTCGACTCGTGGTTAAAGCCTGTTTCCAGCTCTCGTAATGTCCAACCTCCCCATTGATAATCTGTTGCCCAACCAATAAATAGCTGAGGTTCATAATTGGTTTCGCGAAATGGTGAAGACTCTTTTTTATTACTTAATTGCCACCAAGAACGCTGAGTATATGACGCCGCTAATACGGAGTTTTCCCCCGCAATCCCGCGCCATAAAGGGAAACCTAGACTAATCTGAAACTTTACTTCATCGCGCAATGCATCTTTACCCCAATCATAGCTTTTTATCGCCTCTTTATTCATCGATGAGGTATAGGTATAAATAATGTAATTGGATTCATAAGGGTAAAGTACAAAAGGACTCTCGTAATTTTGTAATAACCCAGAAATAATGCTGCCTCTAATTGGCGTTTTCTCTGTTGTATCTACGGAAGTTAATGTATCTGTATTTTCTGCGGCGAATAATGATACAGACCAAAAACAGAGCACAGTACCAACTAATTTGTGAAAAACGCGCATTCTGTTATTCCTATTCTGAAAAAATCCCAAAAAAGTTTATCTCATTTTACACACAAAATCTGACAACTGCTGAAAGATTATTCGTTCATTTCATAGAGACATATTTTATACATAGTGATAACTTATTATTCACATATTTTTTAAAGGATGAATAAGATGAATGACCGTACTTATACATTAGAAGAAGCGAGTAAGCTCATGAGTGATGCGTTTATCTATAAAATGCCTTTTAATCAGCTTTTGGGAATACAATTGGCTCAGATAAATGATGATTTTGTCCAACTAACAATTAAGAATCGTCCAGAATTGATTGGTAATTTTACACAAAACATTCTTCACGGTGGTGTCATTGCATCAATATTAGATGTCGCTGGTGGCATGGTATGTATTAACCGTATTCTCCAACGGATCACACCATTAGTGCATCAAGATATTGTCGATAAAATGTCAAAAATGGGCACCATTGATCTACGAGTTGATTATTTACGTCCTGGTCGAGGTGAAGTGTTTACTGCAAGCGCCAGTTTATTACGCGATGGCAATAAAATTGCAGTGACGCGTTGCGAACTACATAACGAACGTAATCAGCATATCGCAACAGCCACGGCCACTTATCTCATTGGATGAAACGAGAAAGTAAAAAATTAGTTACTTACTCAACTAATAACTTGTAAAAAAACTCGAGCAATGTCACATTAATAAGGTCATAAATCGAGCCGATATTTTCTAAGGCTCGATATCTCAATCGACTTACTTTTAGCCGTTTATTCAAATTCAGAGCCAATAATGAGCCAACAAAATACCATCAAAGGCGTGTTATGTGCCTTGGGCGCTTATTTAATTTGGGGCGTCGCACCTATTTATTTTAAAACCATCCAAGAGGTGCCGGCAGAAGAGATACTGACTCATCGTATTATCTGGTCATTTTTCTTTATGTTGGTTTTATTAACTGCAACAAAACACTGGAGCTATATGCGCCAAGTGTTAAAGCAGCCTAAAAAAATCCTTATATTAGGCGTCACCGCGGTGACTATCGCTTCCAACTGGCTAATTTATATTTGGGCCGTTAACCATGGATATATGTTGCAAGCTAGCCTAGGCTACTTTATTAACCCTCTGGTGAACGTTTTATTTGGAATGCTATTTCTGCAAGAGCGCTTTCGCCGCATGCAGTGGGTCGCGGTTATTTTAGCCTTAACGGGTGTTCTTATTCAGTTATGGCAATTTGGCTCCGTTCCGGTTATCGGACTTAGCCTCGCCGTGACTTTTGCAACCTACGGTTTATTACGGAAAAAACTTGGAGTTGATGCCCAAACGGGAATGACATTTGAAACCCTGTGGTTACTCCCAGTGGGCGTTATTTTCTTGCTGTTCTTTGCCGATAGCCCAACCAGCAACATGGCAATGAATGATTGGCACTTAAATGTGTTATTAATCCTTGCTGGTGTTATCACAACCGTGCCATTGTTGCTATTTACTGAAGCAGCTAACCACCTTCGCTTGTCGACACTGGGCTTTTTCCAATATTTAGGGCCAACTATTATGTTTTTACTCGCGGTATTTATCTACGGCGAAAAAATGACATCAGAGCTACTCGTGACATTTGGCTTTATTTGGGTCGCATTAATTTTATTTACCTTGGATGCACTTTACACACAACAAAGGTTAAGAAAGTAATTCCTGTAAATTGCCTATATAAAGGCAAAGCCCAAAACACTGACCTTTATTTATTTATGAATAAAAGGTCAGTGTTTCATTTTATGGAACTGAATGAGTTAATTTATTTTAAGCATAATAGACAATATGCTAATTCATCACGTTTATCTAAATGTTAACTCAACCTAAATATATTAAAAAAAGCCCATTTATTATTAAAATAAGCCATAACTCTCGACAATATAAAACACTCACCTTTCAGTAGAACCCACTTTTACGCACAAAAGAAAAACCCATAAAATCAAAGTGTTGAATGAAAATCCAATAGGGTTGCGTTACGCTTAAAACAGGCTATTATTAAATTTATCTAAAATTAAATTCCGGTTTATCTCTAAATTAAAACCAACTCTTTGAAAAAAAGTCATTTTTTATTTTTTAATAATTAATCATTGCGTTAAAGGAACATCGACTCTATATTGTACGCCGCTTGTATTCACCCCAGCGGATGGTGATGGTCCGATTCATCACTGACGTTTCATTAAAGTGCGCACGATGACATGTAATTTATTTATGTCCTGGTGCGAGGTTTTCTGAAATTGAATACAGGTCCGCTCTAAAAAATTTTTTAAATACAATAGTGTAGTCAGTTTATATGGCTGCATTTTAGGTTCACTCCGCCTGTGTATTCAGAAAGAGTTGATAGTTGTTAAGGGCTTTTGGGAAGGGCTTAAAAATGCAACAGAATACCGTTCAAATGAAACGTGTACTGACCACGCCTGCGCTCATTTTCTTTGGGCTGGCTTATATGGTGCCACTCGGAATTTTCACTACCTATGGACAAGTGACAGTATTAAGTGAAGGCCATTTGCCTATCGCTTATCTTGTGACATTGGCTGCCGTTCTCTTTACTGCCATGAGCTATTGCCGTATGACGAGTGCGCTACCTCTTTCGGGTTCTGCATACTCTTATGTGCAAAAAACATTTGGCGGAACATTGGGTTTCCTAGTCGGTTGGGCGCAATTACTCGATTATTTATTTTTGCCGATTATTAACTATATTGCGATTGGGATCTTCGTGCATGAAGCTTTCCCTAATATTCCAATGCCAGTCATTATCTGCACCACGATTGCCGTTGTCAGCATCATGAATATTTTAGGGATCAAACTCGTCTCTTCAATGAATATGCTGATTATTAGCATGCAAATTGTCTTTATCGCCGTATTCTTGTTCTTGAGCTTTAAGACTAATTTTGTGCTAGATACAGACGCACTACTCGCACCGATTACGCTAACGGCAGATCAAATGCCTGGATTATTCGCGGGTGCTGCCGTGCTATGTTTGGCCTTCTTAGGTTTCGATGCCATTTCAACCATGGCAGAAGAAACAAAAGATGCGCGTAGCACATTACCAAAAGCGATTATTTATACCGTCTTTATTGCGGGTGCGCTGTTTATCATCATCTCTTACAGCGCCCATTTGAGTTATCCATTATGGCAAGACTTTATTCCAAATACCGATATTGCTAGCCTCGCGGTCATGGAAAAAGTCGGCGGCGCAATGATGGCATCTAGCTTTATTACCGCTTATGTCATTGGTGTCTTTGCCTCTGCTATGACATCACAAGCCAGCATTGTGCGTATTTTCTATGCGATGGGGCGTGATGGAGTCTTGCCACGCTCAGTTTTTGCGTACCTGCATCCCAAACTGAATACCCCTGTGTATTCAATCATTTTTGTTGCCATCGCATCACTGCTTTCGCTGGTGCTTTCGCTCAGCATGGTAGCTTCAATGATTAGCTTCGGTGCACTGATTGCATTTACCTTTGTGAACTTGTCCGTGATTAAACACTTCTATATCGATCGCAAAGAAGCGCTTGATGGTAAAAAATTTATCACTTGCCTGATTATGCCGTCGATTGGTGTCATACTCACCCTATGGTTATGGACAAGCCTAGATAAAGAGGCCTTTACTGTGGGCCTGTGCTGGCTAGCGGCTGGTGCATTTTATCTCACATTGCTCACACATGGTTTCAGACGTCGTCCACCCGCAATTTCGGACGATGAGACCAATATGATCATCAATTAGTACCTATACTTTAGTACACGTATGATAATAATGGGGATGCATAATTTCCCCATTATTTTTGTTCCTGCCCATACCGATAGGGCCCTGATAAAGACTGGTTAGAAATGAATAATAAAGTTGCAGATGTCATTTATTTCAACGGTTATATCTACACCGCAGACAAGCAAAACAGTGTTGTAGATGCCATTGCCGTACAAGATGGCTACATTATCGCAAGTGGTACTTCAGAGGAATTACACCAATACGTTGGGCCGGAAACTGAGAGTATCGATTTAGAAGGCAAAATGATGATGCCCGGCATCATCGATGGCCATATGCACCCATTTTGGGGTGGGATCCAGCTATTTGGCTGCCACCTCAACTACGAGTCGCTAACGATTGAGCAGATACTACAACGTGTCCAAGATCATTTAGATAAAGACCCGCGTACCGGGGAAAATGATTGGCTAAAAGTCACAGCTTGGCTACGCCAAGGTATGCTACCGGCAGGTATTGATATGTACCGCGAGGACATGGACAAACTGAAAACCAATCGCCCTGTGGTGCTGTTTTCCAATGACTGCCATACACTGCTAGCAAATAGCCGTGCTTTAGCATTGTTTGGTATTACCAAAGACACCCCTGAGCCACCCGATGGTAAAATTGGTAAACATGCTAACGGCGAACTAAATGGGATTTTAGAAGATGCACCGGCGATGCGTGCAGCAGACAGCATCCCATCAATTCGCGATGACCAAGCCATTGAAGTTGCTGAACTGGTACAAAAAGTGTTAAACCAGCAAGGTGTAACCACCGTAATGGATGCCCGTGTTTCTGAGCAGCAATTAGAAGCCTTTGCTGAACTACAACGTCGCGAAGAGCTGACCGTTCGCTTTCAAGCTGCCCGCGAGATCACGCCAGATGAAACTCCGGATGTCGCCTCAGTTGCAGCCGCTGTCGATAAAGCTGTCGCTTTCGCTAAAAAATGGCACCAAGCTGATTGGACGCCAGCGCCGGGGATCGGCCTGCGAAATATCAAAATGTTTGTCGATGGTGTGATGCAGTTCCCAACAATGACGGCTTCACTGTTACAGCCTTATCGCATCAATATCGGCACCGATGAAGCTCCAAACTGGGTTGAAACAGATAACTATGGCGATTTGTATTTTACTGCTGAAATTCTTGATGAATTGATGGAAAAGATTGCGGCGGCAGGTTATGACCCACATCTACATACAGTCGGTGAAGGTGCCGTTTCTATTGTGCTTGATGCCATCGAAAAAATGCGTGCAGCCCATCCAGAAAAAGATATTCGCCCAGGCCTTGCTCACAATGAATTGGTTCATCCAAAAGATTATGAGCGATTTGCACGCCTCAAAACGATCGCTTGTCTTTCATTCCAGTGGGCTGCGCCAACCCCTGAATTGGCCGCTTTTGAGCGTAACATGCTCGGTGAAGAGCGTTTTGAACAATTAGAGCCTATCGCGAAGTTTATCGATGCGGGTGCTGTGGTCGCCTTTGGTAGTGACTGGCCGATTGATGATTTTGACGAATGGTATGATTTAAAAGTCGCAGCCACTCGCCGTGGACGTGATATCAATGGTAAACCAGCCCCTCGCTTGGATAATGACCGTGATATGACGGTCATTGAAGTCCTTCGTTCAGCCACGATTGACTCTGCCTATGCTCAACACAGAGAAGATGTGATTGGATCACTTGAAGTGGGTAAATTTGCAGACATGATCGTGCTCGATCGTAACGTATTTCAGATCCCAGCTGATGATATTGAAAATGTGAAGGTATTACGTACGATTATTGGCGGTAAGACCGTCCATATCGCGCAGTAACTTGATATTTCAGCCCAATAATTAAACGGCTTACCGTCTTTCTGTAAGCCGTTCTACAAAGCGTAAACAATTCTTAATCAGCAACACTCTTGTGAAAACCGCTTGCAATCCCCCATCCCTGTCGTTATTATCCGCTCGTTTTTTACCATCTCACACACTGCAAGGAGGAACATCATGACGACAATTCATCACACTCTTTGCGGGCGTACTCAGAAATAGTCTCTCTATCTCTCCAGTTCTTGCCTGCTAAATCACCTTATTTTTTCCTTAAAAATGAGTTAATGACTTATGGGCAATATTATTCATTCTGTCAGCGAACACGTCAGTTATATCGCGACAGAAAATACTTGGATTGAAAGTAAAGCAATCCAACAGTTACAAACAACCGCAGCGCTCCCTAATATGGTTTCCGTGGTAGGCATGCCAGATCTACATCCTGGTCGTGGTTACCCAATTGGTGCGGCATTTTTCTCAACACAACGTTTCTATCCTGCATTGGTCGGTAATGATATTGGCTGTGGAATGAGTTTATTTCAGACCGATATCAAGACCACGAAGTTAAACTTGGATAAGTTTGAAAAACAGTTATCCACAATGCCGGATAGCGCCCCCTTAGAATGGCTCGATGAGCATGTTCCTCATGAAATGCAATCCCATCATTTTATGTCCTCACTCGGCTCGATTGGCGGCGGTAATCACTTTGCTGAATTTCAAATCATCGACAAAATATTTAACGATGAGTCGATTGCACAAAGCGGTTTAAATAAAAAGTGTGCATTACTGCTTGTGCACAGTGGATCCCGAGGATTAGGGCAATCCATATTACGTCAACATGTTGAAAATCATAGCCATAATGGCCTTGAAGAGCATTCAAATGACGCGAAAGCCTATTTAGAAGCTCACCAACATGCATTATCTTTTGCCGAACTAAACCGCCAATTAATTGGCTTACGCATGTTGCAGCAGGTCAAGGCAAAGGGGGAAATGGCCCTTGATGTTAATCATAACTTGGTTGAACCTTGCACGATTAACGGCATACAAGGTTGGCTCCATCGCAAGGGAGCAACCCCTTCTGACAAAGGCATGGTCATTATTCCTGGGTCACGTGGCGATTTCAGTTATTTAGTTCTGCCTCATGCAAGTGAGGTGAGCTTAAATTCACTGGCTCACGGTGCTGGCCGCAAATGGATGCGTACTGAGTGTAAGGGGCGGTTGTCTCACCGCTATACTCCATTGCAGCTATCGCGTACTGCATTAGGTAGCCGAGTCATCTGTGCTAATAAACAATTGATCTATGAGGAAGCTCCACAATCCTATAAGTCGATTGAAACCGTGATTGAAAGTATGGTGGGAGCAGGGTTAATTGAGGTTATCGCACGTTTACGCCCCTTACTCACCTACAAAACCAGTGGGGAGTGTGCATAATGTTATTACAATTTTCTTCTGCACAAGGCCCCGAGGAGTGCTGTATCGCTGTTGAAAAAGCACTGGCTTGCTTTTTTATTGAGGCTAAAAAACGTGAAGTCATGGTCAATACGCTCGAAACGGTTGCATCAAAACATGGCTTAAAATCTGCTTTGGTCGCTTTAGAAGGGCATGGTGCTGAGGAGCTAGCTCAGTTATGGTCTGGGACAATACAGTGGCAGTGTCAAAGCCCCTTAAGGCCAAAACATAAACGGAAAAATTGGTTTATTAATGTGATCCGCTTTTCGCCGATTCAAACCATTGAAGAGAGTGATATCGAGTTTGAATTTATAAAAGCTCAAGGTCCTGGCGGGCAGCATGTTAATAAAACCTGCTCCGCGGTAAGAGCAAAACATCTTGCAACAGGGATCAGTGTCAAAGTGCAATCTGAGCGTAGTCAGCATGCCAATAAAAAATTAGCTAAGCAGCTTATTTATTGGCGCTTAAATGAATACCAAGATCAGCAAGCATCGGCATTAAATAAACAACGACATAATGCGCATTATCAAATAGAAAGAGGAAATGCGAACATTATCTTTTCTGGACAAGCATTTAAACAAATTAATTAATTCATTTACAGCCCACCTCCGTAAGGAGGTGGCATTCATTGGATAGATAAAGCTTAAAGTATTTTTTCCGTCAAAAACCATCCGGCAATACTTTCACGCTTTTGTTGGGTAGGTAACACTTCATGAGGGAACTCTTCAGACATAAATACAATCATCCGACCGGCTAAAGGGTCAAGCTGAAATAGCTTATTATCCTGCTGATCATACACGACCAATTCACCCCCATCCCCAGATTTCCATGCTTCGTTCATATAAAGCACAGTCGTCACCTTACGCCGCCCTTGCCCTTGGAAATTATCCACATGTTTTTTATAAAATGCCCCATTAGGATAACGGCAAAAATGGGTTTCAAAATCACGCAATCCCATATAGCACGAGCGATTTAGCGCTTGGCGGATTTCATCCATCTTCGCCATATAACTGGCGATAGGCTCGCCCATTTCAGACTCTAGCCAAATTGTCTGATCACCGCGAATGGCTTTATTGCCATGCAGTGACTCACCGTTACCTATGCGCGCATCATGCAGATTATCAGGAATACAGCCCTTAATAGCCTCTATTTCTGACAGGTTCAAAAAATCATCCCACACATACCAACCCTGTGTAGAAAGAGAATCAATTAGATTATTCAATGACATGATAAATATTAGAAAGGTTATTCGGTATGATTTTATACTTCACTGTGTGGAAAATTTAAAATTAAAAACTTAAATCTTAAAGATTAAACTCTCGAATCAAAGTAACCTACCACAAGATAACGATTTTAAATTAGTGAACCATTTGAAAAACAACGATATTACAAACAAACCCCAAGAGTGCTCACCACTAGGATGAGCACGCCCTAATGAAACCAATGACAATTAATCTATTTTACGCCCTAGTCGAACGCTAAGGCCTCAACCATCAACACGTTCCATGCCCACAAAATGCGGTTTTCCCCATACAAAATTTTAGTGCGGCTGATGCACCCTCTCTATTGTCCTTCGTTGCATACGTAAAACAACTCACAGCTTCTGGGGCTTTTTCAAAACTTGAGATTTGCTCACTCAATAGTTGAGAGGACGATGAAATAAGTTTTGACTCCACCATTTTCTGGTCATCGCGATAGGCGGTAAGCAGTGCAATACGGGAAGATAAATATTGTTCGCTAATATTTGCTAACTGCTCTTGCTGAGCTTTTAATAACGAGTACACCGAATTCACTTCTCGATGAAACTTCTTAATATAAGCCTTAGTTGCATTATCCATAAAATCATGGATGGCAACATTAGTCTCTTTGAGTTCATTTAATTTATTCGAAATATAATTATTATCTTTTAACTCATTTAGACTATCAATATAGTTTTGTAGCTCGGTAGGATCCATTGTTAAATACGCATTGTCATCACGGCTTATATTAAGCGCATTTATAACGTTACTATAGTGATTATTGAGTATTTCGATATTATTTTTCTGTGTCTGAATCGCAATTTTCGTTGCATTACCTACAGAGAGAAGTAACTCTTTATTTAAACCCGTCTGTTTTGATGCGCCTCTCGCAGACCATGCTGTTAATTTACGCGATAGCGCTTCTATTTTGTTAATTTTTGAATTCACCCCCTTAAAAACATGTTTAATATCTAAAAGCGCCTTATCACACAATTTGGTTTGCCTTCTATAAGCATCAAGGTAATCCAATGTCGTCACCTTTAGTGCAACCTGTACGCTCTCTAAGAACGGGCTATTTACTGGCGTCTTCTCTAATGGTGATGGACTGTTGCTGCTTAACGAGGAAACGCGTTTATCCAATTCAGTGAATCTATCCATTGTTCTCCCGATTGCATGACGTGCCGTAAAGCGTAATTCACTCATTACCGACTCAGGAAACTCGAGATCAAATTTGATCACGCCATGACTAAAGGCCCCAGGGAAAGGCTGTTTACCCCGTTCAAAAGCACGTAGTGATGAGCGGTGATTGGATAACTGTTTTAATATTATTTTATTGGCTTTTTCAATATGATAAATAGCGCTATTAATCCATTGTATTAGTTGTTGGTTTCTTTTATATTGCGCTACATATGGGCTCGTAGTTAGGTGATTTATTTCTGTTTTTAATACTCTTAACACAGATTGATTATCACCGATAAATTGATCATAATCCTTTTTTATTGCATTAAACTTATTTTTATAATTAGTTATATCATCTCTATTTACAAAATCCATTTTATTTTCCCTTAGTTTTAAATAAACGTGCTAACTGATAGCAATGCGGAGCGTTAAAAATATATAACTGAGAGGAGAACAAAACAAATTTTAATTTTATATACGTTAATTAAAACCACATAAAGCTATTAATTAATTCGTTTATAATAAAAGTGAAAACTATAAAAATGCCAATTCTAATAGCGAAATTAGAATTGGCATTTATCAATAAACTATAAATTTTCTAACCGTGCATACGATGCAACCAGCCATTTGATCCCTTGCCCTTGAAAAGCAATTTGCAATCGACAATGCTCACCACTGCCTTCCAAGTTAATAATTGTGCCTTCACCAAATTTCGGATGGCGAACACGTTGCCCCAACGCATACCCTGAATCATTTCGAGTAACGGGTGTGCCAAGGCGTTGGTGATTAACAGGGCGTGATACGGTTGCACGTAAACGCACTTCTTCAACACATTCCGTCGGTAATTCCGCAATAAAACGTGACGGACGGTGATAGACCTCTTTCCCATATAAACGGCGGCTTTCTGCATAAGTTATCGTCAACTTTTGCATAGCTCGAGTGATCCCCACATAAGCCAAACGCCGCTCTTCTTCCAAACGCCCACTTTCATCCATCGACATTTGGCTTGGGAACATTCCTTCTTCCATGCCCACGATAAATACATTCGGGAATTCCAAACCTTTAGCCGAGTGAAGCGTCATCAGTTGGACTGCATCTTGATGAATATCCGCTTGCCCATCTCCCGATTCGAGCGCTGCGTGAGATAAGAAAGCCTGCAATGGCATCAGATCCTGATCTTCATCTTGATAGCTAAAGTCGCGCGTTGCGTTGACTAACTCTTCCAAGTTTTCGATACGCGCTTGTGCTTTTTCCCCTTTTTCTTGCTCATACATTGCACGTAAGCCAGAGTCATTGATCACTCTATCCGTTTGTACATGCAGTGGCATCTCTTGCGTTTCTTTCGCAAGTGCATCCACTAATTCCAAGAAACGTTCAATCGCTGCCGCCGCTCGCCCACCGAGGACTTGCTCACGCAATAAATATTCACAACTTTCCCAGAGTGTCAGTTGTTGATCACGCGCGGTTTGCCGTACCGTATCCAGCGTCCGCTCACCAATGCCCCGCGTCGGTGTATTCACGACTCGTTCAAACGACGCATCATCATTGCGGTTAGCAATAAGCCTTAAATAAGAGAGGGCATCTTTGATTTCTTGGCGTTCGAAGAAACGCTGACCACCATATATACGATATGGCATCGCGCTTTGAATAAGGGCTTCTTCCAGTACACGCGACTGAGCATTACTACGGTATAGCATGGCACAATCTTGCAAAGCTCCCCCATTTTCTTGCCACTGTTTAATACGACTGACAATATAACGTGCTTCATCTAATTCATTGAAAGCACAATAGAGAGAGATTGGCTCGCCATCACCGCCTTCCGTCCATAAATTTTTCCCTAATCGATCACTATTATGTGCGATCAATGCATTAGCGGCTTTCAGAATATTATTCGTCGAACGATAATTTTGCTCAAGACGGATAGTTTCGGCACCGGGAAAATCATTCAAAAAACGCTGAATATTTTCCACTTGTGCACCACGCCAGCCATAAATGGACTGATCATCATCGCCGACGATCATCACTTTACCCGTGTCACCCGCTAACACTCGGATCCACGCATATTGGATACTGTTAGTATCTTGGAATTCGTCGACTAAAATATTGGTGAAGCGTTCGCGATAATGTTGTAGCACATGAGGTTTGTTCAGCCACAGTTCATGGGCGCGTAACAGGAGCTCAGCAAAATCCACTAGCCCCGCACGATCACAAGCTTCTTGATAGGCTTGATATACTTTCAGCCAAGTGCTTTCAACCGGATTACCATAGCACTCAATATGTTGAGGCCGTAGCCCCTCATCTTTTTTGCCGTTGATATACCACATGCCCTGACGGGGTGGCCACTGCTTTTCATCAAGGTTCATCGCTTTTAGCAAACGGCGAATTAACCGATACTGGTCATCACTATCTAAAATTTGAAAATCTTGTGGTAGGCCAGCATCCAGATAATGTTGGCGTAGAAGGCGATGTGCTAAACCATGGAACGTTCCTATCCACATGCCACCTTCACTTGAGCCAATCAATTGATTAATACGGTGGCGCATTTCTGCCGCCGCTTTGTTGGTAAAGGTCACCGCCATAATCGAAAATGGCGATGCATGCTCAACCGCCATTAACCAAGCAATCCGATGTACTAACACACGCGTTTTACCACTACCCGCTCCCGCAAGTACTAATAAGTTAGTGCGTGGTGCAGCAACCGCTTCACGCTGTTTGTCGTTAAGGCCTTCGAGCAGATAAGAAACGTCCATAATTACCATCAAAGCAGAACAGTGGCGATGACCACTGTATTTTTATACAGAAAAATGATTATACCAGTGACAATAGAGAAGCCAACTGAGAAATTTCAACATGCGGCAATAAGCGGACATCTTTTTCTTCCATCAGCGTCTTATTGTCGACATTGATCCAACAAGCTTGCATACCACTGCGGATCGCACCTTCGACATCAGTCAGCAAATTATCGCCAACATGCAAAATGGCATGAGGCTCCAGTGCTAACTTTTGAGCGGCTAACCGATACATATCACAATAGGGTTTCGAGCGCCCATCCGGGCCAGCTTTTAATACAAACTGAAAATATTGCCCTAATCCACACGCATCAGGCTCTGCATTACCGTTAGTAATTGCTACCAATGGCAATTTTTTGGCTAACTGAGTGAGTGTTTGGTGAGTGGATTCAGGAACATCGATTTGATTACGCCAATAAGTAAAATGAGCCATGAGGTCATCCGCCCCTTTTTGCGCGTCTTCACGGCTGTACCCATAGTGGCAAAACATCATTTTCGATGATAACCAACGCCAACGCGTGATGTCATGGCAAATATCAGGCTCTTGCTTCGCCACAATATTGCGAAAAGTGTATAAGTCATCATGGGTAAAATGATTAAACTGCGCATCATATTCACGGACAAAACGTAACACTTCTTCTTCCGTTTTATCAATGACCGGATGGTTGTCATACAATGTATCATCTAAGTCAAACGTAATGGCCTGAATAGGTGATAACGGACGGTAAAAATGCATTAAGGTTTCTCCCTTTTTGCTCTGGGATGAGCCACATCATAAACATTAGCCAGATGCTGGAAATCTAGGTGTGTGTAGATTTGTGTCGTCGATAAATTTGCATGACCGAGCAACTCTTGCACACCGCGTAAATTACCACTTGATTCAAGGATATGTGTTGCAAATGAGTGACGCAATTTATGAGGGTTAATGTGGCTATTAACCCCTTGTTTGATCCCCCATTGCTCAAAGCGCTTTTGAACATTACGGTTAGATATGCGTTTACCACTCTTTGTGGAGATAAAAACGGCACCATCTTCCGGCTCGTACAGCTCTCGCATTTCTAACCAACGCTTTAACCAGCTCACTGCGGTTTTGCCTAATGGGATCTTACGCTCTTTACTCCCTTTCCCCATCACTCTAACCTCACCCATCGCGAGGTCTAAATGACGAACATCTAACCCAACCAATTCAGATAAACGTAACCCCGCACCATACATCACTTCTAACATTGTCCTATCACGGACCACCAGCGGGTCGCCGCTTTCCATGCTCAGCAACTTTGAAACTTCATCCACATCCATATTTTTGGGTAAACGTTTTTTGGCCTTTGGTGCATGGACGGCAGTCACTGGATTTGCAGAAAGCTTATCTTGTTGCACCATCCAATCACAGAAACTCCGCAATGCCGATAAACGTAATGCCATACTGGCAGCTTGTAAGCCTTTACGACGACTTTTTGCTGCCACGTTGCGCGCTTTCGTGGCATCTAATTGCCGCCATTCGCTGACGTTCATTTCATTCAGCATCTCTACCACCACCGTGAGTTGACGGCGATAATTGGTGATAGTGACAGGGCTGAGCCTACGCTCAATTTGTAAATAACGTAAAAATGCTTCGACTTGGTTCATCAGCCCTTGTGGCTGGGGGGTTATAGGCGCTCTATCCATCGGCAAAGTAACCTCGGTAGAATTTGAGCCACTTTCTCTAACATAACCGTTCCCATACCCTGTTGATAGTGATCTCGGTCGCGACTCGTGAATATCACCATGCCAGACTCCCCATGATGACCAAATAGTGAGATAGCCACTGACGCCACATTCATGGCATCAGGCAGTAAAAGTTGTATTTCAGGGCCGTTTAAATGACCTAAATAGTGGGTCTTATCACCGAAACGCTGAATACGAATCGACTCAAATGCACGTCGAGACACGACAAGTGCTTGGGCATCAAGCGGAGCAGATAGCCGCCAGCAATCACTAAATAGACGCACAGACGCCCCGGATAGACCTAATTTTTTCGCCCAGCGATTCAAGCTGTTTAACATGTCACTCAGGCTCTGCGCCATTGACATCTCAATCACTAAATACAGCAATTCATCAAATAGTTGACCGTTTTCATGAGCCTGTTCAACCATGAAACAGATATCTTGTTCGAGTTGTTTGATTTTCAAACGTTGACGGTTCATGACGGCTTCAGGGAGCGAAATGGCTCCCTGAATAGCATGTGGGATTGTAAGCTGTTCAATAAGCGAGGCATTACGGATAAAGAAATCTGGCTGTTCCTGTAAGTAACGCACCACTTGGCTATCATCAATTTGATAAGGGCTGTCTAGTGCTACTTCCGGTTTATCCATTATAACCTCTTGATAATTGAATAAAGCTTAGAGCTGGATCACACCATCATAAACATGACTGGCAGGGCCTGTCATATATAACGGAGTGCCTGGACCATTCCAACTTATGTCGAGTGAACCACCCGGTAAATCAACTTTTACCTGATTAGCCAGTAACCCTTGCTGAATGCCAATCGCGACCGCCGCACATGCACCACTGCCACAGGCTTGTGTTTCGCCGGCACCACGTTCAAACACCCGCAAACGGATATGGTGAGCACTGACGATTTCCATAAAACCAACATTGGTTCGCTCAGGGAAACGTTCATGGCTCTCCAATACAGGGCCTAAAATTTCCACTTCCGCCGTTTTGACGCTTTCAACTTGGATCACACAATGGGGATTGCCCATTGAAACAACACCACATAACACTGTACGTTCTAAAGCGCGAATAATATAGGTCTTTTCCGCTTTGATGGCGCGAAACGGTACTTTCTGAGGCTCAAACTCCGGCTCTCCCATGTTCACGCAAACATCGTCATTTTCATTGATTGTCAATACCATACGTCCAGATTGGGTACTGACCTTAATCTTTTGTTTATTTGTTAGCCCTTTCAAACGCACAAAACGAGCAAAACAGCGGGCGCCATTCCCACATTGTGCGACTTCACTGCCATCTGCATTAAAAATGCGGTAATGGAAGTCTAAATCAGGATCATAAGGCGCCTCAACTAACAGTAATTGGTCAAAACCAACCCCAGTATGTCTATCAGCAAGACGGCTAATCAACTCAGGAGAAAAGTAAACATTCTGAGTGACACCATCAACAACCATGAAGTCATTACCTAAGCCATGCATTTTAGAAAATTGCATATTCCGCTCCATCGCAGCAGCTTATTGTTGGTTTGAGGTCGACACTCGCGAATCTGCCGCTGTGCTATTTTGTGTTTCATCAGATGATTGTGATGATGTCGCCTTATCTTCTGGTGGGAAATAAAGAGGGCCTTTTAAGCCACAACCAGAAAGAGTGAACAAAATAATAAGCGCAGAGAGTCCAACTAAACTTTTTTTCATTATATTTCGCCTGTAAAACTAACTTGTGACGTCTGAATAAGGTAACAGATTAACAGGGCTGCCTTTGCAAATCACTATTGTTCATCAATTGAGTCGTGATTTTGTTCCCCATCCACAATAGCATAATGCTTAAAAGGGGAGCCACCAACAAATGTTTTAACTGCCATCATGGAAAATCAGAGGGTACCGGTACATTTCTACCGTCAATTGACCCCCATTGATGTTCACACCTATAATTTCCACTAGCGAATGATTTAAACAAATAGGGAACTAACCGTGAATGATAGTGAATTTCACCAACTTGCCGACCAAATGATGGCTTCAATCGAAGAGCATTTGGATAATTATGACAGCGATGCGGATATCGATTGTGAAACAAATGGTGGCGTAATGACGCTCAGTTTTGAAGATGGCAGCAAAATCATCATCAACCGACAAGAACCTTTCCACCAAATTTGGCTCGCCACGAAACAGGGGGGCTATCACTACGATTATAAAGATAACGACTGGGTATGCGACCGTTCAGGCCAACGTTTTACAGATATGCTTGCACAGGCGATTGCTACACAAAGTGGTGAACCTTTCGCATTTTAAAGGCTCATTAATAGTAGTGTGCGCGATGATGAGGTGATGACTCAAAATGCTCTGAGTGTGTCATCTCATCTTTTTCGATATCGAAGGGCCAAGAGCCTCCCGAAAAGGGGATAACTTGGCTTTTGCCTTGATGGTTTACGATTTGATAAAACTGTGGCAAGTTAAAATTAATAAAGTTTGCACCGTATGTGAAGCGATCATGAGATGAGGAGTAGAAGCGGCTCACATCACGCACCAACTCTTCTTTAGAGCCTTCACAATGTGAGTAGATCTCAACACGGTTGGCTTCATCCAACACATAAATATTAAACCCTGTGTTATCCGCTGTATTCTCAAAGAAAAACTGTACGATCCCTTCACTTGCATAACCATCGACAACCGCTGGTAAATGGTTGTTCTCTTTCGCATTGAGTTTTACTGGCCAACCATGGAGTTTGTTATGCGAAATAGCACCATAAAACTCCACCGCATTTTCGAGCTTCTGAACAGAGACGTTTAAGCGTTCAAAGAACAAGCCCCATGTCTGTCCGGCAATGCGCAGGGCTTTGAAACGCCCCGGATCATTACGGTTACTTGATAAACGCAAATCAATACACTCTGACACTAATTGCTGCACACGCGTTCTGACTAGCCCACGCAAATGCTCACTGTAGCAGAACACCTCTACAGCGTCTGGTGGCGCGGCATCTTGGTGCATCTTACCTAAAATGGTTTTAAGTGCTTCTAACATGCACTGCTCGCCACTAAAGTGAAGCGTTCTCACCTCATTCCATGAGTTGCGATACAGCAAATCAATACTGCCGATAAGACAACGCTGCTCTTGACCAAAGCTAAAGACATCTAATTTTCTAAAATCAAAATGCACAACTTGATTCGAATAAACTTGGGTGGGGTCTTGCTCTAAATTGACAATGATAGCCAAATGGCGAATTTCACAGGGGCTATATAATGCTTTGGGCGTCGGTGCTGGTAGGCGTATCGGGAAGTGCCCTGATACGTCATGCATCAATTCCAATAATTTCTTCTCATCACACTGAGATTGCCCATGATGCATATACACCTGAGTATTTTCGGTCAATAACCCATTAAAATAAGCCCATGCGACGAGTTTATTTAAATAACGGTTATATTCGAGCGGCTGATGACCAATAATGGTTTCAATATACGGAGCTTGGTTATATAAGTACCAACCACTACGATTCGCACGACCCGGCGGAACATAAATAAATGTGAGGTGTTGCTCACTAAGATCCGGTGATATTTGTGGGTTCACTAACGTCACTTTACCCGGTAGCGCTTCAAACGCTGCGTATAACTTACGCGTCAATACGCCAATATCTTGTGGGCTAGCACTGACGCTTAAATTATTACGACGCGCAAAACGGATTAAATTACGATAGCTTTGCATCATCGTATCGAGCAATTCATTGTGTGCTTCACGAACTCGTTCAATTTTCCATTGACTACGCGAATCTAACATCGCTAAGCGTTCAGCACCCCATCCCCATGATTCAACTAACTGAGATAGCACATCGCGTCGCCAGCCAGAGCATTCATTTTCTGTATCTTTAGATAATTTTTCACAGACTTTGAGGTAGAAACAGCGGCGGATTAAATCAAGACGGGTGGTATCATTTATTTCAATTAAATAACGGGTGACACGTTCTAACATCAAACAATACGAGTCTAGACCGTAACAAACTATCTCACCCGCATGAAGATGACGTTTAAATTCTAATGCCAATAACTTACCTTTTGGGTAATCCCACGAATAAGACTCAAGAAGTAAACTTTTTAAGACGGCTTTATAAGGGGAATCGACACTCTTATATAATTGCCATAAGCTAGCCCCGAAATATTCGGCCGCTGACAACTCCCCTAACCCACCGAGATCGAGCCATTCATTTGGCGTCAATACACCTTGTGCATAAAGCGCCATAACATATTCATCGTAATGATGCTCTTCTTCAACCGGCACCATAGTCCATAACAATCTTTTACCTGCCATACGTACTGCGGTGCGGTAAAATTCATCCAGCAATAAAATATGTTGTGTTGAACCACAATCTTCCCCACCGATATGCCCGCTAGCATGATGGCGAAAACGGTTTTCATCGATTAAGAAGACTGTCACATCAATGCCTAAAGAAGCTGCCCACTGCTCGATTAAGGTACATTTTTTTTGTAGTAGGCGTTTCTCTTCGTTATCTAACCATGAGGGATGGCAGACCCAGATATCAATATCGGAGCATTGGCTTTGACCGACTGAGGAGGTGCTACCCATCGAGTAAATTCCCGTTATCGGTAATTCACCATTCGCTTTTTCTGCGTTGGGAAGATACTTGCCAAATTGGGATAACCAAAGTTTTTGGTCATTGTCGGGGGTGAAGAAGCAAACGCCATAAGGGACATTCCCTTCGATATAACCCGGTATCATAGGGTGATGATAATGAAACAAGACAGGCAGCAGGCTGTAAACCTTACAAAAGGTTTCATCCATTGACGCTGTCGCGCGATCTAACCGAAGTTGGTTTATCGCATCAAGTCTCTGCTTTAAAGTTTCAATATAGAGATACAAGGGATACGCCTGGCTGAATGAACTTAACAACAAATCTGGGTAAAACCCAGCACCCAACAGATAGAAATATATTTAAAATTTTTTTCAAATGAATTGTCGGAAACGTGATCAATTTAACACCTTGCAGCAAAAGGGTAAAGTAGATCACATAATTTTATCTGTGTATTTTTGATACAAATTAATTTTCAACATATTGTATAAAAAGGCTTTTTATTTTTTATAACCCCCGAATATCCCTTGTTTATCAATGGAATAATAACAAATTGTTCGTTCGTTCAAAAAACATACATCCAGCGCCTATTTCAAATCTAATTCGCATTGCGCCTATGCTTGAACGCTTCACCACTAGATTGACGTAAATTGAAACTTTTTTACTCCCTGCACAGCACAAATAGCTAAAAAAATAGGGATGGCACTCTCTGTTTACGATGGCTCCCTCTTATTTATCTCAATCATAAAGAGAAGATTTTTATGAATAATGCGCTCTATAAACGGAGGGGTTAGGAGGCCCTAACTGGAAAACCCATCGCTAAAATGTTAAAACTAGGGATAATTGTATGGTTAATCTATGGCAGTTTATGCCTGAGAAAGCAGCGAAATGACATCAACGAATATTGTCCGTATTGCAACACGTAAAAGCCCTTTAGCTCTGTGGCAAGCTTACTTTGTTAAAGAGAAGCTAGAGCAATTTCATCCAGGCTTACAAGTTGAGCTAGTTCCCATGGTCACTAAAGGCGATATCATTCTAGATACGCCACTCGCCAAAGTCGGCGGTAAAGGCCTCTTTGTTAAAGAGCTGGAGCTTGCCCTGCTGGAAAAACGGGCCGATATTGCCGTTCACTCAATGAAAGATGTTCCCGTTGAATTCCCTGAGGGCCTAGGGCTGGTGACAATTTGTGAACGTGAAGATCCCCGCGATGCTTTCGTGTCTAATCAATATGATAGTCTTGATGCACTACCTGCGGGCAGTGTCGTTGGTACATCCAGCCTACGCCGCCAATGCCAATTAAGGGAACTACGCCCTGACCTTGTTATCCGTGACCTACGAGGTAATGTTGGTACGCGTCTCTCAAAGCTGGATAACGGGGAATATGATGCCATCATTTTGGCTGTCGCTGGGCTGAAACGGTTAGGTCTAGAAGCGCGAATTCGTACAGCATTAGCACCTGAGCAATCTCTGCCCGCAGTTGGGCAAGGTGCGGTGGGCATCGAATGCCGCCTAGATGATGAACGCACTCGCCAACTACTTGAAAAGCTTAATGATGATAATACTTCTGTCTGTGTGCTTGCTGAACGTGCAATGAACATGCGCCTTGAAGGCGGCTGCCAAGTGCCTATCGGTAGCTATGCAATTTGGCAAGATGGACAAATTTGGCTACGTGCACTAGTTGGCGCGCCTGATGGCAGTCAAGTTATCCGTGGGGAACGTTTAACCACACCAGAACAAGCCACTCAAGCAGGTATCTCCCTCGCTGAGGAGCTGCTTGATAAAGGTGCACGTGAAATACTGGCGGAAGTTTACCAAGGAAATCCGCCAGCATGAAGATATTAGTCACTCGGCCGGAGCCTGCTGGCTCTGAGCTTGTTGCTGCCATCAAAGCAAAAGGGGCAGAAGCATTCGCTTTGCCACTTATTCAGGTGGGGCCGGGGGCTGAATTAGACTTACTCGGATCACGCCTTCAACAGCTCACTCAAAATGATTTAGTTTTTCTTTTATCTAAAAATGCGGTCTGGTATGCAGATTTAACCCTTAAACAAGCAGGACGCAACTGGTCAGATAAGTTATCCTATTATGGGATCGGTCGTTCAACTGGTCAGTATTTTGAGGCGCTAACAAGCAAAATGATCCGCTGGCCTGAGCATGGCGAAACCAGCGAAGCATTGCTAAGCCTTCCTGAATTACAGTTTCTTGAAGGGAAACGTGCGCTGCTCTTACGGGGCAATGGTGGTAGGGAACTCCTCGCCTCTACGTTACGGTCTAGGGGAGCGCAGGTGGAATATTGCGAATGTTATACAAGACACCCTGTTTTGTATGATAAAGCAGAGTTTAATCAACAATGGGTTAATAAGGGCATTACAGATATTGTTATCAGTAGTGGTCAAATGTTAGCCTTATTAAATGAATTGATCGCTGAAAATACAAAAGCATGGTGGTTTAATCGCCGTTTATTGGTTGTCAGCGAACGGATTGCAGACCAAGCTCGCCAAATTGGCTGGCAACAGGTCTGTGTGGCAAATAGCGCAGATAATAATGCTTTATTAGAAGCATTACTCTCAACCGACATGGGATGCTAATTTATGACGGAACACAATAAATCTACCGAAACGGTCAACAACGATACTGTCGCGGATACCCCAAACAACCGCCAAACTAAGCCGTCTTCGGAGCAAAAACGTTCTGGTCTCATCGGTAGTGCCATCGCTATCGCTATTATCATCGCTATCGGCGGTGGTATTTATTATTTTACTCAACAAAGTAATACACAACTCGCTAATGAAAATAGTGAGTTAAAAAAACAGTTGAGTGAATTAATTGAACAACAAAAGGCGGATAGGCAACGTTTAGATTCTCTGGTCGCTTCTCAGTCAGCACTAAGCTCACAAGCTCGCGAGTATGAAGATCAACTAAACCGCCGTATGCAAGAGCTACAAGCGCACGTCAATGCATTATCCAGTTCAGACGTAAAAAGCTGGTTACTGGCGCAAGCTGACTTTATGGTCAAAATGGCAGGCAGAAAATTGTGGAATGATCACGACCCAGTTACTGCCGCCGTACTTTTGAAAAGCGCCGATTCCAGCCTTGCAGAGATGAATGATCCTAGCCTTTTGGATATTCGTAAAGCGATTAAAAATGATATTGCTAGCTTAGCGGCTATCAACCAAGTCGATTACGACGGTATTATTCTACGTTTGAACCAGTTAAGTAATGAAGTTGACAACTTGCGCCTAAACGATATCAATAGCGGTGATGCCAAAGTTGATGATGACGAACAGGTCTCCGGTGATATTGCCGACTGGAAACAGAACTTATCACGCAGTTGGAAAAGCTTTACCAGTGATTTTATTACTGTACGTGCTCGTGATGGCTCTGAAGCGCCACTACTTGCGCCAAATCAGGACATCTATTTACGTGAAAACATTCGTTCTCAATTACTCATTGCTGCACAAGCGGTTCCTCGCTATCAAGAAGAGACCTATAAGCAATCTTTAGAGCAAGTCTCTACTTGGGTACGTGCCTATTTTGATGTGAATGCACCGGCAACCAAAGCTTTCCTTGCTGAAGTTGATGAGTTACTTAATCAATCAATCGACACTGAAATGCCTGATACATTAGAAAGTCAGCCAAAACTTGAAAAAGTTATGCAGGCACGTGTTCGTAACCTACTTGCCCAATCAGAGGAAAGTGCAAAAGCGTCAGCAACCCCCGCAGTAAAGGAGGAAAAACAACCTTCTGAAACTGAGGCTAAACCCGAAAAATCAGAAAGTTCGGTCGTTACAGCACCAACTAATGAGCAGAAGGGGTAATTATGATTAAAGTATTCATCCTCTTTATTGTTCTGATCGCAGGCATTATCTTAGGGCCGCTATTAGCCGGTCACCAAGGCTATGTCTTCATCCGTACAGATAATTATGACATTACGACCAGTGTCACCAGTTTAGTTCTGTCTTTTATATTACTACAATTCGTATTGCTCTTTTTAGGTTGGTGCTATCGTCGTTTTATCAGCACAACCTCTCGGACTAAAGGCTGGGTGAGTGGTCGTAAGTACCATAAAGCGCACTCGCAAACCCAAAAAGCCCTCTTAAAGCTAGCTGAAGGGGATTTCGATCAAGTCGAAAAGTTGATGAGTAAGCATGCTGACTTCTCTCAACAGCCTGTTATCAACTACTTACTGGCTGCTGAAGCCGCGCAACAGCGTGGTGATGAATACCGAACTCACCAATATCTCAATAGAGCCGCAGAAGTGGCTGGCAGTGATCAACTGCCTGTAGATATCAGCCGTGTTCGTATTCAATTAGCGGAAGATGAGGTCTATGCGGCTCGAACTGGCATCGACAAACTTCTTGATCAAGCCCCAAGACACCCTGAGATTTTACGCCTTGCCGAGCAAGCCTATCTACGTTCTGGCGCTTATCAAGCACTGATTGAGCTACTGCCTGTCATGGCAAAAGTCCAGCTGCACAGTGAAGATGAGTTAGAAGCCTTAAAGCTCAAAGCTTATGAGGGGTTAATGAACCAGTGTATGGCAGAAAACGGTAGCGAAGGTCTTAAAGAGTGGTGGAAAGCACAGCCGCGTAAAATTCGCCATGAAATCGCATTACAATCTTTCTTAGCTGAACATTTAATTGAATGTAATGACATGGAAAGCGCTGAGAAAATTATTATTGATGGCTTAAAGCAACAATATGATGAGCGCTTATTACTGTTAGCCCCAAGGCTACGTAGTGATAAACCAGAGCAACTGGAAAAAGTGTTAAAACAGTTGGTTAAACAATCTGGAGCTACGCCATTACTCAATAGCACAATGGGGCAAATCGCCTTGCAGCATGCGCAATGGGAACACGCGGAGTCTTATTTCAAAGCAGCATTAGCACAGCGTTTCGATGCACACGACGCCGCTTGGCTAGCCGATGCGCTAGATAAGCTACATAAAGCCGAAGAAGCTGCAAAAATTCGCCAAGAAGCGTTGCTACATTCACTGAAGAAAGATCGAAGTTAATAACCGTAGCAATAAATATTTATAATAAAAAAGCTCCGTTCATATGCGGAGCTTTTTATTTGTTATTATTCCTTCTAAAAAGAATCATAGTTAATTGAATATTTTTTATTAACCATCTTATGATTAATAGCCAACCTACTTATTAAACCCATCTAAAAAAGAACTTAACTGTGCATTATGAAATTAAAAGCGCACAAATAAAGCTGAAAAATAATTGATTTTCGCATAACATCAAACAAAGCAACTGTTGTTCTGTAATATATCATTTACATAGTGTATAAATAATACATTGGCTTTGATTTAACCGGACTCAGGATATCTACATGAATGTAATTAAAACTATTTGGTGCTGGATTATTGCAACCCCAAATCGACTGCAAATATTTTTTGATCTTTTACTTCTCATTTTGTCACCCTTTGTTTTTATCACGATTATCGGTTTCAATACCGTTGATTTAAACAAAGACATCTTCATCATTACATTCATTATTCTTTGCTATACCTACATTACTCGTTGGTTTAGCAAATGGTTCTGTAACAGAAAAAATTAATCTAATGTATGATGTGAACTGATTTCCTCAAGCAACAAAATACGGTTCAAGAGGGGATCAGTTTTGGCTGATGAGTTCGCATGCAAAAAAAAACACCTGCCAACAATGACAGGTGTAAATATACAATCAGGTCTACAGACGGATGGTGCCTCACTCAACGTTTCGTCCATGGGTTGATGAGAAGAGGATGAGCTCTTGTTCATCTATATTGGACAATAGGCACCGATAATCGGCTTTGCATCATTCCTAGGTTTATGAAGCATTGCTATCATAATGAGTGGAATGAGCATCTACATAATAAGTAATGCAGGATGCGTGCCAACTTTTCCAAAACAGAAATATGGCTATTTTTTATCCCGTTTTTTTAGCAAGCCTGCGAGATGACATCGTTTTTTTCAAATATCCACTATTTTAGCCAGCGATACTCGCTATCCATCATGACGACAGCCCGACTTCGCTGTCTCAATTCAGAGACACCAAATAACTATTAGTTATTTATTCATATAAATCATGATGTTATATGTCTCCATTTGGAGACAGCAAAATATAGCTTTGTATCTATTTTACGACATCAACTATTATCAATGAAAAATAACCAATAAAAGCAATTAATTAGAGATAGTTTATTCCCCAAAAATAGCACGTCCAGTCTGCATTTAAAAACAGTGAAAAACATAGGGAAGTAAACAACATTTCAGGTCGAGGGATAATGACCACACAACAATCAAGTGCGAAAGATTAGATAAGCTAGGAGAGGAAAAGGATTGATTCCGCCGATAATGGGTATGCGCTAAAAAGCAAAAACCCCGCTTATTCAAAGCGGGGTTTTCTAAATTTGGTCGGCGAGAGAGGATTCGAACCTCCGACCCACTGGTCCCAAACCAGTTGCGCTACCAAGCTGCGCTACTCGCCGATACTATTTGTATTTTCTTCACTCTTTTCGTGGTGCGAAAGGGGGGACTTGAACCCCCACGTCCTGAGGACACTAACACCTGAAGCTAGCGCGTCTACCAATTCCGCCACCCTCGCAATGTCACAAAAGAATGGGGTGGCTAATGGGACTCGAACCCACGACAACTGGAATCACAATCCAGGGCTCTACCAACTGAGCTATAGCCACCATAACTTCACTTTATTCAAAGTGTTGCTATTATACTACATACAACATTGTCTTGCCAACCGTAGCCGCACGCTAATTTAATGGCGCGCCCGACAGGATTCGAACCTGAGACCTCTGCCTCCGGAGGGCAGCGCTCTATCCAGCTGAGCTACGGGCGCTTAACGCCGTTGCGGGTGTGGATAGTACGGATTTAATCACTCCCTGTCTAGTCCTTTTTTCAATAAAAATATCGATTGCTTGCCTTTTGCTCGTTTTGTCGATAAAGAGAGCATTTTTCCTCTCTTTATCACGAAAATGTTAAATAAAAATATCATCAAGAGTGGATTGTACTATCACCTTTACCACGATTGATGATCCGGAGCAAAAAGTACAGGATAGACACTACCGCTAAAAAGATAGCGCCAACAATTAACGATAACCGCGTCTCAGGGTTAATCGCCATCCCTACCAACACACAAACTAAAAACAGTAAGGTGGCATAGTTCACCCAAGGAAATAAAATGGATTTAAATGGGTGTTGAGCTAGCTTATCTTTGTTTTGCTGACGAAAGCGGAGCTGACTAGTCAAAATAACCAACCAAGGCACCATACCGGGTAGAACGCTCGCACTATAGACATAAACAAAGACTTTCTCTGAGTCAGGAATAATATAATTTAAACTTGAGCCGACTAATAGGCACAGTATCGTGAAGCCTACACAGCGCGCTGGCACGCCATTACGTGTGAGTTTCAATAGTGAAGGTGGTAGTTGCTTGTTTTGAGCTAACGCATACAGCATTCGCCCTCCACTGTACATGCCACTATTACAACCGGACAACGCGGCAGTTAGTACGACAAAGTTAATGACAGCCGCCGCCGAAACAATACCAACTTTCGCAAAGGTCAGTACAAATGGGCTACCTTGTTGACCAACTTCAGTCCAAGGAAACAAAGTCACGACAATAAAAATGGCGCCGACATAAAAAATTAAAATACGCCATAGAATATTATTGATCGCCTTTTTCAACGTAACCTGTGGATTTTTAGCTTCACCGGCGGTGATCCCCACTAGCTCTACCCCTTGGTAAGAAGCGACAACAATACATAATGCAAACAGGAACCCTTTCCAACCCCCTGCAAAAAAACCGCCATGCTCTGTTAAATTACCAAGGCCTATTGGCTCAAAATGGTTACCGATCCCAAGGAATATTAGCCCTAAGCCGATTAAAATCATGACAACAATAGTTGTCACCTTTATCATCGCAAACCAAAATTCTAGCTCACCATACAACCTAACCGCCGCAAGGTTCGCTAAGGCCACCAAGATAACGGCGGTTAAGGCAAATACCCACTGAGGTGCATCGGGGAACCAATAGGAAGCATAAGAGCCGATGGCGGTGATCTCTGAGATACCTACAGCCACCCACATAAACCAGTAGCCCCACGCCGTTAAACATCCCCAAAATGGGCTTAAATATTTATAACCAAAGGCAGCAAAAGAGCCTGTCACAGGCTCTACAAACAACATTTCCCCCATTGAGCGCATAATAAAAAAGACAAAAATGCCTGCAATAATATAGGCTAACAATACTGAAGGACCTGCCCACTTTAAGGTGCTCGCTGATCCCATAAAAAGGCCAACACCGATTGTTCCACCTAGTGCAATCAGCTCAATATGACGTGCCTCTAAGCCTCGCTGTAGCCCTTGCTGTGAATTCTCCATAAATTCCCCTGTCGTAACAAAAAAGATAAATCATGGCTTATGAGTATTTATAGTAATAAGCACAATCAATATTCATAAAAAGACTGTTTTATCAGTCGAAAAAAATGACATATTCCAGTGTTTGAACCGAAAGCTCGTAACTTACATGTATTTTTGATGAATTATAGAAATAATTGAAGAAAGAGACCAGAAGTAACGTTTATGTTATTAAAGGGAGGTGAAAATTGACAAGATGGTGACATGTCACAGCGCAATAAAGGTAACTTACGCCGTGACATGCTATGCAAAACTACAGCTTGCCGCCATAGTAGTAAGCTAAAAATTTCAACAATTTAAACTGTCTTTTAATGCGGGTCGGCTGAGATAATAAGCGATATAACCACTCTAATCCTAAATTTTGCCAGACTTTAGGGGCGCGTTTTACGTGCCCAGTAAAGACATCGTAAGTGCCACCAACGCCCATATAGAGTGCATCTGGGTAAACTTTTCGACAATCGCGCATTAAGATCTCTTGCTTGGGTGACCCCATCGCGACTGTTACAATTTTTGCGCCGCTGGCTCGAATTCGCTCAAACAGAGCATCTCTATCCTCTGCCGTAAAATAGCCATTTTGTGAGCCAACAATATTCACATTCCACTGTGCTCGTAGCTTATTCTCTGTTTGCTCAAGGATCTCCGGCTTACCACCGACTAAAAAAACAGGCGTGCCTTCTTTCCCTGCGCGTTCCATTAACGCTTCCCAAAGATCAGCTCCCGCTACACGAGAGACTTGCGCTTGAGGGTATTTACGGCGAATAGCGCGCACAATACTGATACCATCTGCATAGAGATATTCCGCTTGCCCAAGCAACGTATTTAATGCCGCATCCTTTTCTGCTGTCATCACTTTTTCAGCATTGATAGCCACCAGCGTACCTGATTTTGTTTCACCGTCTGCAAATAGGTGATCCAGAAAATGCGTCATATCTTTGAAGCCCCATATTTGGTGGCCTCTGATACTATATTGTGGAATAGATTGCTGTTCCATAATGCTCCTTTAGCGGTCTCCGCGACGTTGGCTTCCTAAGTAAGAAGCTGTTTTTGCCCGAATAAGCCCCGCACTTTCAAATAACCAGTACAGTAATTTCGCCAGAATCAAACAAAGTCCGAAAATGAGGCAGAAAAAGACTACGCGTGACACGAAGGAGTCGACCCCTTCACGTGCTAACACAATGATGTTAAAAATAGCCCCAAAGCAAAAAGCTTGCATAATGGCGGCTTTATAGCGATTTGACTCTTTTAGGCTCATGCCGTAGATCCAGTCAAACCATTTAATGATTAACCCAACCACAATCGCGCCGAGTAGGATAAATGGCACGCCCCCCATCACCACTAATGAACCAATCAATGTAGGCGAAATTGCCAATCCAGAGTGGTTATTGAGCACTTCCCAAGTAAAGTAGTTTGCTGAGTTCAGTACCGTGTCAGGTCGTTCAGGCCATAACCACGATGGAATGAAGACATAAAAATCACGCACAATAGGCGCCAAACCTTGGAATTCTATCTTGTCATAGTGACTCAACAATAGAGCAAGGTTTTCCCATGGTGAGAAGGTATCTCGGGTCAGATATAAGAAGGTATAAAACGCCTCTGCACCACTCACATCTAGGCCATAGCGTTTTAACGCTAGCCAGAACATACCAATAATACTCGCGACACCTGCCGCCACTAGCATCCAAAGTGTGATCCACCTTCTGACGATACCAATAAACAAAAATAGGGCGAATGCAATAATGATATTGGCTCGCGTTCCGCCAACAATCACATACGTCAGAAAACCGAATGCAACGGTACTGACGAGAAAGAAAAGCCAGCGTTTTTGTGATGGTCGCAAGAAGTACACAATCAACATTGCAGGGATAAAGAAGTAGAAAAAGCGCTTTAGCGCGACCCCTGAAACCTGACTGGAGAATATTTGGCTATACGATTTAAGTTTGAACAGTAAAAAACCATTCTGTAAGAAAAAGATCCCTACTGTCACCACCGCAACCGCAATCAACAATAAGCAGGTTAGGTTCGTTTCCACTTTATTCATGGTGAAGAGCGGTCGCTTAGCAGTGGTCGCACTTTTGGTTAGGCGTGTTTTATAAGCAACATAATAAATAGCATAAAAACTGGTTGCCGCCAGTTGAGCGTAGAGCAAGTACTCAGCCGGAACGACTGCCACATCAAATTGGAAAACCAAAGCACAAGTCAGCGGAAAACCAAAATAAAATGTCAGTAAATACAACAGCGAAAAGAAAATATTAAAATTAAAACGTACACGTCGAAACTCTGTGTAGAGCAGTGTTCCGATAAAGATAATGGAGATTAGATAGACAAGCGATAAGCCCCCTAACTCGGCTAAGGTCATGCCTGCTCCTCCGCAACACCTAAAATCGTTTTCCAACCATCCGTAAAGTTAGGGGCAAAAAAATCGATATGTTGTTTATCCAGCAACGTCATTTGCCGTTGAGCCTCATCAACAAGGCCTAACGATAGCTCATCGCCATAGAAAAAGACGGGCACATTCTGTGCCGTTAAATCCTGCCAAAAGGTATTTTGTCGGCTGATCACAAACGGGATACCAAACTGGATCAACAGGCACAGCGTTCCCACCCCTTGCTGGCGATTAAAGATAAAATAGCCTAAATCACATGTCCTCAATAAATCGAGGTAATCCGCAAACGCCATCCGCTCTTTTAAGATACTGACTTGGTCTGCCTTAAATAGCGTTTGAGCCGCCTTCTCGACCTGTTGGATATAAGCTTGGTTATTATCCGGATACCCCATCGGTACGATGACCTTAACTTGCTCACCAAATTGCTGTTTAATCGCGCCCAGAGCCTCTATATGACGATTTGATTGATCACCTGAGTTACCTAATAGGATTGTCAATGTCTCGCCCTGACGCGCTGGACGCTCATTTAACGTCAGAGCAGGATCCATTCGTGTTGGGAAGTATAAAATTGAGGCCGGTACTTTTGGGTTAGATTGCTGGAAATAACATAAATCACCGCGGGTCGCACAAACGTGCCCCACTTTTTTTTGCGCCAAACGACGCAATACATAAAAAAGCTTAAACTTTAATGATTTTGACTCTTCATACAGGTCTGCACCCCAAATATGCCACCAAAACTGGTGAGATTTAATTTTACCAAATAGGAGGGCTAACCAAATCGGCGCGTTAAACTGACCATGAAAGAAAAAACGTTCTCGGCGATCTGCCATTGCACGTTGGATCACCGCATTCGCTATCGCTTTTTTACTTTCAAAAACATCGATATTCAGCTTTGGATATGCAGCCGCAAGCTGAGTATCGCGACTAACCACCATAAAATGGGGTTTTTGTGACGCTGTATTTTCCTTACAGATCACGTCATTAAAAAACGTCAACACCGTTTGATTATGGTGAGGGAGTTCAGATCCCAGTACATGTATTAAGGTTGTCATACTCGCCTACGGTAAATCAAAAATACGCAACAACAGAGGAGAAAATACACGATGTATGTCGCCATATAGGCTTGTGTTGCCCCTACAGCCCCGTGCATAGGTATCAGCCAATGGGAAAAGCCCATTAAGAGAATAAACTGGCTCACCTCAGTTAAAATATAAAAACGCAATGCTGCCTTCGCAATCACAAGATAACCAAAGACATATGCACCGACTTTCAGCACATCGCCCACTAATTGCCATGCGAATAAGTCTCGCATTCCATTAAATTTTTCAGAAAACAGCAACCAAATCGCAAAGTCACGTAATAGCCACACCATAAAACTGGCTACGGCGACAGCAGGTAACACAAATTTTAACGTCTTAAGGATCTCAGCAGAAATTTCATTTTTATGTTGTAGCCGAGAGAGTGTAGGCAGCAAATACACAGAAAATGTCGCGGTAATAAACTGCAAGTAAGCATCTGAAATTGTGCTAACCCCTGTCCATAAGCCTACATCATCCCAACTATATTGTGCTGCGAGCAAATTCCGCATCATGATATAGGCAACGGGCAAAGTCACCGACGTAATTAACGCCATAATGGTAAATTTGCCTAGGTTAGTCGCTACGGCTTTATCCCAAGCAGGCTTTAACATCGATAATGCAAACCGCTTACGGCGAATCATCATCAAGGCAGCAGGTAAAACCACTAATGCAGGAACCAATGCCAAGCCTGCTAAAGCGCCATCATAACCACCTAATGTGTAGCATAAATAATAAGCAACTACACCAATTATACTCCCAAAGATAATCGATTGAGCATTACCCGATGCGTCTCGATAACCTTTAAGGATCGCCAAGAAGTAGTTAGCGTAAGCAATGCCCATCTGAATAAAGGCAACCGCCTGAATAACAGATTGATAGTCCTTGCTGTCGAATAGCCCTTCACTTATTGGGCCACTAAAAAACAGGAATATCAGCGCTAATAATGTCGAAAAACCAAGAATAAGTGTTGATGATGTCCCTAATACCGCACGTAACTTTTCAGGGTCTTGATGGTGTTCTGCGACATATTTAGTCACACCATTAAAAATACCCGCTCCCGATAAAACACCCAACACTGTGATTAACTGGCGGAAGTTCCCCGCCAGACCAACCCCACTCGGGCCAAACGTGACTGCTAATAATTTGACGATAAGTAGGCCTGCCCCGATTTTTATCAGGGTAGACCCAGCAGTCCAAACTGAAGCTTTGGCTAACGACATTAGGCAAAAAACGCCTTAATTTTTGCAATTACCGTTTGTTGTTCATCATCTGTCATATTGTAGAACATAGGCAGACGCACTAAACGGTCACTTTCACTGGTCGTATAACGGTCTTCACCGTGGAAACGTCCAAACTCTTCCCCAGCAGGGCTAGTATGCAACGCTACATAGTGGAACACCGTTAAAACGCCATTTGATTTCATGTATTCATTAAAAGCAGTACGCTCTTCAACATCTTTTAGCTTGATGTAGAACATATGGGCGTTATGCACTAACCCTTCGGGCACGATAGGTAATGCAAGTTTACCTTCCTGCGCTAATGGTGATAACGCCTCATAGTAGCGTTGCCATAGTAGCAATCGGCGATCATTGATTTTTTCAGCTTCTTCAAGCTGAGCCCACAAATAAGCCGCTTGTAAATCTGACAAGAGATAGCTGGAACCAATATCACGCCAAGTGTACTTATCTACCTGACCACGGAAAAACTGACTGCGGTTAGTTCCTTTTTCACGGATCACTTCGGCACGGTTAATCAACGACTTATCATTGACCAGTGTTGCCCCGCCTTCACCACCTGACGAGTAGTTTTTCGTTTCGTGGAAACTATAGCAGCCGATATGACCAATAGTACCTAATGCTCGGCCTTTGTATGTCGACATAACACCTTGTGCCGCATCTTCAATCACAAATAGGTTATGTTTTTTCGCGATAGCCATGATGGTATCCATTTCGCAAGCGACGCCCGCATAATGGACTGGAACGATAGCACGAGTACGTTCGGTGATTGCAGCTTCAATTTTTGTTTCATCCATGTTCATGGTGTCTGGACGTACATCCACGAAAACAATGGTAGCCCCTCTTAATACAAACGCATTTGAGGTAGAAACGAAGGTAAAGCTTGGCATGATCACTTCATCACCAGGCTTGATGTTAATTAGGATCGCCGCCATCTCTAACGAAGCGGTACAAGAAGGTGTTAACTGGACTTTAGGGCAATCAAAGCGCTTTTCCATCCACTCTTCACAACGTTTTGTAAAACCACCATCACCACATAGCTTGCCGCTTTCCATGGCTTGCTTCATATACGTTAATTCAGTTCCTACAACGGGTGGTTTATTAAATGGAATCATGTTGTCCCCTATATAACCAATAAGCAGTGCTAGCAACCGAAGCACCACTACGTGAATAAAGATTTAATGCCGCAATGTTGCTGATTTGGGTAGCCACATTTAACTGTCTTTTTTCGTGTTGCTCACACCAGACAACGGCTGCGGACATCAATTTACGGCCAATTCCTCGCCCAGTAGCGCTAGGCATAACAGCGAGTAGGCCGATACGCGCTATGTCATCATCAAGGTGTCTCAAACTCACAAAGCCTAAGATATCCCCCGACGCGTCTTTTACTAATAAACAAGTATGGTCAAATGTGCCTAAAACCGCTTTTTCTATCCATAGTGCATAAAAACGCCCACTGTCGCCTTCACGATACCAAGGAGACCGAAAACGGCTTTGGCTAAACACTTGTGCCGCCGCATGGCGTAATACAGGAATATCTTCCGCAACAGCGGGTTCAACCCGATCTGTTGCCACTAATCGACTTTTTAAATAAGCATTTTCTGTGCCAATAGTCAGCGCAAAATCAATTTCACCTTCGACGAGAGAGAAACCAAGCTGCATTAGCCCATCTAAACGCTCAGTATCACTAGCAAGTATCTTGGCTTGAGTAATAGCATAACCGTCTAATTGGCTTGCAAGAACCGCCTCAGCGTGTGGCGCTGCGAAATCTAATTTCGCCGTAGAGAGTCCGAAAAAATCAGACTCCCATTGTAGACAATCAATACTGGCGCGGACGGACACGGAGGAGATCCTCTAAATATTGGCCATAACCCGTTTTACTCAGTTGTTTTGCCGATGCCTGAACTTGCTCATCAGACAACCAACCATTACGCCATGCAATTTCTTCTAAACAGGCGACTTTGAAACCTTGACGTTTTTCAACCGTTTGTACAAAAGTACCCGCTTCAATTAAGCTATCGTGAGTGCCCGTATCTAGCCATGCAAAGCCACGCCCCAACAGTTCGACGTTTAGCTCACCTTTGTCCAAATACATTTGGTTGATAGAGGTAATTTCCAGCTCCCCTCGCTCTGAAGGTTTCACCTGCTTAGCGAAATCAACGACCTGATTATCGTAGAAATAAAGCCCCGTCACCGCCCAGTTAGAAAGCGGCTTTTTCGGTTTTTCTTCGATGGATAACACTTTGAAGTCATCATCAAACTCCACCACACCAAAACGCTCTGGATCCATGACTTGATAACCAAATACCGTGGCACCTTGTGTTCTTGCCGCAACGGATTTCAGTTTTGGACTAAATGAATGACCAAAGAAGATGTTGTCACCTAGCACCAAGCAGCATGCATCACCATTGATAAACTCTTCACCAATAATAAACGCTTGAGCAAGGCCATCCGGTGAAGGCTGCTCGGCATAACTCAGCTGAATGCCAAACTCATGTCCATCACCAAGTAAGCGTTTAAACATGGGCAGATCATCCGGAGTAGAAATAATCAATATCTCCCGGATCCCTGCCAACATCAGTACTGACAATGGATAATAGATCATCGGTTTATCATAGATAGGTAATAACTGTTTCGAGATGCCCCGTGTAATCGGATGCAAACGCGTTCCCGAACCACCAGCCAATATAATCCCTTTCATGATCCCCCCTTAAGCGCCTAAACCAAGGCGTTCTCCTGCATAAGAACCATCTTGCACACGACGCCACCAAGTTTCGTTATTCAGATACCACTGCACTGTCTTACGGATCCCTGATTCGAATGTTTCTTGAGGCGTCCAACCTAATTCACGTGCGATTTTATCGGCATCAATGGCATAGCGCATGTCATGACCCGGCCTATCCGTCACATAAGTGATAAGGTCACGGTAATGTGCAACCCCTTCTGGCTTCTGCGGATGAAGTTCTTCAAGTAGCTCACAAATAGTCTCGACCACATCAATATTACGACGTTCATTGTGACCACCAATGTTATAAGTGGTACCCGGCTGTGCTGTCGTTGCCACCAAATATAAGGCGCGAGCATGGTCTTCAACAAATAACCAATCGCGGATCTGCTCACCTTTGCCATAAACAGGTAATGGCTTACCTGCTAACGCATTGATGATAATCAGTGGGATCAGTTTTTCTGGAAAATGGTATGGCCCATAATTATTTGAGCAATTGGTGATCATGGTTGGCAGGCCATAAGTACGCTGCCAAGCCCGCACTAAATGGTCACTCGATGCTTTAGAAGCCGAATAAGGGCTGCTTGGCGCATAAGGCGTGGTTTCAGTAAAGAAACCGTCCGGCCCTTCCAAATCGCCATACACTTCGTCAGTTGAGATGTGATGGAAACGGAATTGCGCTTTTTTCGCGGCATCTAAGCCCATCCAGTAATGACGAGCCGCCTCTAATAGCGTGTATGTACCGACAATATTGGTTTCAATAAAGGCGGCAGGGCCATCAATAGAGCGGTCAACATGGCTTTCTGCGGCTAAATGCATCACGGCATCGGGTTGATATTTCGCAAAAACGCGGTCTAACTCAGCGCGATGGCAAATATTCACTTGCTCAAACGCATAGCGGTCGCTATTTGACACCTCACTGAGTGACTCTAAATTGCCCGCATAAGTTAAGCAGTCTACGACAACCGCACTGTCGTTAGTATTTTCAATGATATGACGAACAACCGCAGAGCCGATAAAACCGGCTCCACCTGTGATTAGTATGCGTTTCAACGCCAAACTCCTTTGGTATCCACAACCCATTTTTGCTGAATCAATGAACCTTGAATGGCTTTAAATTGGTTATGATCCACCAGCATTAAAATCACATCAGCATTGGTGATTGCATCTTCAATCGATGCCAGCTCTACAATGCCTTTTAGTGCCGTTGGCAATTCATGGATATGTGGCTCAACCGCATACGTTTTACCTTTATTCCAGCTCGCCACCATTTTCGTGATATGCATCGCTGGGCTTTCACGCAAATCGTCAATATTGGGTTTAAATGATAGACCAAAGCAGGCAATAGTCACTTCGCTCGCCTTTTTACCTGTTTCAGCTAAACAATCTGCCACCGCAGCTTTGACCTGATCAACAACCCAAATTGGTTTGCCATCATTGACTAAACGCGCGGTGTGGATCAAACGAGACTGTTGTGGGTTTTGTGCCACAATGAACCATGGGTCAACGGCAATACAGTGTCCACCTACACCTGGGCCCGGCTGTAGAATATTGACGCGAGGGTGACGATTCGCCAAACGGATCAGTTCCCACACATTGATATCTTGTTCGGCACAAATCAGTGAGAGTTCGTTTGCAAATGCGATGTTCACATCTCGGAAGCTGTTTTCTGTCAGCTTACACATCTCGGCGGTTCTTGCATTCGTGATAACACATTCGCCTTCAAGGAAAATGTTATACAGCTCGCTCGCACGTAATGATGATTTTGGCGTCATACCACCAACAACACGGTCATTTTTAATCAATTCAACCATGACTTGACCCGGTAAGACACGCTCAGGGCAATAAGCCACATCAATATCCGCCGCTTCCCCTGCTTGGTGAGGGAAAGTGAGATCAGGACGCGCTTGAGCCATCCATTCAGACATCTGTTCAGTCGTGCCAACAGGAGAAGTAGACTCTAAAATGACTAAATCCCCTTTTTTCAATACCGGAGCGATAGACTCTGCGGCTGCTCTTACATAAGTAAGATCAGGTTCATGTTCACCTTTAAATGGGGTTGGCACTGCTATCAAATAGGCATCGGCAGGCTGTGGTTTAGTAAAAGCTTTCAGATGACCTGCTTCAACCGCGCTTTTTACGACGAGGTCAAGCTCTGGCTCGACAATATGGATTTTCCCCTGATTAATGGTATCAACCGCATGCTGGTTGACATCAACGCCAATCACTTGCTTTTTGCGTGACGCAAAAGCGGCTGCTGTTGGCAAACCAATATAACCAAGGCCGATAACAGAAATAGTTTCAAAACTCATAATTTCACCTGATTGCTTTTTAGTGCTTCAAGAATACGCTGACAAGCATGACCATCCCCATAGGGGTTATGCGCGCGGCTCATTGCATGATATTCCGCTTCATCTGTCAGTAACCGGTTAACTTCTGCAACAATTTTTTGTGTATCTGTACCCACAAGACGCACTGTTCCAGCTTCAACAGCTTCAGGGCGTTCTGTGGTATCTCTCATAACTAAAACAGGTTTGCCTAGTGATGGCGCCTCTTCTTGGATCCCGCCAGAATCGGTCAAGATCAGGTAGGCATGGTTCATCAAATAGACAAAGGGTAAATACTCCTGAGGAGTAATCAGAATAATATTATCAATGCCATGTAAAATACGTTTTACGGGTTCACTGACATTCGGGTTTAAATGCACAGGGTAAACCACCTGAACATCAGGATGGCTTTGTGCAATTTCAGCCAAGGCATGACAAATACGTTCAAATCCACCACCAAAGCTTTCACGGCGATGGCCTGTGACTAAAATCATTTTCTTATTGGGATCAATAAACGGGTAATTCGCCGCCAATTTATCAGCCATGTGCTGGTCGCTCATCACTTTGTCGCGAACCCACAGCAAAGCATCAATCACACTATTTCCCGTCACAAAAATATGATTGTCGGGAATAGACTCTTTTAGTAAGTTTTGACGCGAATTTTCAGTTGGCGCGAAATGGTACATTGCAAGGTGCCCCGCAATCTTACGATTCGCTTCCTCTGGCCATGGCGAGTAGAGATTACCTGTACGTAAGCCTGCCTCCACATGGCCAACAGGAATACGGTGGTAGAAAGCCGCTAAGCTCGTTGCCATTGTCGTCGCAGTATCCCCATGCACTAACACCACATCAGGTTGGAAATCGGCAAATACGTTTTTCAACCCTTCAAGAATACGACACGTAATATCGGTTAAATCTTGCCCTGGCTTCATAATATTGAGATCGTAATCGGGAGTAATCTCAAATAGCTTCAGTACCTGATCGAGCATTTCTCGGTGCTGGGCCGTCACACAGACTTTGGCTTCAAAAGCCGCATCCTTAGCAAGTGCATGAACCAACGGTGCCATCTTAATGGCTTCTGGTCGAGTGCCGAATACAGTCAATACTTTCACAGTGACTCTCTTATATTTATCTAATGCAGTTAGCTGCTTTTATTTATAATGACATTACACAGTGGCTGACATCATCGACAGCCACCTATTCAAAATCAGGACGGGCGACGGCGTGCAAGTACCACACCAGCACCAACCAATGCACCGATAGCTCCCCATAGAACCATCATAAAGGCTCTACGTGGGCTGTCACGTTTGACGGGGTCTTCAGGTGTTCTCAAATAGCGATAAGCCTGAAAACTGTCTTGGAGAGTGGGGCCAACACTCAGTGTAGATAACATTGCGATGTTTTGGTCATAATCAGTGTCGTGATCAGGGCCTGTCGCTTTTAATGTTTCAATCTGAGCTTCAAGTAATGGAACCCCTAATAGGAACATTTTAGAATCAGGAATTTCATCAACTGGTGCCGAGCTTTGATTACGCGAAATTCCCTGCTTTTGCGCAACTTTCAATGCTTGTTCGAGTAAATTTAAGCGTCTTTCATAAGCAGCTTGAGCAACCATATCTTCGCGTTTCACTAACGCTTTCATTGATTGCATTTTCGTTGCCCACGTTCCCTTAATTTCATCATTCAAGTTGGCTGTTGCACGTTGGTTAGCAAACTGTATGTACTCACGTAAAAGCTGATTAGCATCCGTGGACGTTTCCGCAATCAACTTAATGCTATCAGTGAGATTTTTTAGATTATCCGCAGGCGTGAATTCAATATTGTTAATCAATTCATCCAATAACGCCGCATCTGCTTTAGGGTCATTCTCTAAACGCTGCTTATAATAATCCGTCGTTAACCAAAACTGACGACGGGTATCATAAGAACCCACTTGCTTAATAAACTCTTGGTAAGCCTCATTCGCAATCGTTGGCAATTGCCCTTCTTGACCCGTCGAGTTAATACGGGAATCCAGGTTTCGTAAAAACTGTTGTTGCGAATAATAACTACCCAAATTGTTCACGGTTGGCAGGTCTGTGATCGCGGTTGAACTCCATTTTTGCTGCATAAAATAGGATGCACCCAACGCAATAGCGGCGAAAATCACCGCAAATGCCACGATCCAAATTTTACCTTGCCACAAAGAGCGGCATAAACCACGGATATCCAATTCCGGTTCTATCGGCGGCTGATACTGATTAGGTTGCGTTTCTGAGTTTTTCACTGCACAGAACCTCTATTATTTCCGTTTGTCGTTACCGTACTGCACCACCTCTACGCATACGACGTCTGACGCGCTTAATAAAACGAGCTACTTTCCATGCCCGTTTGATGCAGTAACCATACATAAAGAATACAAGCAAAAACAATGCCAACATGACCCATTCAGGCACAAATGTTAAGCGTTCACCAATAATTCCTATACATGCCAAAATGGCTGCTGCCAGTGTAATCAGAACAAAAGCCCCTCTTGGGCTAAAACCTGAACGCATAATCAAGTGATGAATGTGCTGACGGTCAGGTGAAAATGGACTCATACCTTTACGGATACGACGGTACATAATCGCCACCATATCCATCAATGGGATCGCAATAATCCATAATGCTGTCACAGGGTTGATTGGACGCCCTGCTTCCTGAGTTGATTCGACTAGGATCCAAATAATTGTAAAACCAATCAGTGTGCTTCCCGCATCACCCATAAAGACTTTAAAACGACGACCTAGTACACCTAAATTTAGGAAGATATAAGGAAGGATAGCTGCAATAAAGGCAAAACACCAAAATGCTAATCCATAATTGCCATTTTGATATAACAAAAAGCCTAATGCACCGAAAGAGACACAAGATAGCCCACCGAGTAACCCATCAATACCATCAACCATGTTGAACGCATTAATAGCTGCCCAAACAGCAAACAGTGTCACGATATAACCAAATGGCCCAAGCACTAACTCCCATGGCCCAAACGCATGACCTAATGACTCTAGTTTTAAGTCAGCCACGGTCATCATGACGACAGCGACTACGGCTTGTACACCTGCTCTTAACTTAACACTGATATCAAACCGGTCATCTAACGCACCAATCAATACCAATAAGCCTGCACAGATTAAATATAACCATTTATGGGGTATATATTCTTCTGTAATAACAAACGCGAAGCAGATACCAAAAAAGACCGTTATCCCCCCAACTAAAGGGACCAGACCTACGTGTTTTTTTCTGAAGTTAGGTTTATCAACCAGCCCGATCTTCGTTGCCACAACTCGAGCGATAAAAATAAACACTAACGTGAACAAAAAAACGTAAAAAAGACTAGCAATAAATTGTGCGGTGTCCACGAGTCAACTCTCTTATTTTTTATCTAACCAACCTAAAACCACAATGCCTTAGCTTATATTGCCTCAATAACAGGCAGCTAAGGTATTATCATCTCAAAAGAGATAAGTTCCATAAGACGAGTCTTCAATAACTATCACAATAACCCTATAAAGGCTTACCTAGTTGTTATTAGTGTAGCTTTTGTTCAATCATGTCTTATTAACGGATTTTATACTTAATGAAAGCAAGATGCATGCCATAAAGAACAATGCTTCTCTATGATTATAATTTTAGGCTGTTTTTCGTTTAATAAATGAACCTTTCCCAACCAATCAGAAAATGCCATTACGTAAATGATATCGTCATTAAATAAATACATGAAATACATGTATTAACTTAAAACAGTCAAACTTTGAATAAAACAATAAATCTATTTCATCCAACAAATTGATTTTCCATTTTGTAGCGACAAAAATCCAATATAAAAAGTACTATTTTTTATATAATTACTATTCTATTACCGTGAATGGCATCTCAATATTATAAATTGTTATCATCCAATGGTGAGTAAGTTGAATTTATATAAAAACATAACTTAAATTTAATTTACATAACAAATAAATAACAGAGCTATATAATAAGAAATAATTTCGATATTCATCAGAAAAATCAGTAAAAAAATAAAAAAGCGCTGTCAAAAATTGACAGCGCTTTTTAAATTTAACAATTAGGAAGTTAGCAATTATGCTCTTTTCATAAAGTCGAAAAATTCTTCGTTCGTTTTCGTCATTGCTAATTTACTAATGAGGAATTCCATTGCATCGATCTCACCCATAGGATGAATGATCTTACGTAAAATCCACATTTTTTGTAATTCATCTTGTGAAGTTAACAGCTCTTCTTTACGTGTACCTGAACGGTTATAGTCAATCGCAGGGAAAACACGTTTTTCAGCGATCTTACGAGACAGGTGTAGTTCCATGTTACCTGTACCTTTAAACTCTTCGTAAATCACTTCGTCCATTTTGGAGCCTGTGTCGACGAGCGCTGTTGCAATAATGGTTAAACTACCACCTTCTTCAACGTTACGTGCTGCACCAAAGAAACGCTTCGGACGGTGTAACGCATTCGCATCCACACCACCTGTTAAGACTTTACCTGATGAAGGAACAACAGTGTTATACGCTCGCGCAAGACGAGTAATAGAATCAAGTAAAATGATAACGTCTTTTTTATGTTCAACTAAGCGTTTAGCTTTTTCAATCACCATTTCGGCGACTTGAACGTGACGTGCTGCTGGCTCATCAAACGTTGAAGCGATTACTTCACCTTTAACTAGGCGTTGCATTTCGGTAACTTCTTCTGGACGCTCATCAATAAGCAGAACCATCAAAACACAATCAGGGTAGTTATGTGCAATGTTAGCCGCGATATTTTGCAGCAACATGGTTTTACCTGCTTTTGGTGGAGCAACGATCAAACCACGTTGCCCACGGCCGATAGGCGCAGCTAAATCCAAAACACGCGCGGTTAAATCTTCTGTAGAACCGTTTCCACGTTCCATACGAAGACGATTGTTAGCATGTAATGGGGTTAAGTTTTCAAAGAGAATTTTGCTGCGGGCATTTTCAGGTTTATCAAAGTTAACTTCATTAACTTTCAATAGGGCAAAATAGCGTTCACCTTCTTTAGGAGGACGGATTTTTCCTGAAATTGTATCGCCTGTGCGAAGGTTGAAGCGGCGAATTTGGCTGGGAGAAACGTAGATATCATCGGGGCCTGCGAGGTAGGAACTGTCTGCTGAACGGAGGAAACCAAATCCATCCTGCAATATTTCCAGAACGCCATCGCCGAAGATATCCTCCCCGCTTTTAGCATGCTGCTTCAAAATCGAGAAGATAATATCCTGCTTTCTCATACGGGCTAAGTTTTCTAGCCCCATGTTTTCGCCTAATGTAATCAATTCTGATACTGGCGTATTTTTTAATTCGGTAAGATTCATAATGGTGGGTTCTTTAACTCGGGGTAATTCTCGAACTATGAACGTAAATTGAAGACAACTATATATAAGCTATATAAGTGCCAGTTTAACTTTATAACGCCCTGTTGATAGTTACAAACATCAACGGCTCAACAACGCGTAAAAATTCTTGCGCTTGTTATTGCTAAGACTGCGCTAACATATCGCGGCGATTCATCGGAATGATGTGCGGCTTATTATTAGAAACACAAACAATATTAGCAATAGTTTTTTGTGCATTTAAGGCAACATCTATCCCAATATCGCAAATTTACAGCTTTCAAAGCACTAAAACGCAAAACTCATGCCCTGAAACCCATCCCTAACTAGAACGCCTTCATACGGCTAATCCATATCTATCTTGAATTGATATTGTCAATTTACCACGAATGAAATGATTGAATGCGGCTAGCGCGACAACTCAATTTTCAAATTGATAATTCCAGAAATCAACACATTATCAGCCCTAGATCACAATATATGAACCACAACTGAACTGACAAACCAGATATTTATGATAAGAGCAACGGATTATAAAGTAATTCTTTCGGGTGCAATATGGGGATTGCCGATAACTTACCATGCTTCATTGAGGACGTCTAGCGGTGCGCCCTATAAAATAGATGTACCGCTAAACGTTTTACCTTAAACAACAACTATAACTTACAGATTTTCGTCCAAAAATTCTTTTAACTGAATTTTAGAGAAGATGCCCACTTTTGTTGCTACGACATTGCCATTTTTGAATAATAGGAGCGTAGGGATACCACGGATACCATATTTTGGTGCAGTAGCTGGGTTATCATCAATATTCAGTTTTGCGATGGTCAGTTTGCCTGTATATTCTTCAACAACTTCATCAAGAATAGGCGCAATCATTTTACAAGGACCACACCATGCAGCCCAGAAATCGACGAGAACAGGTGACGAGGCGTTTAAGACTTCGCTCTCAAAGCTTGCATCAGTTATATGAATAATTTTGTCGCTCATGTTGTACTCCAATGGATCATTTTTGCAGTCTTAGTGTAACATTAATTGGCAGCAGTATGCTTTATTTCAAAAGATACACTTTCGTAAACCAACCGTTAACTGATATTCTACCACACTATGAGTAAAGCACACTTGACAGAAAAGAAGTTTTCCGACTTCGCCTTACACCCCAAAGTCATTGAGGCCCTAAATAAAAAAGGCTTCAATTTTTGCACGCCTATACAGGCGTCTACCCTGCCTTTCACTGTCGAAGGCAAAGATGTTGCGGGGCAAGCGCAAACAGGAACGGGTAAAACGTTAGCATTTTTAACGTCTACATTTCATTATTTACTAACTCACCCTTCGATTGAGGGTAAAAAAGTCAATCAGCCCCGAGCGCTGATTATGGCACCCACCCGTGAACTGGCAGTGCAAATCTACTCAGATGCAAAAGAGCTTGCTGAGTATACGGGTCTAAAAATGGGGTTAGCCTATGGCGGTGATGGCTATGATGAGCAATTAAAGGTGCTACAAAATGGTGTTGATATTCTTATCGGCACAACGGGACGTTTAATTGACTATGCAAAACAAGGTCATATTGACTTAAATGCCGTACAAGTGGTTGTTCTAGATGAAGCTGATCGCATGTACGATCTGGGCTTTATTAAAGATATTCGTTGGTTATTCCGTCGCATGCCTGCGGTAACCGAAAGGTTAAACCTACTCTTTTCAGCTACGCTCTCTTACCGTGTCAGAGAACTTGCTTTTGAACAGATGAATAGCCCTGAATATATTGAAGTCGAGCCGTTACAAAAAACGGGTCACCGTATTAAAGAAGAGCTGTTTTATCCTTCAAATGAAGAGAAAATGCGCTTATTGCAAACGTTGCTTGAAGAAGAGTGGCCAGAGCGTTGTATTATTTTTGCCAATACCAAACATCGTTGCGATGAGATTTGGGCACACCTTGCGGCTGACGGTCATCGTGTAGGGCTACTCACCGGAGATGTTGCTCAGAAGAAACGACTGCGTATTTTAGAAGAGTTTACTCAAGGTAATCTCGATATTTTAGTTGCGACCGATGTCGCTGCTCGCGGGTTACATATTCCTTCTGTTACCCATGTCTTTAACTATGACTTACCTGATGATTGTGAAGACTATGTACACCGCATTGGTCGTACTGGTCGTGCAGGCGAAAGTGGTCATTCAATCAGCCTTGCTTGTGAAGAGTACGCTTTGAATCTACCCGCCATCGAAGAGTACATTCAACATTCGATTCCAGTGAGTAAGTACAACAGCGAAGCGTTATTAACTGACCTTCCTGCTCCGAAACGCCGCCATCGTCCGCGTCCAGGAGGGCCTCGTCGCAATTCAAATTCGCCACGTCGCCATAATGGCCCACGTAACAACCATAAACGTTCAGGCTGAGTAATAACGATATGCTGAAATCTTCTTCTCTCTATGCAGCAATTGATTTAGGTTCGAACAGTTTTCATATGCTGATCGTTCGTGAAGTTGCAGGCAGTATTCAAATTATTTCGAGAGTAAAACGCAAAGTGCGCCTAGCCGCTGGTTTAGATGGCAATAATATGCTGTCAGAACAAGCTATGGAGCGCGGTTGGCAATGTTTGAGGCTCTTTTCAGAGCACTTACAAGATATCCCTAGCGCTCAAATCCGTGTCGTCGCGACTGCAACATTGCGGCTGGCTAAAAATGCCGATGTTTTTGTGCAAAAAGCCAGTGAAATTCTAGGTAATACCGTCAAAGTTATTCAAGGAGAAGAAGAGGCGCGCTTAATTTACCAAGGCGTTGCTCACACAACCGGAGGCCCCGATCAGCGTTTAGTCGTTGATATTGGGGGAGGTAGTACCGAGCTGGTTACAGGTATCGGTGCCAAAGCCACTCAGCTATTTAGCCTTGAAATGGGTTGCGTCACTTGGCTAGAAAAATATTTTAGTGATCGCACACTCACCGAGGAGAATTTTACTCAAGCGGAGTTAGCCGCCCACGCGGTGATTGCCCCTATTGCGGATACCTTAAAAAATCATGGTTGGAAAATTTGTGTTGGTGCATCAGGCACCGTTCAAGCCATCCAAGAAATCATGATCGCGCAAGGCATGGATGAGCTGATCACCTTAGATAAGCTACAACAGCTTAAATATAAAGCCATTCAATGCCACAAGCTTGAAGAGTTAGAAATTGAAGGGCTCACCTTTGAGCGAGCGCTGGTATTCCCAAGCGGTCTGTCTATCCTCATCGCTATTTTTAAAGCTTTATCGATTGATAATATGACTTTAGCGGGTGGTGCATTGCGTGAAGGGTTAGTTTACGGCATGCTTGAATTACCCATTGAGCAAGATATTCGCGCTCGTACCTTGCGTATTATTCAGCGTCGCTTTCAAGTCGATATCGAGCAAGCTGCCCGCGTTAGCCAATTAGCAGAGCATTTCTTTTTACAGGTCTCTAAAAATTGGCAGCTAGACCTACGCTGCCGTGATTTGTTATCAAGTGCCTGTGCTTTGCATGAAATCGGTTTAAGCGTTGACTTCCGCAAAGGGCCGGAGCATGCCAGTTACCTTATCACTAACCTTGACCTTCCTGGCTTTACTCCTGCACAAAAGCGCTTACTGGCTGCATTACTCCGCAATCAACACGGGCCTGTTGATCTAGCCACACTCAGTCAACAAAATGCTTTACCCATGCAACAAGCTTATCATTTATGTCGCCTGTTGCGATTAGCTATTCTTTTTGCAAGCCGTCGGCGAGATGATACATTGCCAGCATTACGACTTCATGCAGAGACCCATTCTCTGACGATTGTATTGCCTTACCGCTGGCTCGCAGAGCATCCATTACGAGCAGAAAACTTGCAACAAGAAGTTCAGTGGCAAGGTTATGTTAACTGGCCTTTGAAACTTGAAGAGCGTAATAGCTCCAACAATTAATTTTCCCCCTCACATTCGTTACAGTGAATGTGAGGGGTCATTTCTGCTAGCTTTTCTTATTTAATCCTAAACGAGCCTTAATATCAGCGAGTGCAGATTGTCCTTTTTGCATCCGCTCTTCCGCGGTCACCACTTTTCGTTGCTGTTCCCACTCTAAATCATCTTGCGGCAATTCTAATAAAAAGCGACTTAGCTCAGGGCGGATTAATTCACCGTATTGTCGACGTTCACGGCAATGGCTAAAAAATAGCTCTTTTTGTGCCCGTGTTATTCCAACATAAGCTAACCGCCGCTCTTCATCGATGTTATCCTCATCAATACTACTTTGATGCGGTAACAACCCCTCTTCCATCCCTACTAAAAACACATAAGGGAACTCCAGCCCTTTAGATGCGTGTAATGTCATTAATTGCACTTGATCTGATTCTTCATCATCTTCACCGCGCTCCATCATATCGCGCAGCGTAAAACGCGTTACAACCTGATCTAACGACATAGGATCATTCAAGTCGTCACCTTCAATCATTTCACTCATCCATGTAAACAACTGATTGACGTTTTTCATTCGCATCTCAGCAGCTTTCGTACTTGCCGAAGTTTCATAGAGCCAACTTTCATAGTCCATTTCACGCAGTAAATCACGCACGGCCAATAATGGCTCACGCTCAGACTGTTGAACAATTTTCTCCATCCAACGTGTGAACTGCTGTAGCGCGGTTAATCCTTTGCCTGTTAATGTTTGCTCCAGTCCTAAATCAAAACTAGCTTGATATAAACTTTTACCGCGTTGATTAGCCCATTCACCTAATTTTTGGATCGTTTTTGGCCCAATTTCACGGCGTGGCGTATTTACAATGCGCAAAAAAGCACTGTCATCTTCAGGGTTAGTGATTACTCGCAAATACGCTAATAAATCTTTGATTTCTGGGCGAGAAAAGAATGATGTTCCCCCTGAAATACGGTAAGGAATGCGGTTTTGCATCAACATTTTTTCAAAGATACGCGATTGATGGTTACCGCGATACAAAATGGCATAATCTTTATATTGTGTTTTATTAATAAAGTGATGCGCTATCAATTCACCGATAACTCTTTCAGCTTCATGATCTTCATTATTGGCCGTAATAACCTTAAGTGGTGCTCCATAACCTAGTGTCGAAAATAATTTTTTCTCAAATACGTGGGGGTTATTTGCAATCAAAATATTGGCTGCTTTTAGTATGCGCTCCGATGAACGATAGTTTTGCTCCAACTTAATCACATTTAACTTTGGAAAATCCTGACTCAATAGCACTAAGTTTTGTGGGCGAGCACCACGCCAAGAGTAGATAGATTGGTCATCATCGCCAACTACCGTAAACCGCGCACGCTGACCCACCAGCAATTTAACCAATTGATATTGGCTTGTATTGGTATCCTGATACTCATCCACCAGCAAATAGCGAATTTTTTGTTGCCAACGCTCCCGCACCTCTTCGTTATGGGATAAAAGTAAGGTCGGCTTACTGATCAAATCATCGAAATCCAATACGTTACAGCTTTTTAAATGCAATTCGTAACGACGATAACACTCTGCAAAACGATGCTCTTTCTCACTTCTCACTTTCGCCAACACCTGCTCTGGTGCTAACAGATCATTTTTCCAATTCGAGATCGATGAGATCAGTTGCTGCAAAAGATCTTTATCTTCCTCTAGCAGATCAAAAGTGAGCTCTTTGAGCAATGCCATTTGGTCCTGATCATCAAACAGAGAAAAATTAGCCTTAATACCTAACGCCTTATATTCACGTTTAATGATCTCCAAGCCCAAGGTATGAAATGTAGAGATAATTAACCCTCGAGCTTCTTTCCGCCCCAATGTTTGTGCGACACGCTCTTTCATTTCACGAGCGGCTTTATTGGTAAAGGTGACCGCCGCAATTTGACGTGGTTGATAGCCACATTGGCGGATCAGGTGTGCTATTTTATTCGTTATCACTCGGGTTTTTCCCGAGCCGGCACCAGCCAATACAAGGCATGGGCCATCCACAAATTCAACAGCCTGCTGCTGGCTTGGATTTAATCGCATGGTTTCTCTAGATCAGGTTATTTTCAAAAAGACAGATTGTTGTCGATTGTAGCAGAAAGCACTCGGCGCATAAAAACGGCTAAACCATCATGTATCCATTTAACTGCATATTTCTATCTGTGACGGTCGAGTCTGAAAAACAAAAAAACCGTGTCATTCAGAACAACACGGTTTTCAATACGATATTATTTTATATCTAATATATTTTTCTAAACTATTCGCGTTAAAGGAAAACGGCGAATAGTGCTAGTGTGACGAAAAGTTAGCCACCCACTGAAATGCGTTTCATATCTGTCATATATCCACGCAGCGTCTTACCGATTTTCTCAATTGGGTGGTTACGGATAGCTTCATTAACATCACGCAGTTGTGCATTATCGGTGCCATTATCAGCAACAGGTTTCGCCAAATCTCCCGCTTGCAGTTTGCTCATAAAGTCTTTCAACATTGGCACAGCCGCGAACGAGAACAGGTAGTTACCATATTCCGCCGTATCTGAAATAACCACGTTCATTTCATACAGGCGTTTACGAGCGATAGTATTGGCTATCAGTGGCAGCTCGTGCAGTGACTCGTAATAAGCGGATTCCTCAAGGATCCCAGCTTCCAGCATAGTATCAAACGCCAACTCAACCCCAGCTTTAACCATTGCAACTAACAAAACACCGTGGTCAAAATACTCTTGCTCAGCGATTTTTCCTTCATATTCAGGGTAGTTTTCAAATGGTGTTTTACCGGTTTCTTCACGCCAAGCCAGCAAATTCTTATCATCATTTGCCCAGTCAGCCATCATGGTTTCTGAGAATTTACCAGAAATAATGTCATCCATATGTTTTTGGAACAAAGGAGCCATGATTGTTTTCAGTTGCTCAGACAGTGCAAATGCGCGCAATTTCGCAGGGTTTGACAGACGATCCATCATCAGCGTGATACCACCTTGCTTCAATGCTTCGGTAATTGTTTCCCAACCGAATTGGATTAATTTACCGGCATAGCCTGGCTCAACACCATCAGCAACCATCTTGTCATAACAAAGCAGAGCGCCCGCTTGCAACATACCACACAGGATGGTTTGTTCACCCATCAAGTCAGATTTAACTTCTGCAACGAATGATGACTCCAGTACACCAGCACGATGTCCACCAGTTGCCGCAGCCCATGCTTTCGCAATAGCCAGACCTTCACCTTTAGGGTCATTTTCAGGGTGAACAGCAATCAGCGTTGGCACACCGAAACCACGTTTATACTCTTCGCGAACCTCAGTACCTGGGCACTTTGGAGCAACCATCACAACAGTAATATCTTTACGGATCTCTTCACCTACTTCAACAATGTTAAAGCCGTGCGAGTAACCTAATGCAGCGCCTTGCTTCATCATTGGCTGAACAGCGCGAACGACCGCTGAGTGCTGCTTGTCTGGCGTTAAGTTAATGACCAAATCCGCTTCAGGGATCAATTCTTCATAAGTACCGACTTTAAAACCGTTTTCTGTCGCTTTACGCCATGATGCACGTTTTTCAGCGATCGCTTCAGCACGTAATGCGTAAGCAATATCCAGACCTGAATCACGCATATTTAGGCCTTGGTTTAAACCTTGAGCACCACAACCGACGATGACGATTTTTTTACCTTTCAGGTATCCTGCTTCATCCGCGAACTCTTCGCGCTTCATGAAACGACATTTGCCTAACTGCTCTAACTGCTGACGCAGATTCAAAGTATTAAAATAATTCGCCATTGTCTTACTCCGTTGTTCTGTTGTGTTCGTTATTTCAGGCATCTGCCTGTCGCTTTTCTATTTAGCGTTTATGGTTTTACTATATGCGATGATTCGCATTGCTTAAATTGATATATTAACAATACAATGTTGCATATTATGCAACGCTCTTTTGACTTAACTTAAGGCTGAAACAAAAATGGATATCCGTGATTTAAAGCTATTTCTTCATTTAGCAGAAAGTTGCCATTTTGGTCGAACCTCTAAGGCGATGTATGTCAGTCCATCCACTTTATCGCGGCAAATTCAACGCTTAGAAGAGCAGCTAGGGCATCCACTTTTTATTCGTGATAATCGGTCGGTAAAACTGACCCAAGCGGGTGAGCACCTTAAACAATTTGCTCAACAAACCTTATTACAATATCAACAACTCCAGCATGTCCTTAACCAGCAAAGCCCTTCTCTTACGGGTGAACTGCGCCTTTTTTGCTCTGTCACTGCCGCGTATAGCCACTTGCCACAAATTCTGGATAAATTCCGCGCACTGCATCCACTGGTAGAAATAAAACTCACCACTGGTGATGCGGCCGATGCTGTCGACAAAGTAGAAACCAAGGAAGCTGACCTTGGGATCGCAGGTAAACCAGAACGCCTTCCTGATAATGTAAGGTTTACTAAAATTGGTGAAATCCCATTGGTACTGATCGCCCCCGCACTACCTTGTGCTGTTCGAACCATGGCTACCGAAGAGCAGCCCGACTGGAATGCGATCCCGTTTATTCTGCCTGAACACGGACCATCACGAAAACGTATCGAACTCTGGTTTCGCCGTCATCACATCAATAATCCCGTGATCTATGCAACTGTCTCAGGCCATGAAGCTATCGTGTCAATGGTCGCACTCGGCTGTGGTATTGCCTTGATACCAAGCGTCGTTGTTGATAACAGCCCTGAGCCAGTTCGCAGCCGTATATTACAACTCGACAATATTTCGCTGGTTGAACCCTTTGAGCTAGGCGTTTGCTCGCTTAGCAAACGCCTAAGTGAACCACTCATCAAATCATTTTGGCAATTGTTGCCCGACCACTCAATCTAATGTTTGCGGTGAGCTTTGGGGGGCTAAAAAGAACCTAAATGACGGGTTCCCTGTTTCATCATGATATTCATAACCTAGCGCATCAAGGTGCCTATCGAAACGCACCTCAGGACCTGATAACTCAAACGCCGCTAACACACGACCATAATCAGTGCCATGGCTACGATAATGGAACAGTGTAATATTCCAATACGTCCCCAGAGTCTCTAAGAATTTTAACAATGCCCCCGGTGATTCTGGGAACTCAAAACTATAAAGGCGCTCCTCCAATGGCTTCGATGGTCGACCACCAATCATATAACGTACATGTAATTTCGCCATTTCATCATCGGATAGGTCGGCAACTTCATAGCCATGTTGTTGCAACTCTTGAATAATTTCACTTCGTTCGTTTTCGCCACCGCTTAACCTCACCCCCACAAAGATACAAGCACGGTCAGGATCTGCATCGGTATAACGATAATTAAACTCCGTGACTGCACGATGGCCTAATAACTGGCAGAAACGCAAAAAGCTGCCTTTTTGTTCAGGGATCGTGACCGCAAGAAGTGCCTCCCGTTGCTCACCAATTTCGCATCGCTCTGAAACATAACGCAGGCCATGGAAATTCATATTTGCACCGGATAAAACATGTGCAAGACGCTCGCCTTTAATGTTGTGCAGTTGCACATATTTTTTTAAGCCTGCTAGTGCTAATGCTCCAGATGGCTCAGCAATCGCACGCACATCCTCAAAAATATCTTTCAACGCCGCACAAATCGCGTCACTGTCTACGGTGATCACATCATCCACATATTTTTGGCAAAGACGGAATGTTTCATCGCCAATACGCTTCACCGCAACGCCTTCAGCAAATAAGCCAACTCGAGGCAAGTCAACCGGATGCCCCGCTGCCAATGCGGCTTTCAAACATGCCGCGTCTTCGGCTTCAACGCCGATAATTTTAATCTCAGGCATCAATTGCTTGATCAGAACCGCTACGCCAGCAATCAGGCCACCACCACCGACGGGGACAAAAATGCGATCAAGATGCGCATCTTGCTGTAACAACTCCAATGCTATTGTGGCTTGCCCTGCAATCACAGAAGGGTGATCAAAAGGGGGAACAAAGGTGTACCCCTCATTTGTCGCCATTTCGATGGCTTTGGCTTTCGCTTCATCAAAATTTGCCCCATGCAAAATGGCTTCACCACCGAAATTACGTACCGCGTCGACCTTAATATCTGCGGTTGCCACAGGCATGACAATCTTTGCTTTCACGCCAACACGACTGGCCGATAATGCAACGCCTTGTGCATGGTTCCCCGCAGAAGCGGTAACCACACCTTTCGCTTTTTGTTCATCGGTCAATCCAGCAATCATGGCGTAAGCACCACGCAACTTAAAGCTATGAACAGGCTGCCTATCTTCACGTTTAACTAAAATCGTATTTCCCATGCGAGCAGACACTTTTCTCATCTCTTGCAATGGGGTGACCTGAGCCACTTCATAAACCGGCGCACTGAGCGCCGCTTTTAAATAATCAGCACCCGTAGGTGCAGAGGGTAATGGTTTTGCAGCAGCCACCGTCATTAGCCTCCCAGCTTAGATTTATCGCGTACAGCGCCCTTATCTGCACTCGTTGCAAGAGATGCGTAGGCACGCAATGCAAAAGAGACCTCACGCTGACGATTACGTGGCGTATACGCTTTATCACCACGCGCCAATTCCGCTTCTCGGCGTTTATTCAGCTCATTATCATCAACATCAAGTGCTATCGTTCTCTTTGGAATATCGATATCAATAATGTCGCCATCTTGTACCAATGCCAACAATCCACCACTAGCGGCTTCAGGTGAAATATGACCAATGGATAACCCGGAGCTTCCTCCTGAGAAGCGGCCATCTGTAATGAGCGCACAGGTTTTCCCTAATCCCATTGATTTAAGGTATGAGGTTGGGTACAACATTTCTTGCATGCCTGGGCCACCTTTCGGGCCTTCATAGCGAATAACAACCACATCCCCTTCAACAACCTTACCGCCTAAAATGGCTTCTACAGCATCATCTTGGCTTTCATAAACCTTCGCAGGCCCACGGAAAGTTAAACTACCTTCATCAACACCTGCGGTTTTCACAATACAGCCATCTTCCGCGATGTTCCCCGCAAGTACCGCTAAGCCCCCATCTAAACTGTAGGCGTGCTCTATATTACGGATACAGCCATTTTCACGGTCAGTATCGAGAGAAGGCCAGCGACAGTTTTGCGAAAAGGCTTGTGTTGTTCGAATACCCGCAGGCCCCGCTGAAAACATCGACTTAACGGCTTCATCTTGCGTCAACATCACATCATATTGCTCAAGTGTCTGCTTAAGTGTCAGGCCTAAAATATTTTTAACATTATGCTGTAGCAGGCCTGCTCGGCTTAACTCACCTAAAATACCAATAACACCACCAGCACGATGAACATCTTCCATATGATATTTTTGGGTGCTCGGCGCAACTTTACATAAATGCGGAACTTTGCGTGACAAACGGTCAATATCTGCCATTGTGAAATCAACATCGGCTTCTTGAGCCGCTGCTAACAGGTGTAAAACCGTATTGGTTGACCCCCCCATCGCAATATCCAATGTCATCGCATTTTCAAAAGCGGATTTATTAGCGATATTACGCGGCAATGCACTTTCATCATCTTGCTCATAATAGCGCTTAGTTAATTCAACAATACGCTTACCAGCATTGATGAATAACGCTTTACGGTCAGCATGGGTCGCAAGTAATGACCCATTTCCTGGTTGCGATAACCCTAATGCTTCGGTTAAACAGTTCATTGAGTTAGCGGTAAACATACCTGAGCAAGAGCCGCATGTTGGGCAAGCAGAGCGTTCAATTTGTTCGCTGTCCGCATCGCTTACATTAGGGTTCGCGCCTTGGATCATCGCATCCACTAAGTCTAACTTGATAATTTGATCTGAAAGCTTGGTTTTCCCAGCTTCCATAGGACCACCTGAAACAAAAATAACAGGGATATTTAGGCGTAATGATGCCATTAACATACCCGGTGTGATTTTGTCACAGTTAGAGATACATACCATGGCATCTGCACAGTGTGCATTCACCATATATTCGACTGAATCTGCAATTAACTCACGGGAAGGTAAGGAATAAAGCATCCCGCCATGCCCCATTGCAATGCCATCATCGACAGCGATTGTATTAAACTCTTTAGCGACACCCCCTGCCGCTTCGATCTGCTCAGCGACAAGTTTGCCAAGGTCACGCAAATGCACATGGCCCGGTACAAATTGTGTAAATGAGTTAACAACTGCGATAATCGGTTTTCCAAAATCAGCATCGGTCATACCGGTGGCACGCCATAATGCACGTGCGCCTGCCATATTACGGCCATGGGTGGTGGTTGCTGAACGGTACTTCGGCATATCTTTACTCCCGTGTTTTAAAACAGGCGGGGAACGACCGCCTGTAAATCTGTCTGTATTTGTTATTAAGGGTTAACTGGATCTAACCAACCCCATTTATCTTCTGTTGTACCATCAAACAAACCAAAGAAGGCTTGCTGGATCTTTTTGGTCATAGGGCCACAGCGACCAATACCCACTTGAATGCCATCCACACTACGTACTGGCGTGATTTCAGCTGCGGTTCCGGTCATAAACACTTCATCAGCAAGGTATAAAGACTCACGTGATAAGGTTTGTTCACGAACTTCAATGCCCATATCCTTCGCTAACGTTAAAATCGCATCACGAGTGATCCCCGGCAGTGCAGAAGATGTGAATGGTGGTGTAAATAAAATGCCATCTTTCACTTCAAAAATATTTTCACCAGCCCCTTCAGATAAATAACCATTAACATCTAATGCAATTCCCTCTTGATAGCCATGACGACGTGCTTCACTGCCAACAAGTAGCGACGATAAATAGTTACCACCCGCTTTTGCTCCAGTAGGAATGGTATTTGCTGCAACGCGGTTCCATGAGGAAACCATAGCATCAATTCCTTGATCTAAAGCTTCTTCGCCTAAATAGGCTCCCCATGGGAAAGCCGCCATGATGACATCTGTTTTATAACCATCTGGAGGATTAACCCCCATACCAACATCACCAATAAAGACTAATGGACGAATATAGGCACTGACTAAGTTATTTTTACGTAACGTTTCACGGCATGCTTCCATCAGCTCATCAACGCTATAGCTGACAGGCATACGGTAGATTTTTGCAGAATCACGCAAACGCTGCATGTGCTCACGATGGCGGAAAACAACAGGCCCCTTGTGAGAATCATAGCAACGGACGCCTTCAAATACCGATGTACCATAATGCAAAGCATGAGACATAACGTGTACTTTTGCATCGGCCCATGGCGTCATTTCACCGTTAAACCAAATATAGTCAGCTTTCTTAGTCATTTTATTTATTCCTTACATTGCACTTTGTGTGCGTAATAGTCGTGATTCTTGTTCTCTTATTTCAACTTCCGAAACATCAGACAGCTTAGTTAACTGAGCATATAACTGAGCTAATGGACGCTGGCTGTTCACGGTCATTTCGATATTTACATTATCACCATCCGGCATATGATCCATAGTCATCGAACTGATTTGGAATCCACGATGGCGAGTCACCCGTAATATACGCTCTAAAACCTCAGGACGGAAACGGGCCAGTATTGCGAGTTGATGTTGCATCATAACGGTTTCTCCATCATTTTTTCATTGCTCGCCCCTGGTGGAACCAACGGCCAGACGTTTTCTAATTCATTTATTGAGACCTGTAACAGATAAGCGCCTTCACTGTTGAGTAACTCATCAAGCGCTGCGTCAACTTCAGATTTTGAGGTAATGCGTCGCCCTGGGATATCAAAAGCCCGAGCCAAAGCCACAAAATCAGGGTTATCGGTTAAAATCGTTTCGCTATAACGCTGTTCAAAAAACAGCTCTTGCCACTGACGAACCATGCCTAACCGCTGGTTATCTAACAATAAAATTTTAACGGGTAGTTGTTTACGTTTAATGGTGCCAAGCTCTTGTACATTCATCATGAAAGAACCATCTCCAGAGACACAAACCACAGTGTCTTCCGGACGAGCCACTTGTGCGCCAATCGCGGCTGGAATACCAAAGCCCATGGTTCCCAAACCACTAGAAGTAATAAAATCTTCAGGTGCATCAACCGCGATATGTTGGGCCGACCACATTTGATGCTGCCCAACATCTGTCGTGATAACCGTATTTGCCTTCATACGATCAGACAGTTGCTTTAACAGCAAAGGGGCGTAGATAGCATCACCGGGATGATCGTAACGCCAGCTAAACTCATGCTTTAGTTGCCGTACCTCTTCCTGCCAAGATGAAATCGTTTTTTCCATCATCAACTCAGGTAATAACGCTTTAGCATCACCTAATAAAGCGACGTGAGTTTGACGCAATTTATCTAATTCAACATGGTCGATATCGATATGAATGACTTTGGCATTTGGCGCGAATGTATTTAACTTACCTGTCACACGGTCATCAAAGCGAGCGCCCACGGCTATCAATAAATCACAACGCTGCACCGCGAAGTTTGCCGCCTTAGTACCATGCATCCCCAGCATTCCGAGATAATATGGCTCCGAAGGTGCAACTGCGCCTAGCCCTTTTAAAGTTGTCACAGAAGGAATGCCCGTGTAATCAATAAAACGTCTTAGCTCGGCAACCGCACCTGACATCCCAACGCCACCACCGATATATAACATTGGTTTTTGCGACTGTTTGAGTAACTCTCTTGCCTCAGCAACCTCATGTGACTGGATAGGTAAATCCTGTTCAACAGGCATTAAAAACGGCGCAAGATCTGCCTGCTGCAGTTGAATATCTTTCGGAATATCAATCAGTACAGGTCCTGGGCGACCACTATTTGCGATTGCGAAAGCTTCAGCAACAATGCGAGGCAGGTCTTCAAGGGATTCCACTAAAAAACTGTGCTTAGTACAGGCCAGAGATAAACCCAAAACATCGATTTCTTGGAAAGCGTCAGTGCCAATAAATTCCGAACTCACTTGCCCCGTGATAGCCACAACAGGCACAGAATCTAACAAAGCATCCGCTAACCCAGTGATTAAATTCGTCGCTCCCGGCCCTGATGTCGCAATACAAACCCCTGTTTTTGACGTCGAGCGAGCATAACCAATCGCGGCAATAACCGCCCCTTGCTCATGGCGACACAACAGATGCTCAACCCCGCCATCATACAGCGCGTCATACACTGGCATGATAGCGCCTCCCGGATAGCCAAAAACAGTCTCCACTCCCTGCGTCCGCAATGCTTGAACTAACCACTGTGCCCCATTCATGCTTTTCTCCTGTCTTCCAATTAATTTATCTATTTGTATTTATTTTGTTTTTTTAGGTTTGATGATGTTGCTAAACTTTACGTCAAAAAAAACCCCGCGCCTTTCGGTGCGGGGTTCTCGTGAGATCTGGCTACTAATTTAGCCTTCGTCGTCCAAGTGCAGCCCCGCACGGTGGGATAATAATCACCACCACGCTGATAATAATTAGGCTAATCACTCGGAAAAATGCGTTCATCGGTTCTGTCTTTCGCTGTATTATTCGTTATCTATATTAAAGAGGTATCATTTTAAAATTACTTTGACAACTTTTATTTTAAATTTTTATTATCAAAAAATATATTTCAATATAAATCAGATAGATAAAAAACAAACAGAATAAATAACTAGTGTTTTATAGAATTTACAGCAAATACATATAGCGAAGCCATTATACGCAGCCTGATATTCCAACAAGCAAGCGTAGTATTGATGATATTAATTTTAATTTACACCTCATCTTTAAAAAAATTCCTTCTCAATTAATTTCTATTATCTATAAATTAATATCATATAACATATTAATTAATAATAGTTTTACGACCACCTTCGCAAAAATTTAATCCGTGGCAAATATTTTACATTTAAGTTTCCCTTCCCACTCTCATCCTTAAAAAGAGCCATTGAAACGGCTCTTTATTCAACAGAATATTACTCTGTTTATTCAAGGGAGGAGATATGGCATTAGCAATTGTGTATACAAGAGCATCGATAGGAATGAATGCGCCACTGGTTACTGTTGAAGCACATATTAGTAATGGGCTACCTGGATTGACACTTGTAGGTTTACCTGAAACGGCTGTAAAAGAATCGAGAGATAGAGTACGGAGCGCATTATTAAACAGCGGTTTTGAATTCCCTGCAAAAAAAATGACGATTAACTTAGCCCCTGCCGATCTCCCGAAAGAAGGGGGACGTTACGATCTTGCGATAGCAATCGCTATCTTAGCGTCATCAGGCCAAGTGCCTACAAAAATACTTCATCAGTATGAATTTCTCGGTGAACTCGCTTTGTCTGGTCATATTCGCCATGTAAATGGTGCTATCCCTGCCGCACTCGCGGCATTAACACAAAAAAGGCAACTCGTTCTTTCATCTGAAAATCAATATGAGCTGAATTTATTACCTGATAATAGTGTTAAGTTTGCAGGAACATTATTAGAACTTTGTCATTTTTTATACGAGAAAATGACATTATCAGGTAATTTCCATCCGACCGAAATCCCTGAGCCCCCCATTTGCGACGGGAATATTAGCGATATTATTGGACAAGAGCAGGGAAAAAGAGCGTTAGAGATCTGTGCAAGTGGTGGGCACAACTTATTGTTATTAGGCCCTCCTGGCACAGGAAAAACGATGCTAGCAAGTCGCCTAAAAACATTACTACCGTCCCTAACGCCACAGGAAGCCCTAGAAGTCGCCTCTATACATAGCCTATGCCATTCAAGCGATTTAACTTCTCCTTGGCCTCCTAGGCCCTTTAGAGCTCCTCACCATAGCGCGTCAATGGCAGCACTCATTGGTGGAGGGAGCCTTCCTAAACCCGGTGAAATATCATTAGCCCATAATGGCATTTTATTTCTGGATGAATTGCCTGAGTTTAGCCGCTCTGTACTTGACGCATTACGTGAGCCACTTGAATCAAGGCAAGTTATTATTTCCCGCGCTAAAGCAAAAGTGTGTTTCCCAGCCAACTTTCAACTCATCGCCGCACTGAACCCAAGCCCTACAGGCCAATATCAAGGTGATTACTGCCGAAGCTCCTCCACGAAAATCTTACGCTACTTATCACGCGTTTCAGGTCCTTTTCTTGATCGATTTGATCTGTCTATTGAAATACCGCTGCTTCCGTTGGGTACACTCAGTCATCAACAGTATCAAAGCGAAAATAGTGAGCAAATCCGCGCTAGAGTCATACTTGCAAGAGAGATACAAATGAAAAGAATGGGGAAACTCAATAGCCAATTAACCGCCAGAGAAACGACAAACCTATGCCAACTCACATCCAAAGATTCACTTTTTTTGGAGCATGCCTTAAACAAACTTGGGTTATCGATACGTGCTTGGCATCGCATTTTAAGAGTCGCTCGAACTATTGCCGACTTACAAAATACCAATAATATCGAAAAACCCCATCTTCTCGAAGCTCTCGGTTATAGAGCGATGGATAAGTTATTGCTTCATTTGCAAAAACAAGTAAGCTGAGTAGCTGGAGAGGTGGTGAATGAGAGTGGCATAAGCGTACACTCTAAATGAATTTACGGTGATGTAGCAGCGCTTATTACACTGGCCTCATAGAGAGATTTAGAAAGTCAGCTTCGTTACTTTACGTGACTATAACGCATATAAGTTAAGGGGCCTGTAAGCCCCTCTAAATATATTGATGATATTAATCGTCTGTATCTGTATAGTCATCCGAAGGGTCTATCTGAGGCTTACCGCCAGAGAGAGTATGGAAGCGTTTCGGACGATTTATGCGGCTAGAATATTTCGCCCACACTTTTTCTTCAGGAGTTACAGGTTCCCTTTCGCCGCGGCAAACCGCAACGAAAAGTTTTTCTTCGTCGGTTTGTGCTGCACGTTTGCCGGAATCAAGCTCAGAAAAAGCTTGGCCATGGCGCTCGAGTAACTGAGCTTCCTTGATGGTAAAATCACCATGACGAGAAAAGCCACGTGGGTAATGTTTATTGTCAAAAAAACGATTAGTCGTGATGAAGCTTTCTGCCATCTGACACACTCCTAACTTATTACTGTCAACTCTTTATGGCGCGGAGTATTAGACAGCATTGACAATCTGTAAAACAAAACATTTAAATCATCACGACAAAAATTATTGGAGATGTATGTGGATACTGAGTTATTAAAAACATTTTTGGAAGTCAGTAGAACCAGACACTTCGGCCGAGCCGCGGAATCACTCTATTTAACGCAATCAGCTGTCAGTTTTCGCATCCGGCAACTCGAAACACAGCTCGGTACAAACCTATTCACGCGACACCGCAATAATATTAGGCTAACGGCTGCTGGGGAGCGCTTAGTTCCTTACGCTGAATCCTTAATGAATACATGGCTACAAGCCAAAAAAGAGATCTCCCATGCTTCACAGCATACTGAATTGTCGATAGGTGCTACCGCATCATTATGGGAAGGCTACCTTACCGATTGGATGCAATCACTGTATGAACAGCATGATGAATTACGTTTAGAGGCGAGAGTTTCGACTCGGCAGTCACTGGTGAAACAACTGCATTCGAGAGAGCTAGATTTATTAATTGCTACTGAACCGCCAAAAATGGATGAATTCGAAAGCACCATCATAGGCACTATTGAGCTTCAATTAATGGCCTCACAAAAAAATATCGCTTTAACAAATTATAATTATATCAAATTAGAGTGGAGTGCCGATTTTCAACCTCAAAATGACGCAAGCCTTACGCCCGATGATTCGCCAGTTATGATCACGACATCTGCACACATTGCTCGTCAATTACTGCCTGTATCACTTTCTGCCGCGTTTTTACCGTCTCACTGGAGTATTCAGTACCCTGGACTCAAAACGCTCTCAGAGACCGTAATTACAAAACCACTCTACGCCGTCTGGTTACAAAAGAACGATCAACAAGCATTGATTAATCAATTAATAAAAACCCCCATTAAAAACGCACAATTAGCCCCTACGTCATAACTGATTAACTACTTATCAGTTTTAACTACGCTCGATAATACTGTCGGGCGTTTTTTCTTATCAGCCTCTTTAATTTAGCCTCTTACGCATAATAATCTCTCATACGACAGGGCTATTTCAGTTCAAGCCAATAACTTAACCTGAACTCGAGATAAGAAAAATAAAAAAGAAGGGAACGAAAAGTAGGTTCGGTGATCAGATCTTTCGACCAAAAAATCATTGTTCACCAAGGAATCCACTATGCATAATTTAGTTGACTTATTTTGTCACATCGATGATTTTGCAAATTTTTCATCCCACAATGGCAAAAATACTTGATTGAAAGTGGTAAAGGTCAGCGGCTACACCAAACAAGAATGACAAGCAGTGGAATTATGACCATCATCATTGCATTCCCTATGTCTCATCATCGTGATTTGAAGCATTTTTATATTGGGTTCATTGTGGTATACCACAAAAAAGACTTTCCAACCTTATTGAGCTACACGCGTTTTTTTGACGTCATATCGAAGGGTTGAGTGCCATTACGTTCCTTCTTTACCCATCTAAAAGGTCAACCAACAGGTATCGAGTTTATTACCAGTATTAAAGTGTGCCACAACCTACGGATCCCAAAACATCGGTTTTTTAAAAACTCGGCGGCCAGAGGAAAAGAGACGATAGAATGGTTCTACGGTTTCAAGCAGCACATCATCGTTAACCATCTTGATGAGATTGTTGCCGCGGAACTTACATCAGCAAAGCATTAACTGAAGATTTAAAGATGGAAGGAATAACATTGGTTACAGGACAACGCAAAAATATGAAGCCAAAATTATTAGTGGCCTGAGATAGAGCGATGATCGCTAATCGATTCATTATTGAAACAATTAATGATCAGCTAAAAAATATTACGCAGATTGAACATTCTCACCATCGTAGTTTGCATGGATTCATGTTGAATTCACTGGGCGGTTTTACCTATTGTTTGAAACCGAAAAAGTCATCCTGAATATTTCAAATGTCGAGAAAACAGGGCTTCAAATAATGGCTTAAACCGATCTCTAGTTAACTTAGAAATAACAGGAATAGGTCGCAAATTTAGGTAGGAATTATCGATTTTTGCATAAAGAAAAACCCGATTAAAGTAATCGGGTTATCAATAAGATACTTCTTTTGTTTTTACTTAATTGGTAACTGGCAGGGGCGGAGAGGCTCGAACTCCCAACACCCGGTTTTGGAGACCGGTGCTCTACCAATTGAACTACGCCCCTAAA
>NZ_JAMPOG010000011.1:0-182684 GCF_028480065.1 Providencia sp. PROV189
GTGTTTTTTAAACTTTTTAATTCAACCGATGAAACATTAAACAAATCGTTTAAAAACACCACTTATCGTTAAAGATATGAGCTATAAACAGTCAAATTCCTGTGTAAACTTGCTCACTTTTTCCCAGTCCGTATATTCTATCTCTGTATTTGGGTCGGTTGGCCCATCTGTCATTTTCATAATAAGTCGAATCATCGTCTTATCGAACCAACCATAACGTGGATAAAACAATGCGCCAGCAAATACTGAGCTTAGTGTTGGTTGCCAAGGGCTTTTCTCCAGAAACTTGCGCGTATAGGCATTCGTTTCAGGAGTATCTTTGCCTTCTTTGCGCGCAGTTAAGTTCACACCAAAGAAAGCGGTTTTCATTGTATTTAATTGGCTTTGATGAATCGTTGCGAACCGCATCAGCGCTTTATTGAAGTGACCATAACGAATAGACGCTCCAACTAACACCTTTTCATACGATGTAATATTGATATTTTTTTCGCTATTTAAATCTCGAATATCACATTGGCGCCCTACACTTCGTAGTTGCTCCGCCATTTTCAAAACAATTTTTTTAGTTTGTCCATCTGTGCTCGAATGCAAAAGTAAGTAACTCATTCTTGATCCTATCTTATTAATCGCGCCAGAAGGTTGGCGTGAATAACACTAATAATGTAAAGACTTCAAGACGACCGAACAGCATAGTCACTACCAGTATCCATTTCCCTGCTGGGTTCATCGATGTAAAGTTATCAGCGACAGTGCCAAGGCCTGGCCCTAGGTTATTTAACGTTGTTGCGATAGCTGAAAAAGCAGAAAATTCATCGACACCCGTTGCAATTAATAGAAGTAAACTGACGATAAAAACGAGCGCATATGCTGAAAAGAAGCCCCATACCGCTTCGATGATCCTTTCAGGTAAAGCTCTTTGCCCTAACTTTATGGTGTAAACGGCATTTGGGTGAACAAGCCTTTTTAATTCCCGAGACCCTTGCAAAAACAATAGCAAGATACGGATAACTTTTAATCCGCCTCCTGTTGAACCAGCACAACCGCCAACAAATGCGGCACATAGAAGAAGCATCGGCAGGAACAAAGGCCATCCGGCAAAACTATCTGTTGTAAAACCTGCAGTTGTTGCCATTGAGACAACTTGGAAAAATGCCTGATCTAATGTTTGCCCAAAAGAGCCATACACTGAGTGATAAAGTAAAACCAGTGTACAGATAATGACGAGGGCTAACTGGAAGCTAATGAATGTTTTAAATTCAGGATCGCGCCAATAGATACCTAAGCTACGCCCAGTAAGCACGGCAAAGTGCAGACCAAAATTACAACCTGAGATAATTAAGAAAACCGCAATAATGGTATTTATCGCTGGGCTATTGAAATACCCCACACTCGCGTCATGCGTTGAAAAACCACCAATCGCTATTGTAGAAAAACTATGGGAGATGGCATCAAACACATCCATACCTGCTATCCACAGCGCAATCGCACATACAATCGTCAGCAATACATAGATGAGCCAAAGGGTTTTTGCCGTTTCTGCAATACGCGGTCGCATTTTATTATCTTTAAGCGGCCCAGGCATTTCAGCACGATAAAGCTGCATTCCCCCAACACCGAGTAATGGCAGGATCGCCACAGCAAGTACGATGATCCCCATCCCACCTAACCACTGTAGCATTTGCCTATAAAATAAGATGGCTTTCGGAAGCGTATCGAGCCCAGTTAACGTTGTCGCTCCTGTTGTGGTTAACCCAGAAAAGGATTCAAAAAAAGCATCGGTTATGGAAAGGTTTGGCTTTTCAGAAAAAATAAAAGGTAATGCCCCCACACTTCCTAGCACGGTCCAAAACAAGACGACAATAAGAAACCCTTCTTTTGCTTTAAGCTCATGCTTGCTGTTGCGCGTTGGGATCCATAACAGTAATCCGAGCACTAAAGCCGTAACAAACGTTTGACTAAATGCTCGACCTGCTCCATCACGATAAATAAGCGCAACAATACCCGGCACAACCATGGTAAAAGAGAAGATAATAACGAGTAGCCCGACAATGCGGGTTATTGCACGAAAATGCATTCGGCAGGTTCCTTGCTAACCAATTGACTATTCAGATTCAGGTATGAGTTCTAAAGCCCCGCGACTCATATCGCGTAATTTATCATTGACTTCTTGCTCTAAGGTAGCAGGAATTGCAATTCGTAGGGAAACAGATTCGTTATATTCACTGTGTAAAACCATCCCGTTGACCTGCGTAACTAGCTGCTCAACCGTATTAATAAATGCATAATCACAAACTAGCTGGAAAAATTTTTGCGGTACTTTTGTTTGTGTTGGTAATAACTTAAGTGCTTGCTGAGCACCATTACCATAAGCTTTAACTAAACCGCCTGTCCCTAGTTTGATACCACCAAAATAACGTACAACAACACAGGTGATCTCCCCAAGATTGCTGCCGAGCAATTGTGCCATTATTGGCTTTCCGGCCGTTCCTGTTGGCTCACCATCGTCGGAAAAACCTAACTGCTGAGAATCATCTGGGCGCCCTGCAACAAATGCCCAGCAATGGTGCCGAGCATCTGGGTATTGAGCTTTAATGGATTGAATATACTCCTTTGCGGCATCAATACCTTCTGTATGTGCAAGATAGGTAATAAAACGGCTTTTTTTAATTTCTTCTGTATAACAGATAGATTCAGCCGGTATTAAATAAGGTTTCATTACGGTAGTTGCAAATCTCGCGTCATATTTTCAATCCGATTATGATGAATGATGATGTTATCTTCAATACGAATACCCCCATAAGGTTTGAACTGCTCAATTTTTTCCCAATTAAAGTGTTGAGCAAATTCGCCTGAGCGCCAAGATGACAGTAACGATTCGATAAAATAAAGGCCGGGTTCAATAGTCAGCACCATTCTTGGTTCCAGTACGCGAGTGCAGCGAAGGAAAGGATACATTTTCGGTGCAGCAAGCAGTGTGCCATCTTCATCCTGCATAAAACCAGCAGCATCATGAACTTGTAAACCTAGAGGATGGCCTAACCCATGGGGTAGGAATGGCGTGGTTAGCCCTTGCTCCACCATAGTTTCTTCGCTAATTCCCTTAATGATTGAGTGTTTTTTCAATAGCTTAGCAATTCGATGGTGCATATCGACGTGGTAATCGGTATAACGTACACCTGCTTTGATGGTATCAATCAAGGCCAACTGTTCTTTATTCATATCGGCAACAAGAGCAGCAAACTCACTTTTGCCTTTTGCGGCATAAGTACGAGTTATATCAGCAGCATAGCCGTTATACTCAGCCCCTGCATCAATCAGAAAGCTTCTTATTTCATTCGGTGCTTGTTGCTGTAATTTAGTGTAATGCAATACGGCTGCATTTTCATTGAGTGCAACAATATTCCCATAAGGCACATCTGTATCGCGATGCCCTGTCGCTTGTAAGTAACTGATGTTGATATCAAACTCACTCATGCCTGCTTGGAAAGCCTCGAATGCCGATAAATGACCATTTACCGCCATTTTTTGCGCTTCACGCATGCAATACATTTCATAATCTGTTTTATAAGAACGATGGAAATGATAGAAATCAACGACAGGTTTTGGGTTAATATTTTGTAGGCGAATACCCAGTGATTCCGCTCTAGCTTTAGCAGAACCAATATAGGCAATATTTTCTTTAGGTATATTCGCTAAAAACTCACTAATATCATCTGCATTTTTTAAATGAATAAGCTCAACTTCTTTGGTCCAAAAGCTATTTGGTAATGGCTCAACGCTGTGCCAATAATCAACGGGAGAATAGAACCAAAGTTTAGGTTTATTCACACCATCCACTAATAACCAAGAATGTGGAACATCGGTGACAGGCACCCATGCTTTAAAGTGAGGATTCACTTTGAAAGGATAGTCGCTGTCATCAAGAAAAATACGTTGAGGTTCACCCGAATGAATCAGTATGGCGTCTAGCTTGCTGCGTTGTAAGACCTGCTGAGTTGTTGTTTGCAAAGTTTTAATATGGTCAGCGTAGAGTGCAGTCAGTTTTTCCATTTCATTCAACCTTTCAGTTTTATTAGAAAATCCAAGCTTAGCACGTTCTTGAATTGACTGGTATGCAATCTGAGGGGAAATCCACTTAATCAACTGATTATTAAATAGAATACTATTTTCCCTCTCCTATATTTCACTTATTTGCTGTGATCAACGTTCCAGTTTTGTTATCAATTATTTGCATTCCTTTAACATTCTAGTCACACTCAACTCTATCTGGTCGTACCAGATGATAAAATCATCATAAGGAGAACGGCATGCTTTATCAAAGTGAAACAATCTATGTTCAATGGTTGAAAACAGGTATTGCAGAACTCGTTTTTAACTCGCCTGGGCCAATAAATAAATTGGATACTCATACCGTTGCTTCACTTGATGAAGCAGTTGCTGTACTTGAACAGCAATCAGGCCTATTAGGCGTTATTCTAAGATCTGACAAGCCTGCATTTATTGTTGGGGCAGATATCAAAGAGTTTCTTTCACTTTTTGAAGCACCAGCAGAGACCCTAAGCGAGTGGTTAGGCTACGCAAATGGTATTTTTAATCGTATCGAAGACTTACCTGTTCCTACTCTTAGCGCCATTAATGGGTATGCGCTAGGTGGAGGCTGTGAATGTATTCTTTCTACTGACTTGCGTATTGCTACTCCAGATGCGCGTATTGGGTTACCTGAAACGAAACTCGGTATTATGCCGGGCTTTGGCGGCTCTGTTCGTTTACCTCGATTAATCGGTTTAGATAGTGCCCTAGAAATTATTACCGCAGGCAAAGACATTAGTGCCGCAGAATCACTCAAATTCGGCTTGGTTGATGCCGTTGTTAAAACAGACAAACTTGTAGAATCAGCCCTTGCCCTCATTGAATCAGCAATCGCAGGAGCGATTAATTGGCAGCAAAGACGTCAACCTAAGTTACAACCATTACAACTTAGCCCTATTGAACAGAGCATGAGCTTTAATGTTGCAAAAGGTATGGTGTATAAGGTTGCAGGAAAACACTATCCCGCCCCTATGACGGCAGTCAATACCATTGAAAAAGCAGCCAACTGTGCTCGTACTGAAGCCCTAAAACATGAAACAGCAGCTTTTGTTCCACTTGCTCATAGCGATGTTGCTCGCTCATTAGTTAGTATTTTCTTAAATGATCAGCAAGTTAAATCAACAAGCAAACAGCTTTCTCGTCACGTTGAAGCCCCTCAACATGCCGCAGTACTAGGAGCAGGAATTATGGGAGGTGGAATAGCCTACCAGTCCGCAAGTAAAGGCGTTCCTGTGCTCATGAAGGATATTAATGAAAAATCTTTAGATTTAGGCATCGAAGAGGCTCATAAACTATTAAATGGTCAATTTGAGCGCGGAAAAATCAATGCCTCAAAAATGGCGAAAACACTCGCATCGATTCATCCTTCGCTTTCTTACGCGGGTATCGAAAATTCACAAGTGATCGTGGAAGCGGTCGTTGAAAACCCCAAAATTAAAGCCGCTGTGCTGACGGAAGTTGAAGCATTAGTTAGCCCAGAAACAATTTTAGCGTCTAATACGTCGACCATACCGATTACTGAGCTAGCGAAGTCGTTAAAACGTCCCGAAAATTTTTGTGGTATGCACTTCTTCAACCCTGTGCATCGCATGCCGCTTGTTGAGGTTATTCGTGGTCAAAAAACCTCAGAGGATACCATCGCCAAAGTCGTCGCTTACGCCAACAAAATGGGTAAAACCCCCATTGTCGTTAATGACTGCCCTGGTTTCTTCGTCAATAGGGTTCTTTTCCCTTACTTTGCAGGTTTTAACTTACTGCTACAAGATGGTGCAGATTTCAGAGAAATCGATAAAGTCATGGAAAAAGAATTTGGCTGGCCGATGGGACCTGCATATCTTCTTGATGTAGTTGGTATTGATACCGCATCCCATGCAGAGCATGTAATGGCACTAGGGTTCCCTGAGCGCATGAGTAAAACAGGCAAAAATGCTATTGATGTTATGTTTGAAGAAAAACGGTTTGGGCAAAAAAATGGCAAAGGCTTTTATCAATATGAAAAAGATAAAAAAGGAAAGCCAAAGAAAGTTGATGACCCCGCCACAGATGCATTACTCGCCTCAATCAGTCAAGGCAAGCGCTCATTTACAAAAGAAGAGATCATTGCACGTATGATGATCCCGATGATCAATGAGGTCGTTCGTTGCTTAGAAGAGGGCATCATTCAAAGCCCTGCCGATGCAGACATCGCTTTAGTTTACGGCCTTGGGTTCCCTCCTTTCCGAGGAGGCGTCTTCCGCTACTTAGATACCGTTGGCACACAATCTTATGCTAAGACAGCGGAGGCCTATGCTCAGTTAAGCCCTCTGTATCAAATTCCTGCGGGTCTCAAAGAAAAATCTCAGGCCAATTCCAGTTATTATGCGAAGCCACCTGTAGTGGCAATTGATATTAAAAAAGTTGCGAGAGGCTAATAGTATGGAAAATGTCGTTATTATCGATGGAATACGTACACCAATGGGGCGTTCAAAGGGCGGTGTATTTCGCCATGTCCGAGCGGAAGACCTCTCAGCACACCTGATGAATGTGATTTTTGAACGCAACCCTAACGCAAGCAAAAAAGAACTCAATGATATTATTTGGGGCTGTGTGCAACAGACCCTTGAACAAGGGTTCAATATCGCTAAAAACGCTGCGTTACTGACTGATATCCCACATACAGTTCCTGCGGTCACAGTTAACCGTTTGTGTGGCTCTTCAATGCAAGCTCTGCATGATGCTAGCCGACTTATTATGACAGGCGATGCAAACTCAGTCTTAATCGGTGGTGTGGAGCACATGGGTCATGTTCCCATGACACATGGTATTGATTTCAACCCTAAATTAACGTTACGTGTCGCAAAAGCGGCTGGTGCAATGGGCCTAACCGCAGAAATGCTGGCTAAAATGTACAAAATTAGCCGTGAGGAGCAAGATGCGTTTGCCCTTAGATCGCACCAACGTGCTGCCCAAGCCACTAAAAATGGTCAATTTAAACATGAAATAGCGCCCGTAGCTGGGCATGACAGCCAAGGCAATCTCTTTGCCGTGGATTATGATGAAGTTATCCGTTTTGATGCAAGCCTCGAAAGCCTAGCATCATTGCGCCCCGCCTTTGACCCCGTAAGTGGTACCGTCACGGCAGGTAACTCTTCTGCCCTTTCAGATGGGGCGTCAGCAATGCTCATCACAGGCGAAAGCTACGCTAAAGAACGAGGGCTCAAGCCACGTGCCAAAGTTCGCTCAATGGCCGTTGTTGGCTGTGATCCTTCAATCATGGGCTTTGGGCCAGTTCCTGCTACAGAGCTAGCGCTAAAACGCGCGGGGTTATCATTAGCGGATATCGATATTATTGAATTAAATGAAGCATTTGCCGCTCAATCCATTGCCTGCTTAAAAGGGCTGAAACTGCCAGAAAGCCTTATTGATGAAAAAGTCAACCTTAATGGCGGTGCTATTGCATTGGGCCACCCTCTGGGTTGTTCTGGGGCAAGGATTACAACGGCATTGCTCAATCAGTTAGAGCTGAAGGATAAACAATTTGGCCTAGCAACAATGTGTATCGGATTTGGGCAAGGCATTGCCACGATCATTGAGCGTGTATAGTGTGTCTATACCCTAAGTCGTTCAAGCGCATGTTTGCCAAAAGGATAAGCTCAAAAACGGTATTATCTGAGCAATGCCAAACAGCTAAACCTGCGCCAATTGAAATATAAAGGGTATAGCCGCGAGTTGCCGTAGTGTTGTTGTATGTTGTCAACATTCCCGCCTAGTCAGGGGCGGGCTTTTTCTTTTTTGCCACTTGGTTTATCCATTTGGGCAAAGTTTAACTGACAAGTTACGGTCTAAAACAACCAATCAATGTCATCACCAACGAGGAAAGTGGCACATATACGCTCAATCATGCCACAGGCCATCGATTCAAATATTCAGTAAATTATCATTTAAATAAACTCGTAGGCATCACCAAATAATTGTTCAGGCTTTGCATTACGCTCTGCACAAAAACGTTCTCTGGCGATTTTTGCCATTTCAAAACGCCCTGCTATGTAAATATCATAGGAGGACAAATCACCAAAATCTTCCAATACCCCACTTAAAACCGTTCCTGAGCGCCCTCTCCATTGTTCATCCGGTTGTTCAACGATAGGTATCACTTTTAGATTAGGATAACGTTCACTAAGCGCTTGCAGCTCTCCTAAGTCGTAAAGGTGCTCTAGCTGACGCCCCCCCCAGTAGAAGGTAATATCTCTAGAAGGGTTTTCCATGAGAGCCGCGAGTAGGATCGAATGCGTGTAAGAAAACCCCGTGCCCCCTGCAACTAAGATCATTGGGTTTTGGCTATTTTCTCTAAACCATGCCTTGCCATGTGGGATATCAATATCGATGCGGCGTTGATCTAAAATTCGATCCATCACCGCCATGGCATAAAGATTAATTTCTGAAGCGCCAATATGTAATTCAATTGTTTCGTTATTAGCAGGTGTAGATGCCATTGAGAATGGGCGCTTATCACGCTCATCCATGATCACCATAAGGTACTGACCTGCTTTAAAATGAAAAGGACCATCCGGCAACAAAATAACCCGATATACTGTGTCAGTTATGGACTCAACAGATGTGACTTTACAGCTCAAAGTTGCCATGGCTCCCCTCTTATTTTTCAAAAATATTCAATTGATCCCAAATATCATCAATTCGCGACTTCACTTGTTCATCCATAACAATTGGCCTACCCCATTCCCTGTTTGTCTCACCGGGCCATTTATTTGTTGCATCTAGCCCCATTTTTGACCCTAGACCAGAGACTGGTGATGCAAAATCAAGATAATCGATAGGTGTATTTTCCATCATAACAGTATCGCGAGCAGGATCCATACGAGTGGTTATCGCCCAGATCACATCTTTCCAGTCACGCGCATTGATATCATCGTCACACACAATAACAAATTTTGTGTACATAAATTGACGGAGGTAAGACCAAACACCCATCATGACGCGTTTTGCATGGCCTGCGTATTGTTTTTTCATCGTAACAACAGCAAGACGATATGAGCACCCTTCTGGAGGAAGGTAAAAATCGACGATTTCTGGAAACTGCTTTTGTAAAATAGGTACTAGGACTTCATTTAGGGCTTCCCCCAGTACAGCTGGCTCATCGGGTGGCCGGCCTGTATAGGTAGAATGGTAAATCGCATCACGGCGTTGAGTAACATGGGTTACCGTAAAGACAGGGAAACTATCTATCTCATTATAATAACCAGTATGATCACCATAAGGCCCTTCCGGCGCGAGCTCACCAGGTTCAATGTAGCCTTCTAAGATAATCTCAGCGCCCGCAGGTACTTCAAGATCATTCGAGATACATTTAACGACTTCCGTTTTATTACCACGTAATAAACCGGCGAACGCATATTCAGACAGCGTATCAGGAACCGGAGTCACCGCACCTAGGATAGTTGCAGGATCCGCACCAAGCGCTACTGCGACAGGGAATTTTTCACCCGGATGCTGTTGGCACCACTCTTGAAAGTCCAGCGCACCACCGCGGTGAGAGAGCCAACGCATGATCACTTTATTTTTCCCCAACACCTGTTGGCGGTAAATACCCAAGTTTTGACGCTCTTTATTAGGGCCTCTTGTTACCGTTAATCCCCATGTAATCAGCGGCGCAGCATCTTCAGGCCAGCAGTGCATAACAGGAATTTTGGTTAAATCGACGTCATCCCCCGCCCAAATTTGCTCTTGGCAAGGGGCTGAGCTTAGCCGTTTTGCTGGCATGTTGAGTACCTGTTTGAACTTAGGTAATTTATCAAACAGGTCACGAAAACCTTTCGGTGGATCCGGCTCTTTTAGAAAAGCAAGCAGCTTACCAACATCGTGTAGTGCCTTGATATCTTCCTGCCCCATTCCCATCGCAACACGTTTGGTTGTGCCAAATAGGTTGCACAAAACGGGCATATCATAGCCTTTAGGGTTTTCAAATAATAAGGCAGGGCCCCCTGCTCTAAGCGTGCGATCAGCTATTTCCGTCATTTCGAGGTAAGGGTCGACTTCCATCGTAATACGTTTTAGTTCGCCTTGCTTTTCAAGCTGGGCAATGAAGTCTCTTAGGTCACGGTATTTCATTGTCATCTTTTACTATTACAGAGGGAGTCTCATTATAAGACGTCCGGCCAAGGTTACAAGTTACCCATAAAAACTATTCATAATCAATATGGTTATAGTCAAAAACATCTTATTTTACTGGCAATCGAATGGAACCAATGCTTTTAATGATAAAGTATCAAACTGTTCAGGGAATGATTGGTTGTGCTGAAAGAGTTTAAAACCTTCATTTTTACCACTGAAATAAGTCAATGTGTTGCCTTTAATCTGTAATCCACTACCTTCTCTCAGTGCAACCACGACTTCATGAGGGTTGATGACACAAAACTCTTGTAATCGCTCATCTCGCGTTTCCCCCATATGACCTGAGATATGAGAATCGATATAGTGGGGATTTATCTGTACGGGAAACAACCCCAAAGACGGCATAATCACCGCATTACTCACAGGCATATCATTGGTCGTACGAATACTTGGTGTAGCCACATTACAACCCGCACTCCAACCAATATAGGGAACATCACGCTCTTTAACCGCGCGCTGGATAGCAACAATCAACCCATTTTCATGCAGGCATTTATTTAACCACCATGTATTGCCCCCACTTACAAGGATACATTCTGCTTGTTCAATCGCTTCGACAGGGCTGGAAAAATGTTCAATTGACGTAACTTTAATACCTAAAGCTTCGCTTAATTGCTCTGCTCGCTCATCATGAGGATCCCGTAATATCGCATAAGGCACCAATACCGCTGATGTAATGTTCCTACGTGCGATCATTTCATGGATACGAGGTAAGGCATAACTTAGCCATACTGGATTGTTTGGAAGCTTACCGTTACTCAATAAAAAAATTTCCATGCTGTCTCCTAGATAACCTGTTATTACATTATCACTAACTATAATTTATTGATTTTTAGTTAGTATATATTTCTGATTCTAAATGCTATTCTTACTTTGTCGATTAGTCACATTTTTATACTTTAATTTGTTATGATGAGCATAATTTTGTTGTATTGGGTTTAAGAAATGGAAAAATGGCATCTGCTATATTGTAAACGTGGCCAAATTGATAGGGCCATAGAGCACCTAAATAGGCAAAATGTGATCTGCATGACTCCCATGACAGAAATAGAAAAAGTGGTTAGAGGAAAGCGAACAAAAGTACAAGAGCCGCTATTCCCTAATTATCTGTTCGTGAAGTTCGATCATAACGAAATCCATACCACTACAATACAATCCACTCGCGGTGTCAGCCATTTTGTCCGTTTTGGCCTACACCCCGCCATTGTACCAGACGAAATTATCGAACTTTTGCAACAAGCGCCCCTTGGGCATCTCGTCGATCCCGAAACGCCAACTCATGGTGATAATGTCTTGATTACCGAAGGCATTTTTGCAGGTATTCAGGCAATTTATGATGAGCCTAATGGTGAATCACGCTCAATCTTATTACTGAATATTTTAAATAAAAATGTGTCTAAAGTACTCGATAATACTCAGTTTAAAAAGCTATCTTAACCCACATAAAAAAACTGCACCTTAATTGGGTTGGCTACCAACCTGTTGAGTGCAGTTATAAATCGAGTTTTTATAGACTGAATAACGATAAATTAAGACTCTTCTTTCTCTTCATCGTCTTCTTCATTATTTTCCCGATCTCGCCGACCTTTACCCACATAAAAGTTAGATAAAAGCACACCAAGCTCAAACAACAGATACATTGGCACGGCAAGTAACGTTTGAGAAAGTACATCTGGTGGCGTTAAAAACATCCCCACAATAAATGCACCGACTAAAATATAAGGCCGTTTGCGTTTTAGTGATTCAGGGGTTGTGACGCCGGTCCAACACAACAGAATAATAGCAATCGGTACTTCAAAGGCCGCACCAAATGCCATAAATAACGTCATTACAAAACTGAGATATTTACTAATATCAGGAATGAAATTGACGCTATCCGGTGTTGTTTTGACAAAGAAACCAAAGGCTAATGGGAAGACAACAAAGTAAGCAAAAGCCATCCCTAAATAGAAAAGGAAGCTACTGGAGACCAATAAAGGCAGCATCAGCCGACGTTCGTGCTTATATAACGCAGGCGCAATAAAGGCCCAAATTTGGTATAGGATCACCGGTATCGAAATAAATACCGATACCATCATGGTCAGTTTAATTGGAGTGAAAAAGGTTGATGCCACATCTGTCGCACTCATTTGAGAACCAACAGGAAGCTTATCAATCAAAGGTGCGGCGACTAGCCGATATATATCATTTGAAAAGTAAGCTAAGGCAGCGAACACAATCAAAACCGTAATCAAACAGTTTAACAGCCGCTTCCTGAGTTCAATGAGGTGGCTAATAAGTGGTTGTGTATCATTTACAGCCATGTTCTATTTTTCGCTTTCTGTCTGATTAGGATTTTTTTTCTCTGTAACGCCATTTTGCTGGTCGCTGTCATTGTTTAGCGATGGCTTTGTCGGCTCATCGACGACAGCTGCCATTTTTGCTGCATATTCAGGATCAGGATCCGATTCAGACTCTGGTGGTTGCGAAGCTTTATTTTGAGCATCTTTAACTGCATTGTCGTAGTTATCAGTTAACTCTTTTGCTTTTTGTAGCTCACTTGCAACGCTCTCTGTTGTCGAGTGATATCCTGTTTTTAATGATTGTGCAGCTTGGCGAAGCTCATCCATAGATTGTTTCAGTTCAGGGGAAAGCGTTTCCATACCCGCTTTTTCCTGAACTTTTTTCAACGTGTCTTGTAACTCTTGCAATTTGAGTTCTTGTGACAATTCATTTTGCACATTGGAGGCTAATGAACGCATCGCACGGATCCAACCAGCAACAGTTCTCACTGCTACTGGTAGGCGCTCAGGGCCTAAGACGACAAGACCAATAACTGCAACAAGCAGCAGTTCACTGAAACCTATGTCAAACACGGTTTAACCCTGCTCTTTATTTTTGCTCTCAACTGGGCTGTCTTTCTTGTCAGCAGCCTGTTGCTGTTCTGTAATATTTTTAGGTGCAAAGTCAGCATCTTGTTTTTCTTGCTCTTCTTTTGCAGCCTTAGCAGCTTCATCATCGTTCATCGCTTTTTTAAAGCCTTTCAATGATTCACCTAAATCCGACCCCAGAGAACGTAATTTTTTGGTGCCGAAAATTAAAATAATAAGTAGAGCAATAATAATAAGTTGCCAAGGGCTACCAAAAGCGGCCGTTGCAATAGTTGATTCCATTGTTTATACCTCTGTAAAAGTGGGATCAATAGTTATTTATCCCATTATATACAACCTGCTCACAATACGGAAATATTCACAGGCTTATAAACTTGTCGCAAAACAAGGTTTACTTAACTTTTCCCCGATTTATACCAGCCTATAATCCATGATAACGCGCCAGCAGACATAAATGCTATAGCCATTCTATTTGAAGCGGAAATAAAGAATAAACTCCCGCAAAGAATCAGTGTTGCACCAATTCCTAATAGGTATTGAGACTTACGCTGTTTATTACGTTGCTGTTTTAATTGTTCTGACAATTGTTCGATATTGGACTGTAAGAACTTATGTTGACGCAAAGCACCATAAATTAAGTCTGGAATTTCAGGCATTTTCTCGGCCCAGTAAGGGGCTTTCTCTTTTAACGCTTGGGTAATTGCAGGAATACCGACTTGACTGTGTACCCAATCTTCTAAAAATGGTTTCGCCGTTTTCCATAGATCCAATTGAGGATAAAGCTGACGGCCTAAGCCTTCAATATAGAGTAAGGTTTTCTGTAGCAGTACAAGTTGGGGCTGCACTTCCATATTGAAACGGCGCGCAGTATTAAATAAGTTTAATAGCACATGCCCAAATGAAATTTCAGCTAACGGTTTTTCGAAAATAGGTTCACAAACGGTTCTGATAGCAAACTCAAAATCTTCAACGTTAGTATCTGCTGGCACCCAACCTGAGTCGACATGCAGTTCAGCGACCTTGCGGTAATCACGATTAAAGAAAGCAATAAAGTTCTCTGCAAGATAGCGCTTATCTTCTTTATTCAGTGAACCAACAATACCACAATCGATGCCGATATACAGCGGATCTTCAGGGTGCTCATAGCTGACAAAAATATTGCCGGGGTGCATATCTGCATGGAAAAAGCTGTCACGAAAAACTTGAGTAAAGAAGACTTTCACGCCCCTTTCCGCCAAGATTTTCATGTTTGTCCCTTGCGCTTTTAAAGCCGCAATATCGGAAACAGGAATACCATAGATACGCTCCATGACCATAACGTTTTCGCGACAATAATCGGCATAAACCTCTGGTACATATAGCATTGAGCTATTCTCAAAATTACGACGAAGCTGAATAGCATTAGCCGATTCACGTAAGAGATTTAGCTCATCGATCAAGGTTTTTTCATATTCACGAACCACTTCTTTAGGGCGTAGACGGCGACCATCAGGCAGTAAAGGCACCCAATTAGCGATACGATACATGAGTTTTACATCCGCTTTGATAACCGGCAGGATATCAGGACGGATAACTTTTAAAACGACTTCCTTACCATTCTCTTTGAGTTTTGCGGTATGTACTTGAGCAATCGAAGCTGACGCTAGTGCCTTTTCATCGAAATCATCAAACCACTGTTCAAGTGGGCCGCCTAATGATTCTTCAATGTAACGACGAGCCAGTTTGCCGTCAAAGCTAGCGACCTTATCTTGCAGCAAAGAGAGTTGGTCAGCGATAGCGGGTGGAAACAGATCGCGTCGGGTAGATAGCATCTGCCCAAACTTGATCCAGACAGGCCCCAATTCTTGTAAAGCTAAACGTAAACGCTCACCAAGCTCTTTGCCCTTATGCTGGTTTTTAATCCAAAAGAAACCAAAACGACCAATACGCAGCGGTAACGTCAGCTTTACTTTTGGGATGAGCTCATCCAAACCATACGAAAGGAATACCCGAATAATAAAGTAGAGACGTTTTATTTCACCGGGCGTCATTATACTCCTCCAACTGGCTCAATCGTTTTTCTAGCTCACTTAGTGAATCAGAAACTTGTTCTACTTCATCACTAAAATAAGCCAGTTCGAGTGGGTTTGGAGCCATTTTCCACTCTTCAAGCAGTGTGTCTTTGATATAGTTTTTTTGCCTGCATGCTAAATGTGAAGCTAAACTCGCGCCCTTGCGTAGTACTTGGCTAATACCTTGTGCCGCGACATCGCCTAAGTAAGGGGATAGATAGTGTGCAGGATCCCAAATTGCCATATCTAATAATGACGACCAATGCTGTACAACCTGCATATCACCTTCAATAACAATTTCACCACTATTGATTAGCTGTGATAACTGTTGTTTGTCTTTTAGCTTAATTAGCGTAAAGAGGGATGTTTTGATTGTACAATCAGCAGGCTCATGCCATTGGCTTAAAACATCGACATGGTTATCACTGAAAATCAACGTCAATGTTTTATTCAGCTCTTTCAAATCGATAGACATGACTTTACCCGCTAAGCGTGCTCTAGCGGGTTTTAAGACCGATTCTTTAAATAACATATGATTCAAACATGTTTCCATGAATGCCGTCATTAAAGAATATAACACTGTATTTTGGCTTTCAGCCTGTGCTGATGTGGCTTCCATCTTAGAATTTAAACCCTTTATGCAATGCGACAATACCACCTGTCATATTGGTATAGGAGACTTGTTCAAAGCCTGCATTTTCCATCATTGATTTCAGTGTTTCTTGGTCTGGGTGCATACGGATAGATTCTGCAAGATAACGATAGCTATCAGGATCCCCAACCACAGCTTGACCAATACGAGGTAGAACATGGAATGAATACGCGTCATAAGCCTTATTAAGCGGCTCAATTACAGGCTTAGAGAATTCAAGTACTAGCAGACGACCACCTGGCTTTAACACTCTGAACATTGAGCGCAAAGCTTTGTCTTTATCGGTCACATTACGTAGCCCAAAAGAGATGGTGATACAATCAAAATAGTTATCAGGGAATGGCAGTTCTTCTGCGTTGGCTTGAACATAGCTAACATTACCAACAATACCAAGATCACGTAATTTTTCACGTCCCATTTTTAACATAGAGTCGTTAATATCAGCGAGGATCACCTCACCTTTTTCACCGACAAGACGAGAAAACTTCGCGGTTAAATCACCAGTACCACCAGCAAGATCTAAAACACGTTGGTTACGACGTACACCACTGGCTTCTATCGTAAAACGTTTCCAGACACGATGAATGCCGAAAGACATTAAATCATTCATCAAGTCATATTTTGATGCTACAGAGTGAAAAACATTAGCCACAAGGCCAACTTTATCTTCTTTGCCTACGGTACGGAAACCAAAATCAATAGTTTCTTTTGATGGTTCTGTCATTTCTATTATGCCTGTTTATAATTCAAACTTTTGTAGGAAGTGTAACAGTCTTTGAGGTAAAACCCTATCAAGAAGTCTAAGATTCCGCACAATATGGCTTATCTGACTTTTCAACGAGCTGTGGTGAAATAGGCTGTTTTACCTCAACCCCCATTTCTTTAAAGCTTTCTGCCTGACTAATTAAATTACCACGCCCCTCAGCCAACCTTTTCATTGCGGATTGGTAAGCATTATCCGCTTTATCAAGGCTTGCCCCTAAAAGTTGCATGTCATCAACAAAAAGGCGTAATTTGTCGTACATTTTTGCGGCTTTTGCGGCAATTTCTTGCGCATTTTGCCCTTGGCGTTCATAGCGCCACAAATTGTTAATTGTTCGCACCGCCACTAATAATGTGGAAGGGCAAACTAACATGATATTCTGTTTTATACCTTCATCAAGTAGCTCAGGCGATTCTTTTAAAGCCAATAAGTAAGCAGGTTCAATTGGAATAAACATCAATACATAATCTAAAGAGCGTATCCCCGGTAGTTGATGATAGTCCTTATGACTTAGCATACGCATGTGATTACGAATTGAAGCTACATGGTTTTTGATAGCCTGAGTTTGTTCGTCAGGGTCTTCACTATTGAAATATCTTTCATAAGCGACCAGTGACATTTTTGCATCAACAATCACGTCTTTACCTTCAGGCAAGCGGATAATCACATCAGGCTGATAACGGCTGTTATAGCTGGTATTAATACTGACTTGTGTTTCAAACTCACTCCCTTTGCGTAAACCAGAAGCTTCCAAGATCCGCGTCAGAATGGTTTCTCCCCAGTTTCCTTGGATCTTGTTATCCCCTTTAAGGGCTCGAGTCAGGTTAACCGCTTCTTTGGTCATTTGAGTATTTAGCTGCTGTAACTGACGGATTTCATACGCCAGTGTATGCCGCTCTTTGGCTTCTTCACCAAAGCTTTGCTGTACCTGTTGGCGGAACCCTTCAAGCTGTTCACGAAATGGGGATAGCATGGCAATCAAGCTTTTTTGCTGCTGCTCTGATGCCCTACGCTCATTCTGCTCAAAAATCCGGTTGGCTAAATTTTCAAATTGAATCGTTAACCGCTGCTCACTGTTTTGCAGCAGGCGCTGTTTCTCTTCATTGGCTAGCTGGCTTTGCTCAAAACGTGTTGTGATTTCTCGTAATTCAGCTTCTTGCTCACGATTAATATCTCTGAGTGTTCGCAACTCTTGATCGAGACGTTCATATTCCATTTTCCACTCAGAAAGATGGATGTTTTTTTCATCACTGGCCGCAAGTTGACGATTAATGTGTTGGAGTTCTTGCTCTTTTTGGTTAAGTTTTTGCGCAATAAACAGCCAAACGGCTAAGCCGCCAATTAATATACCGCCAAGGGCGCCAATAACCCCATATAAAAGAGAGGTATCCACTGTTAAATCCTTACATGACGAGATCTAGGGTAAGGTAATCGGATACTGTATATCAGTCCAGAAGTAATTTAAAACAAGCCCTAAATTGCGAGACGATTCGCAGCTTAGCCCATCCACTGAGCTAGCCAACGTAATCCAAATGCGCCTGGCGCTAATATACCAAATGCCCAAATCATCGCAGACACTAGGTTTGCCGCCTGAAAATAGCATTTAGGCATTTTACAAATCCCAGCCACTAAAGGTACGACAGCTCTGAATGGCCCGAAGAAACGCCCTAAAAAGACACTCCATATGCCCCAACGATTGAAAAAGTGCTGCCCTCTATCAATCATTTGAGGTTTGCGAGAAATCGGCCACATTTTACGGACGTTATCTTTATAGTGAAAACCAAACCAATAAGAGAGCCAATCACCAAAAAATGCCCCTAACGTTGCCGCAAGCCATACAGGCCAGAATGTAATACCACTTTCGCCGATGAGGGCACCTAAACCTAACAGGATGACAGTTGCAGGCAACAGCAAAGATAAAAAGGCTAAAGATTCACCAAATGCTAGAAAGAAGATGATTGGCAGCGCCCATATTTCATGTTCACGGGTAAATTCGGTCACTGTATGGACGATTTCATTCAACGTCACAGCCTTTCTCCCTTTATAATGGATTGGTTTAATACATTAACTAATATGTAATAAACCAATCTTAAACTAATTATTCGAGGAAATAACTTTGAAGTAAGCTTCTGCCAGCATTATCCAGTCCAAAATCACTTTCCAGCCATTTATCAATACTACCATAATGTGTTTTTATGCTATTTATGGCTGTCATAAGAAATTCTTCACGCACAGAATAGACATACTCAAACTTTTTCACCACACTGTCACTCATCCTTTGTGCATGCTCTTCCAATAAATGCTTACGGAATGGCGCGAGGGTTTCATTTGTCAGTAGGTAATCTTCCATGACGGTATCTAAGTCTGCACCCAGCGCAAATAGTACCAAAGCGGCGCCAACACCAGTACGATCTTTACCGACCGCACAATGCTGAACGATCCCCCCTTTTTCAGGCTGCTTTAACATACTCACAAGTTGATGGTAAGCAGGATTATTTAAAGGCAATAGCTCGTAAAGGCGCCCCATAAATATTTTAGGGTCAAACTGTTCAAGTGACTCTGGTGTCAGTTGACCTAAGTCGGCACTGACCTCCTTTGCCATAGGGTTCGCTGGGGCATTAACATAATGAGCACCATCCCAAATCATATCTGGTTTTGCTTTTGTTTCCGCCACATCACGGTAATCCAAGATTTGATAAAGGTTTTGTGATTGTAAAACGGCCAAATCCTCTGTCGTTAAATGGTTCAAAGCTCCTGAACGAAATAGCACGCCTGATTTTATTTTGTTGCCATTGGCTAATTTTTTTCCGCCGAGGTCACGGAAGTTAATTCCACCTTTTAACGGTAATACTGAAGGGTGTAAATAAGGTGTTTTTGTCATAATTATCGCTACCTATGATATTGATTATGACTAAAACCATAACAGATTATGACCGGAAAAAAATCAGAAAAAATACCCGCCGTTAAGCAGGTATTCATAAAAGAGTGCATTGAAATGTAATCAATATCGAAAAAGAGAAAGAAAACTGGGCTCGTCTACGGTTTATTCACAACCGAGCGAACATCAAAGTAAACGAGCCAGTAATAGGAGAAATTAAAGTAGACGACGCGCAGCTTCAACAACAATGCTTAATACATTGCTTTCTGTTTTCTTCAACAGTGCTTCGTCTGGAATTTCTTGTTGAGTACGGTTAACAATCACACCTGCAACCATACCCGCACGTAGGCCTTGGCTTGAGCACATGGTCAGCAACGTCGCTGATTCCATCTCATAGTTCATCACGCCCATATCTTGCCATTCTTTCATTGAACCTCTGAAATGGCGCATCACACGACCAGTATAGGTGTCATAACGCTCTTGGCCTGGATAGAAGGTATCCGATGAAGCAGTCACACCCACATGGACTGTTGCACCCGCTTCTTTCGCTGCATCATAGAGTGCATTCGTACAAGTAAAGTTAGCAACGGCTGGGTATTCCAATGGCGCAAAATGTTGGCTCGCACCGTCTAATCTTACGGCTGCGGTTGTCACTAACACATCACCAACATTAATATTTTCTTGAATAGCCCCTGTAGTACCAATACGCAAGAAAGTACGAATACCTAGCTGCGCAAGTTCTTCTACAGCAATAGAGGTTGAAGGACCACCAATTCCCGTTGAACAAATAATGACTGCTTTACCATCAAGCTCACCACGCCAAGAGGTGAACTCACGTAAAGAAGCGAGATGTACCGGATTATCCATCAGGCGTGCGATTTTCTCGACACGATTTGGATCACCGGGAACAATTGCAACGGTTGCACCCTGTAAGTCACTCTTTTTTAGCCCTAAGTGGAATACGTCAGACATATCAAACTCCTTTACACAATGGCATCATTGAATTTATACGTTGTGATTAATATAGCGGTAAACCCATGTCAATTTAGTGACCATAGTCACTTTTAATGGAAATGATTTTATCTAGATTTCATTAAATGGTGATTTAGATCACAAATTAATTGTTTTAAATACAAATATGCAATCAGTATAGACGATATAAAAGAAAGTCACGAAAAAGCGCCCGAAGGCGCTTTGAATTATTGGCAGAAATAAAAGATAGTTTATCTATCAGAGAACTACATCAAGGATCAGAACGCCTACTAGACCAATGGCCCAAGCTATCGTTGTTGGGATAGACCAAACCATCATCTGTTGTCTAACGTCCTTAATACCCATCATTCGGTTAACAACCCAGTAGAGGCTGTCGTTGAAATAACCAAAGAACAGTGACCCCATTGTCGCAGCTTGAGCCGCAACAAGCAGATTGATATCAGGGATCTGGCTAATAATGGGAGCAGAAATCGATGCCGCTGTGATCATCGCGACGGTGCCCGAACCCTGAATTAAACGTACCAATGTGGCGATAATAAATGGGATCAACACTGGAGTAATTGGTAAACTCGCCACATGCTCCGCTAAAATATTCCCCGTACCACTGTCACGTAAAACCGCACCTAACGCACCACCCGCACCTGTTACCAGTAAGATGATCCCGGCTGACTGTAAGCCTTCTTCCATGCGGTCGATGACTTCTTCTTTCGTCGCTTTTGGCATCAGCGTATAAACGGCAATCAACACACTGATAGACAGAGCAATTATTGGTGCACCAAGGAATTCAAAGGTTTGGAAATACCAATTATTCTCCATCCCTTGAAAGGCGTCGGTTTTTAGCAATAACCCGTTGACCGCATTGATAAAGATCAACAAGATCGGTGTTACGATAGGTAATACAGATAAGAAGAGGCTTGGTAACGGCTTGTTCGCCTTTTCTTCCATATAGCGGTCGTGAATTTCTTTCAGATCTGCGTTGTTGCTTTCATCGGGCATAAACTCAGGGTATTTAACAGCTAACCACTTCGCGTAAAATACGATCCCAATAACGCAAGGGATAGCAAGGGTCATCCCCGTTAAGATCATGGCACCAATATCCACACCGAAGATCCCAGCAACCCCTAAAGGACCCGGAGTCGGCGGCACTGTGTGGTGAGTAACCACTAAGCCACCAGCTAATGCGACACCAAGTGTCAGCAGACTACGCTTACCATTTTTCGCTAATGCCTTCGCTAATGGGTAGAGGATCACGAATGCGGAGTCAACGAAAATTGGAATACTGACGATATAACCTGTGATAGCCAGCGCCCATTCTTCGCGTTTTTTCCCTAACCAACGAATAAAGCTATACGCTATTTGTTCAGCGGCACCAGAAACTTCTAGTACCCTTCCCATCATTACCCCGAGACCGATAACAATACCGATACCACCGAGTGTGCTACCAAAACCTTTTGTAATTACAGAGACGGTTTCTGCGGCGGTTAACCCACCTGAGATACCTGCAATAGCTGCTGCAATCAACATGGCAAGTAACGCATGAATACGCGTTCGCAATACCAAGAAGATCAGGACAAATATGGCCACCGCGAGGCCAATAATAGGAATATAGGACATAGCTTATCCCCTATTGCTGTGAGCCGTGGTGAGTGATGAATGAACGAATTGCATCAGCAAACGAACCATCTGCACGGAAACCAAGGCCTAAAGCACGGCTAATATCGAATTTACCCGGCCAACTTGCGACAATACGGTTAATGGCTTCATCCGGTTCAAAACGGATCAGATCAACCGCTTTTTGGCCTGCGACATCACGTAGAGCATCAATCATCCCTTGAACTGTCACAGTGATCCCCGGTAAGTTAACCGTACGAGACAAGCCAAATTGCTCTGCTGAAATGGTTGCAGCATGAATGAAATTACTGACAACCGTTTCTGGACTCGAGAGCCACAACGCAAGTTCAGGTGAAACAGGGCAAACACTCTCAACCCCATTTAATGGCTCACGAATGATGCCACTGGCAAATGAAGAAGCGGCTTTGTTCGGAACGCCAGGGCGCACACTGATTGTTGGTAGGCGTAACACACGTCCATCAACATAGCCTTTACGTGAATAGTCATTAACCATCAATTCGCACATCGCTTTTTGTGCACCATACGATGATTGCGGGTTAACCACACAAAGGTCGGTGATAACGTCAGGTAGTTCACCGCCAAATACTGCTAATGAACTGGTAAAGATAAACTTCATTGCAGGGTTTTTAGCACGAGCCACTTCCAATAATTGGCGAGTCGCTTCGAAATTTACTTTCATGCCTAAATCAAAATCGCTTTCAGCATGACTACTCACAATAGCAGCGAGGTGATAAACGATGTCGGTTTGCGCATCAATCAGCTTATCAGCGGCACCCGGCTGAGTTAAATCTGTTGCAACACAACTCACTCTAGCGTCTTCAATTGGCGATGTAGGGCACTGAATATCCGCTAAAACGAGTTGGTCAAATTTAAAACCCTGGCTGTTTTTAAGTAAAGCAGCGGCTAGCTGCTGACCCAAAAAGCCAGCGCCGCCTGTAATGATAACTTTCATTGTTATTCTCCTTGAATAGCCCTAATTTGAGCTATTCATCATTAGGTAAGATTATTTATGTCTTTATTAAATGAAGTTTTATATTTTGTTCTGTTATCCGCTGCACAGCATCGTTTGGTAGCTGATCATCACAAATAATGTCGTGCAATTGATTTAGTGGGCAAACACGGAACATGCCATATTTACCAAATTTGCTACTGTCAGAAACCAGCACACAGCGCCGAGCAACATCCAGTAATGTTTGTTTTATTTGTACTTTTTCTTCATGAGGCGTGGAAACCCCATGCAGTAAATCCCAAGAGCTAGTGCTAATAAATGCCACATCAACATTTAGGGTTTTCAGCATCATTGCGGCGGTATTGCCAACACACGAATGGTTACGTTTATCCACTTGCCCCCCCGTGTGATACAGATTGAGTTGTGATTTGTTCATCAAATATTGCATGATAGAAAAATCATTAGTCACAATCGTCAAATTAAACCGTTCACCCAGCACACGGGCTATCTCAAATGTCGTTGTTCCCGCATCGAGATAAACCACTTGCCCATCTTCAACGAGCGATGAGGCAAATTTACCTATTTCACGTTTGCTTCGATGATGTAAACGCGCTTTCTCACTCCAAGGAAGCTCTTGGCGTAACGCATCGTTTAACCGAACACCACCGCTTATTGCAACGACTTTCCCTTCTTCTTCTAGCATGCGGATATCACGTCTTACCGTCATATGCGACACATTCATTAGCTCCACCAAGTCGTTAATCGACACGGTTTGGTACTCATGGACGTAACGGTAAATAAAATCACGACGCTCTGAAGGGATCATAGGCTCTCCTGTTTAAGACTGTGCTTGCTTCAGCCAACCTAAACCGTCTTCGGTACGACCTGCGGGGTGATATTCACATCCAAGCCAACCTTGATATCCCATTTCATCTAATTGTTTGAAAATCCATGGGTAATTGACTTCACCGCTATCAGGCTCATGACGATAAGGAACTGAAGCTATCTGAATATGACTAAATTTACCCCATAAACGCTCAATTGTTTTCAATAAATCACCTTCCATAATTTGGCAGTGATAGAGATCCAATTGAATAAACACATTTTCACGTGCGATCTTTGGTAGCAATGCCTCAGCTTGCTTTTGCGTAGTCAAAAAGTAACCCGGCATATCACGCGTATTGATAGGCTCAATTAATACACGAATGCCATGCTCAGCCATAATATCTGCGGCATATTGAATATTTTTAATAAAACACGCTTGCTGCTGTTCAGGGGTAAATTGGGCATCCAATTTACCTGCCATCGCATGCACCTGCTTACAACCCAACGCTTTGGCATATTTCAGTGCTGTCTGTACGCCTTGTGCGAACTCATCTTCACGACCCGAAATAGATGCCATGCCGCGTTCACCCGCCGCCCAATCGCCCGCAGGCATGTTGAACAGCGCTTGAGTTAAACCATATTTTTCCAACTGTTCAGCTATCGCTTCAGGTTGTTCTTCATAGGGGAAAAGATATTCAACGCCAGTAAAGCCCGCTTGTGCAGCGCGTTCAAAGCGCTGAATAAAAGGAACTTCGTTAAACATCATACTGAGGTTTGCTGCAAATTTAGCCATATCAGGTGCCTCATTTCTTTGGATAACGGCTTTCTAGCTCGTTAACTTGCTCTTCAGTGAGTGTTGTAAAACCTTGCTGGCGTAATGTGATATATAAACGCGCCGTATCTTCCAACTCTTCAGCATTGAAGAAAGCTTGCCTTAAGGTTTTACCGCCAACTACGGGTCCATGATTCGATAGCAGTACTGCGTTATGGTTAGGAGCCAATTTTTCAATTTCTTCACCAATACGGTCATCCCCCGGTGGCAAGTATTGAATTAATGGCAATTTGCCGACTCGCATCACGTAATAAGGCGTGATTGGCGGCAAGCAATTGCTGCTATCAAGCCCTGATAAACACGACAGTGCGGTTAGCCAAGGGGAGTGTAAGTGAACCACCGCTCGGCAATCAGGACGCTGTCGATACATCGCCATATGCATAGAGACTTCTTTAGTGGGCTTATCGCCATCGATCCAGTTCCCTTCTGCATCCAACTTACTTAGTCTTTCAGGATCTAAATCCCCAAAGCTGGAGTTAGTTGGCGTGACGATAATGTTCCCATCCGGAAGTTTGGCACTGATGTTTCCAGCTCCGCCACTACTATAGCCACGGTTAAACATCGATTTAGCCCAATCAGCCAGCTCTTGGCGTAGTGCCTTTTCTTCACTCATTAAACATCTCCTGTGCGTACTGGAAGAAATTCTCTTGGCCGAAATTACCCGATTTGAGTGCCAACCAGTGACCGCTTGTTAAATCTTGAACCCATGGAACGCCCGGTGCGATTGGCGCACCAATGCTTAATTGCTCGGTTCCTAGGCTTTGAACGACTTTGCCGGATGTTTCGCCACCCGCAATAATAAAGGTGTTATAACCTTGTGCTTGTAAAAGTTTTACCACTTCCCCAAACACATTTTCCACTGCGCTACTCGCTATATCTGCCCCATACGTCTCTTGAATTTTTCTCAGAATTTCAGGTGGTTGGGTCGCATATAATAGTGGTGCGAGTCCTGTTAATTTTTGCTCTTGAACCCACGTTGCTAATTGTTGGGCATAGAGAGGGTTATCAATACACTCCCCGACATCCACGACTTTAGCTGGTGCAATTTGTTGGTAGTTTTGCACTTGTTTGTTGGTCATTGCTGAGCAACTGCCGGATAAAATCACGGTCTGACGGCCTTGGCGGCTAGGCGTTTCACCGCGGCTACCACCTGCCCCCCATTCACATCCGGTATCCACATTGGCTAATGCCGCCCCAAGTCCAGAGCCGCCTGTCAGTAAAGGCATCTCTTTTACCGCTTTGGCGATCGGTAACAAATCATTCATTGTTAATGAATCAACAACGATGTAACTCGCACCTTGCTCGGCTAAGGTTGCTAAACGCTGTTTAATTAGCGTGCTGCCTTGCTGAATATCAGATAATGGGATCAGTCCAGCTTTACCTTCAGATTGCTTTTCCATCACCCTCATCAAGTTAGCATCCGTCATTGGCGTCACGGGGTGATGCTGCATACCACTTTCATTGAGCAGCTGACCATTGACAAATAAATGTCCGTGAACCACCGTTCTGCCATTAATGGGCAGTGCAGGACAAATCAGTGCAACTTGAGTATCAAGCTGCTTCATCAACGCGTCAGTCACTGGGCCAATATTGCCTTTGTCAGTAGAATCAAATGTGGAGCAATATTTAAAGAAAATTTGTTGGCAGTGTGCTTGTTGCTTTAACCAACGACATGCGTTTAACGATGCGTTAATTGCTTCATCTACAGGACAAGAACGGCTTTTTAGGCTGATAACAATCGCATCAACATCGTGTGGTACGACTGTATTGTCATCTGGTTCATTCAGTAATTGAACGACTCGCCAGCCGTTCTGGACCATAAATCCTGCGATGTCGGTTGCACCAGTAAAATCATCGGCAATCACACCTAATTTCACAGTCATACTTTTTTCTCCGGTAAAGCAATGCCTTTGAAAGTTTTGATCACTGCACTGTCATCTTGAAGGCCAAAACCTTCGTTACTTGCAGAGATAAACATTTGATGAGCAGTGGCCGCGATAGGTAATGGGAAGTTCAAGGCTTTTCCTGTTTCCATGACCAACCCTAAGTCTTTCACAAAAATATCAACGGACGATTTGGGCGTATAATCACCATCAAGAACATGCTGCATACGGTTCTCAAACATCCACGAGTTACCCGCTGCATGTGTCACGATGTCATACATCATATTCAGGTCGATACCCGCTTTGGCAGCTAATGCCATGCTTTCGGCAGCAACCGCAATATGAACCCCAGCAAGTAGTTGATGGATGGTTTTTACTGTCGACCCCAACCCCACCTCATCACCGACACGATATAAACGCTCAGCTATCGCCTCAAAAACTTCGTTAAGCTGTTCAAACAAGATCGGAGCGCCAGATGCCATCACCGTTAGTTTGCCTTCTGCCGCTTTCAGCGCGCCGCCTGAAATAGGTGCATCCATCAGTGGTAACTGATATTGCGCCAAACGCTGAGCAATCTGTTTTGTTTGCTCAGCAGATAGCGTACTATGCAACATAATAATAGTGCCTGGCTGCAACTGCTCTACCAGAGGCTTATCGCCACCAAATAGGATTGCCTCGACTTGGCGACCATTGACGACAACTAACAGTAAAGCTTGCAGATGTTGAGCGTACTCCGCCGCATTTTGGCCTACTGCGACAGCACCGGCTTGCTTTAAGGTTTGGCAGGCATCTTGGTTTAGGTCAAAGCCATAGGTAGGAATATTATTTTTTATTAGGGATTTAGCGATCCCCATACCCATTGAGCCTAAGCCAATAACACCGACGTTCTTAACGAAATTTCCCATAACAACCCCTGATGTTGTTAATCTTTGTTATTGATGTGAATTCTCACATAACAAAATTCACAAACACATGATGGATATCACATTATGAATAATATAAAAAATCACCAATATTATTTTAATTTATTGTTTTTAATGTATTTTTAATTTTTGGTAATTCACAAAACAATTCACATCGCAATGTGATAAAAAATGTGATGAGAGCGTGGTTTATACCTATCAAGTGTAAAAAATAAAACTTTTCCGCTTTTCCGTTCAGTTAAATCGCAATAGCATCATTTTTGATTGACGCCTCGCTGAAATTGACCAAAATAGCCGATTACTTAATTTTTAGGGATCCTTTAACGCACTGAACACGCTGTTGAAGCCCACAATTTGAGAAATAATGAGGAGTATTAAATGGGTTTGTTCGATCAACTGATCACCATGGTTGCCGGTGATAAAATGAGCCAGTTTCAATCCGTAATTGAATGGATTGATAAACAAGGTGGGTTAGCAGGGGTTGTTGATAAATTTAACCAACAAGGCTTAGGTGACATTATTCAATCATGGATCAGTAACTCTGAGAACCTACCTGTGAGCGTTAACCAATTAATTCAAGTTTTTGGTAACTTAGATATCCAACAATTAGCTCAAAAAGTGGGTATTGACCCGCAAGAAACGACAGAATTGATCGCCAAATATCTCCCAAAACTCGTTAATCAAGCTACACCAGAAGGTGTTCTGCCAGAACACGTTGATTTGTCTGCAGTTGGCATGAATATGCTGAAAGAAAAGTTGTTTGGTTAATACTGCCTCATCAAAGCAAAAGTGGTAGGTTAACCAACATGCTAACCTACCACTCACCAATATTTAGCTTAGTATTCGCTTCTTAACCTTTTAGCAGCTTCCACCATGTTAGCCAATGATTGACGTGTCTCTGTCCAACCACGGGTTTTCAAGCCACAGTCAGGGTTCACCCACAGACGTTCAACCGGAACACGTTTAGCAGCTTTTCTCAGTAGCGCCACAATCCACTCAACATTTGGCACGTTTGGTGAGTGAATATCATATACACCTGGGCCAATTTCATTGGGATAATGGAAGTCTTCGAAAGCATCCAACAATTCCATGTCAGAGCGCGAAGTCTCAATCGTGATCACATCAGCATCCAGCGCAGCAATCGAATCCATGATGTCATTGAACTCGCAATAACACATATGGGTGTGGATCTGAGTGTCATCATCGGCAATTGCCGCACTGAGTTTAAATGCTTCTACTGCCCAATTTAAATATTCAGCCCACTCATCCTTACGTAATGGCAAGCCTTCGCGAAGTGCAGGCTCATCGATTTGAATAATGCCAATCCCCGCTTTTTGTAGATCATCCACTTCATCGCGTAGCGCCAAAGCAATTTGTTTGGCAATTGTTTCACGACTAATGTCTTCACGCGGGAATGACCAACATAGGATAGTCACAGGCCCCGTTAACATCCCTTTGACTGGCTTTTCAGTCAGCGATTGTGCGTATTTCGCCCACTCTACCGTGATAGCTTCTGGTCGGCTAATATCTCCAATAATGACGGGGGGTTTCACACAGCGCGAACCATAGCTTTGTACCCAGCCATTTTGTGTAAAGACATAACCGTCAAAATGCTCACCAAAGTATTCAACCATGTCGTTACGTTCGGCTTCACCATGCACTAACACATCAATATCAAGCAGTTCTTGCTCTTTAATCGCCTGCTTAATGTGTTCACTGATACTGGTACGATAGTGCGTTTTATCTAAGTTACCTTTTTTGAAATCAAGGCGCAGTGTTCTAATTTCACTCGTTTGTGGAAACGAACCAATTGTTGTGGTTGGCCATAATGGCAAATTAAAGCGTTCACGTTGACGTTGAGCGCGTATTTCATATGGGCTATTACGTTCAGCATCCCCTTTACGGATCCCTTGCAAACGCTGATTGACCGCCGCATTATTGACACGAGTTGATGTCTTACGAGCACGAACCGGAGCGCTGTATTGTTCTAATCCAGCAAGATGCTCTGCCGTTGGCTCATTTAACGCTTGGCTTAGTAATGCTAATTCCGCACATTTTTGTAGCGCAAAAGCAAACCAACTTTTCACTTCTTCATCTAAGCGAGTCTCATCGTTGAGATCGATAGGGCTATGGAGTAGTGAACACGATGAGCCGACCCACAAATTACGTTGGCCTAACAACGGCTTAATACGTGCAAACTTTTCACCTAAGTCAGCTTTCCATACGTTACGACCATTGATAATGCCTAATGAGAGCACCCAATCTTGTGGTAGCGCTTGGTGTAATTTTTCGATGTCATCTTGCCCAGCGACAACATCAACATGCAATCCCTGTACTGGTAGCTGTTTAATCAGATCCAGATGGTGACTGATGCCATCAAAATAGGTTGTCAGCAACAGTTTGGTTTTCCCAGCTAACGCTTGATAAGCCGTTTGATACGCCTGCTGCCACTCTGTTGGTAAATCTAACACCAGTGCTGGCTCATCAATTTGTACCCACTCAATTCCTTTTTGCGCTAAACGTGCAAGAATTTCTTGATAGACAGGTAGCAGATCATTCAATAATGATAAACGATCGAATGATTCACCTTTTACTTTGCCTAACCATAAGTAAGTCAACGGACCAATTACAACAGGTTTGATAGTATGGCCTAGTGCTAACGCTTCATCGACTTCCTCAAACAGTTGTGTCCATGATAAGCTGAATTTCTGCCCTTTTTGGAACTCAGGTACGATGTAGTGGTAATTGGTATTAAACCACTTAGTCATCTCGCCTGCCGCTGCTGGCTTTCCTGTTGGCGCGCGACCACGAGCCACTCTAAATAGTGTATCTAAATCAATTGAGCCATCTTCGTTTTGATGACGTGGAGGTACATTCCCCAGCAATAAGCTCGTCGTTAATACTTGGTCATACCAAGCAAAATCACCGACCGGTAATAGTTGCACACCGGCATCTTTTTGTTGTTGCCATTGACGAGCACGTAATTCACGACCCGTTGCTAAAAGCGCTGCTTGGTCAATTTTTCCAGCCCAATAATCTTCTTGTGCGCGTTTTAGCTCCCTTTTCAGACCGACACGAGGAAATCCAAGTGTATGATTTATAACAGACATATTGACCCCTTAAAATTTTTAGCCGTCTAGATGTTTACACATCTATAATCAACAGGTACTGTATAAAGCACAAGCGCAAATTATTCATTGTCATCTTGAAGGTTTCTCATGATCGAATTAAAACATCTAAAAACATTGCATGCGCTCAGCCAACATGGCTCATTGGCAGCGGCTGCAACTTACCTGCACCAGACTCAGTCAGCATTGTCACATCAATTTAGTGACTTAGAACATCGTTTGGGCTTTAAGCTATTTATTCGTAAAAGCCAGCCATTACGATTTACACCGCAAGGGGAAGTGCTATTGCAACTGGCACACCAAGTATTACCAATGGTGAAAGATGCTATTCGTATTTGTAATGAACCGGGCGTGTCGACGCTACGTATCGCTATCGAATGCCATAGCTGCATTCAATGGCTAACACCTACATTACAGCAATTTAGGCAAACATGGCCGCAAGTTTCAGTGGATTTTAAATCGGGAGTGACTTTTGACCCGCAGCCCGAATTACTTTCACGAGAGCTGGATATTGTACTGACTTCAGATATCTTGGCTGATAAAGAGATCCACTACATGCCGCTGTTTGATTATGAAGTAAAATTAATTGTGGCTAATGATCACCCTTTAGCAAAAAAACCGATTATCGAGCCTCATGATCTCGCCGATGAGACCTTACTAATTTACCCAGTACAACGTCATCGCTTTGATGTTTGGCGCCATTTCTTACAGCCAGCTGGGGTTTCACCAAAGGTGAAAGCCGTTGATAATACATTGATTTTAATACAGATGGTGGCAGCTAAAATGGGGATCGCCGCATTACCACATTGGGCGGTGGATTCGTTTGAAAAACAGGGGTTAATTAGTATAAAAACATTAGGGAGTGGTTTGTGGAGCCGGTTGTACGCTGCATGCCGTGAAGGAGAGCAACGCCAACCCGCTATTGAAGCTTTTACCAAAACGGCCACTAATCATGCCGTTGAGAATCTGTCTTACGTGAAACCGGTGAAAGTATCCAACGCCTATGTACCCACAGAGACGCGACAATCAGGCTCGCTCCAATGGTAAAACTCAACCAATCTGGATGCTGTTGCCAGATGGCAAAATTAACCAGTAGCCCCGCTGGAACCATCATATTATTCATGATAGCAAGGGTTCCGGCGTCTACTTTTGTGGCGCCATAATTCCACATAAAGTAACCGATGCCAGAAGCCACAACACCTAACCACAGTAAAACCCACCATTGAACATGTGTGGTTGGCACTAGCGATTTATCCCCAAATAGCCCCCATCCGAACAGTGCGACCAGCGTTGCACCGATATAAAACCATGAAAAAGCTTGATGCTGAGGGATAGGATATATTTCCATCAAACGCTTATATCCCACCTGACCGACAGCAAAGAAGATATTAGCTAATTGCACAAATATCAGACCTACCCAGAAAGATTCACTAAGATGGTCATAACGAATGATGGCTGCACCAATAACGGCAAGTAGCGAGCTAAACAAATAGCCCATCCGTAAACGTTGGCGCTCCAATAGATCATAAATAAGCGTCACATACAGAGGGGTGAGTACCGTAAATAACAAAAATTCCGCGACGGTGAGATGGCGATACGCTTGGAACACAAAGAAATACATAATACCGAGTTGGCATGCACCAACAATCATGTACAGCACAATCACTTTGAATCCCAGCCCTCGCCAACGTAAAAATGGCAAGAAGACCAATGCCGCTAAAGAAACACGTATTAGGACGGATAGCCAGCTATCCACTTGCCCAGCGAGATATTCACCAATAAGACTAAAAGACGCTGCCCAAAGCAGCGTCGTAATCACAAGTAACCACATTATTGTATTGTTCTCAATTAATGCTCTTTTTCAATCAATACAGCTTCCAACAAATCGAGATCCGTCAGTAAGGATTGCAGCGTTTCATTGCTAATTTTACGCGTTGCACGCAGGTGATATAACTCACCACGTTCAGCACGTAATGCGGTTAGCCTAAAGCGCCGCTCTAAATCTTCAATCTGTAAGTTATGTTCGATTTCATCTTGGCTAGCGGTACGTCGGCGCAAATGCCCCGTAACCCTTGAGGCCACTTCACTAATATCCTCTGGGTCTAATTTTTCATCAACATCCGCCGATAAACGCTCTTCCATCTTGTTTAAACTCACAATGGCGACTTCAGCCATTGCGGCTTTCGCCATACGAATTTCGTTAATATCCGCTTCTTTATCACCGACTTTAAAGTTGCGCAGCAACAGCGGTAACGCGATGACGCCCGCGAATATTGAGAATAAAATCACCCCTGCCGCAATAAAGACTAATTGATAACGCGCTGGGAAAGGTGAACCATCACTTAAAAAGAGGGGTACTGAAAGCACACCGGCTAAGGTAATCGCCCCACGAACTCCCGCAAAAGAAGCTAGCCACAGCTCACGTACCGTATAGTTAGCAAATTGCAGTGGCCTTTTTTTCAGGAACAGGCGGCTAAACCTTTTCATGAGCCATAACCAACAAAAACGCAAAATTAGCAAGGCAAAGTAGATAATGGCGACTGCCGCAAACAACATCCACGTTTCTACGCTAGGATCCAGTTCCGCTTGCAGTACTGATGTTTCCCAAATCCCCGGCAATTGTAAGCCAAGCATGATAAACACCAAACCGTTAAATACGAATTCTAACATTGACCATACGCTATCAGCACGCAGTCTCATCGCTAATGGCGCATTACGGATCACCCCAGATTTGGTGATTGTCATCCCCGCAGCCACCGCAGCCAAAATGCCTGAGAAACCGATATGCTCCGCAATCATATAAGAGGCAAAAGGCAGCAATAACATAAAGACAATTTGGGTTGCAGGATCATCGCCACTCCAGCGACTCATTAAGCGCAATGACTTGCTGTAAACCCAAGTCACAATGATACCGGATAGCAAACCACCTATCGCCACTTTAAAGAATTCAATCGTGACGCCAGACACTGAGAACATCATGGTTTCCATTGCAATCGCAACCGCAAATTTTAATGCAACCAGACCTGAAGCGTCATTCATCAATGCTTCGCCTTCCAACACGCTCATCATACGCTTAGGTATACGACCTTTACCGACAATCGAAGAGAGCGCTACCGCATCCGTTGGCGAAAGGACAGCAGCAAGTGCAAATGCAGCAATCAAAGGAATACCCGGCATTAACCAGTAAATGAGATAACCGATACCCACAACGGTTACCAATACCAGTACTAATACTAGGATGAAAATCTCACGACCATTTTGGAAAAATTCACGTGTTGGCGTTTTCCAGCCATCAACGAATAGCAATGGCGGGATCAATAGAACCATAAAGAGTTCAGGGTCAAACGTGACATGTAATCCAAACTGAGGCCATGCAAGCAATGCACCAATCGCGATTTGAATTAAGGGTAATGGAACGCGAACAGGGATGACTTTTGTCACCACACCTGAAACAGAAACTGCCAAAATTAAGATGAGAATAGTAAAGAAAATTTCCATGTTGCCCTTACTGATTAACGAAATGAACCAAACCCAAATATGACCCGTCGCAGCAGAATATTAGGTAGCTCGTCAGGCCATGAAATTTTTCAGTAAAGCCAGCAACTCGTGAAAACCCGCGGATTTCACATGTTTCACCGCCTTTTGTCTATTCTATCCTTAACTAACTACTAGGCGGGAAAATAATTCAAACTTTAAGATTAATCGCGATAATACATTAGGGGGCAGCCGATGCGCCAGCCCCCACAGAACAACGAATCTTAAATCGCTAAATCAGCAGCATAAAATGCCACTAATAGAACAGCAATAACCACGGTTCCAATATTCAGCTTACGCCACTCACCTGCAAAGATACGTCCAATCACCAATGCGGCGAAACCTAACATAATGCCAGTAACAATGTTACAGGTCAGAACAATAAACACAGCACATAATAAACCGGACATCGAATCGACAAAGTCATCAAAGTTCAGTTTAGAAACATTACTCAACATCAACAGGCCGACATACATCAAAGCTGGCGCCGTCGCATACGCAGGTACTAAATAAGACAGAGGTGATAAAAATAGAATCAATAAGAACAACAGGCCAACGACCACCGCAGTAAGCCCCGTACGACCACCAGCAGCAGTACCAGCAGCAGATTCGATATAAACCGCAGCAGGAGAAGCCCCAATCGCTCCAGCAAAGATACTGCTTACCGAGTCCGCGGTTAATGCTTTACCACCATTAATAATTTGCCCATCTTTATCCAGCAAGTTAGCTTGACCAGCAACCGCACGGATGGTTCCTGTCGCATCAAAGACTGCGGTCATGACCAATGCTAATAAGCTTGGCAACACGATAGGTTGCAAGGCCCCCATAATGTCCATGCTCATGATCAGTGATAAACCATCTTCACCTAATGAAGGAAGTTTAAAGAAACCTTGGTACTTAACGGCAGGATCAAAAATTAACCCTATAATTGAAATAGCAATAATCACCAACAGAACACCACCGGGCACGCGACGCTTCTCTAAGCCAAAAATAACCGCTAAACCCGCTAATGCCATTAATACAGGGAAAGAGGTAAAATCGCCAAGTGCAACAGGTAGCCCTTCATTTGGGTTTTTAACGACCAGCCCGACACCATTTGCGGCTATCAGTAATAAAAATAACCCAATACCAATCCCAGTACCGTGCGCAATCCCCATAGGCATATTACGCAGGATCCAGCTACGAATTCCTGTCACCGAAATAATAGTAAACAGACACCCCATAAGAAACACGGCCCCTAAAGCAACAGGGATACTGATTTTCTGGCCTAACACCAAGCTAAAAGCCGTAAATGCGGTAAGTGAAATCGCGCAACCAATCGCCATTGGCAGGTTAGCCCACAGCCCCATCAATAGTGAGCCCAAACCCGCCACTAAGCAGGTCGCAATAAAGACAGCTGTAGGAGGGAACCCTGCCTGCCCTAACATTCCCGGAACGACAATGACGGAATACACCATCGCCAAAAATGTCGTTAACCCTGCAATAATTTCACGGCGAACCGAAGAGCCACGCGCAGAAATTTTAAAATATTTATCCAATTTGCAATTGGTTGAAGCCTGTTGGCCAGACATGGAAATACCCCTGCTAAATATGACAAAAAGCGCCTAATCTCACTGACGAAAACGATTACGTTTTTAGAAAAAACTGATTGAGCGAGTGATTTACTCACTCCCCACTCTCACGCAATCGTTTGGCTTTAACAATAGAGATGGCAGACTATGAAGCGGGCAATTATCAATCGAAATCGACGTATTGATCAAGTGTTTTCAAGTTACATGGGGCAATCGCACACAACAAAGCAAACTTAACATAAATTTTTAGATTTTATCCCTAGCGCAGTGAGGAGGTTTTACCGAATTTGGCATCCTTACTATCCGACTTATTAACCCTCTCTATTGTGAATGGATTTTCTTTTCGTTTAGCTACAGTTAATAAATATTTTGTTAGAGTTAAGTGTTGCTTCGCTAAATAATAGTGAGGGGTATTAGCGAGAGGATGACAAATAACTTATTTTTTAAATCGCATTTATTACATAGAATATAATGCTGCAAAAATATAATCTGACAACGAGAATTTAAATAAAAATCAACTTTAATTTCATCATGTTAACAATTTTTATGTGTAAACATTAATTATATTTGATCTCGTTAAAATTAAATATCACATAAAATTATTAATTACTGACATATATTCACTGCAAGAACAATGCAAAAAAAATTAACACCTAATCAAAAGTCATTAATTTTATTTATTGGCTTTCTCGCCATCTATCTTTTACCTGGTATTTACGGGCACACTCCGTGGAAGCAAGATGAAAACTATAGCTTTGGTATTATCCAAACTATGTTCGAAACAGGTAATTGGCTCGTACCAACGAATGCTGGCGAACCGTTTATGGAGAAGCCACCACTGTACTATTGGGTCGCCACCATCAGTGCCCATTTGCTATCTGGCTTTATGCCGCTTTATGATGCGGCGCGCAGTGCGACATTGTTATTTTCAGTGATTAACTTTTCATTTTTTATTCTACTTGCTCGCCGAGCCTTCAATACAGACCATATTAGTGATAAACGCATTTGGATTGCATTCGCACTCTACCTTTGCGCCCCCGGCATTTTAAGGCATAGCCATGATATGTTTACGGATGTTGCACTCATTACAGGTGCTACTATCGGTTTGTACGGCATTCTTGGGCTAATACGCCAAGAAAAGGTTGCGATGTCCGCATTATGGCTAATGTTTGGCACAGTGATCACCATGCTATCAAAAGGGGTGTTTATTCCGGGTGTGTTATGGTTAAGCTTACTGCTAGCCCCGATTTTTCTACCACACTGCCGCCAAAAGCTTTTTTGGCTACCTGCAATCATCGCCGGTCTCGCTGCTCTTATCTTGATTTTACCTTGGCCTATTTTACTCTATCGCCAACATCCCGATCTGTTTATGACTTGGTTTTGGGAAAATAATATCGGTCGTTTTCTAGGCTTCTCTGTTGAAAAATTAGGTGCCAAAGCGAACTTAACACGTGTTCCAGCATCCGTACTGCTATTTGCACTGCCAGCAGGCATACTGGCTACCCTCTATTTTATTAGAAATCCGTTAAAACGATTACGTAGCCGTAACGAGTACTTAGTCACCATTTTCCCGCTACTTGGGATTGTATTTTTACAAATTTCAGCAACAGGTAGAGCGCTCTATTTGCTCCCTTTCATCGCCCCACTTGCAATCTTAGGGACCCAAACCGTGCTTGCGCTTCCTGAAAAAGTGCTACGCGGTTTCTCATGCTTTGCGGCTACGCTATGGTCACTACTTATTATTTTCCTGTGGGTTTGCTATTTTATCGCCCTTTCGGGTCAGACGCAGGCGTGGCTTACACCTTTTAGTAAATGGCTACCGATGAGTTACCAAATGCCATTTTCGATAGTTGCTTTGCTAGTCGCGACAATCCTCACCGCCATCTGGTTTTTACGCGGAGCGTTATTGAGCCGACAGATTACCTTACGTGCCATGCAAAACTGGACGCTAGGCATGTGTATCGTATGGGGGATCACATTCAGCTTATTTTTGGGCTGGATAGACTATACCAAAGGGTTTAAAGATGTCTTTGTCGATTTAGAACAACATCTAAAAGGCCATTATCATGCTAATGACTGTATGGCATCCGATAATATCGGTGAATCCGAAGCCCCTATGCTGTACTACTACACAAAGATCTTACATCAACGGCAAGATCGCTTTGAAAAACCAGAGCAGTGCCGCTGGTTAATTGTGTTATCAAAACAGATCAAGCCAGCTCCCGCAGGTATGACGCTATTTTGGAGCAACCACCGCCCCGATGAATTCACCGAAAACTTAGTTGTTTATAAAAGCATTGAGTAGAGAAATGAAAAATCTGTGCCAGTTTATCACCACTGGCACACTATTTTTTAGTTAAGCTTGTTGCGTGCTTTGGGCGCTATATTTTTCACGCGTAAACCACAAAAATGCTGTAGCAATAAAAATGAGTAATACGGGTAACCCCGCCAGCGAAAGGGATGTCGCGACGCCAGCTAATAACGGCCCGGACAAATTACCAATTCCCCATAACATAGCCGCAGCGGCATTCGCAATAATTAGGTCATTGCCTTTAAAATATTGACCAATTTGCACAAGCGCAATGGTGTAAATAGCACCGGCTGTTGCCCCCAAAACAAATAACAAGACCCAAATTAAATAATGGTGGGTTATCAAGAAAGGTAATAAACAACTCGCTCCTAATGTGACAACGCCGCAAATCCGATACAGTTTTTCACGGTTCATATGGTCCGCTAACCATCCAAATGGCATTTGCATCACCGCATCCCCCGCTAAAATTGCACTGATCATCATCGCGGCAATCGCCTCAGTATGCCCCATTCCCATACCATAAATAGGGAACATCGATAAAATCGTGCCATCAAAAAAGGCGAAAAATAGAATACCAGCACAAATGCCCGGAGCGACTTTAACAAACTGAATAATTGAAAAACGTGATTCACTGGCTGTCGCGGAAATACGGTCACCCACCTTTTGTTCCATAATTAAAAAGAGTGCTATAGATATCAGGTGAAGTAAGGTGCAAATCAATAATGGAGATTTATCTTCTACGCCATAGTAAGCAATAAAAGAGGGGCCGAGTAGTTGGCTCACGGTAAAAACGGTGGTGTAGATGGCGAGGATACGGCCTCGCTTGCTTTCCGGGCTAAGTTCATTAATCCATGTTTCCCCTAAACAAATCAGTACACCGCTGGCTAACCCTGTAATCAAACGTAATGGAAAGAGCAGCCACAATGGTAACGAACTCAGTAACGGTAGCAAACTTATTGCAGAAATAATGGTTGCGATAAGCATTGCTTGTCGTTTCCCACACCAACGAACAATCCGTTGCACCATAGGGGCAATTAAAAACATCCCTAAAGCAGGTGCAGCTGAAATAATGCCAATATAGAGTTCGCTAACACCATAGTTATTTAATCGCAAAGCGACCATTGGGATACTTAAACCAATAACGATACCAATGACAGCAATACTGGTTGTAATGGTAAAAATAGCGAACGAAGGGGTACGACGAAAATGCTGTAAACGCTGATTATCAGAGCTCATTTTGATATTAATCTGCTTTCATTAATGAAAGCTTCCATTTTAAATTCTATTTATTAACGTTAAACACAATATAAAAACCCTTCATCATCTGGAATTACCGGAGATGACGAAAGGTAATTGTATCATGCTTTATATTTTATACTGATAAATCTTTAACAGTAACGTGAGTTACAAAATAAAAAAATAACGATATAGCAAGGCAATACCTGAAATTAAAATAATAATATTGATAATTTTCAGGAAAGATTCTCGCGATATTTTCAAGGTAATATGGCGCCCAGCCCAAATACCAATCAACATTGCGGGTGAGAACGCTAATGCCATCAGCAGAATATCGACATTCACATAGACACCCATCACTAAAAAGATTGTGACACGCGTTAACGTGCTAAAGCCTATTAATGTCATTTGGGTGATGCGAAAGCGCTGTTTATCGGCTATGCGGCTTGATAAGTACATAGCATAAATAAAGCCACCGCTACCAAATAACGCACTAAAAATACCGCCGATCAAGCTGAAAGGAACAACTAATATCTTAGAAAAATGCGATTGGCCTTTCTTTGAAAAAAAGGCGTTCATAACATAAAAAATCACAAATATACCAAGTAATAAAATCAGAATATCTGGGCGTGTTTTTAGTAAGATAGCCGCACCAATTAAACTCCCCACAACCATGAGTGGAATAATCCATTTTATTTCTTGATAATCCGCGTTTTTACCATCTTTTACTAGATTGATCAGCGCCGCCGTTAAATCAATCAGTGCTAATATAGGCACGATCATATTTAAAGGAAGATACATTGCTAATACAGGCGTGGCTATCAAAGCGGATCCAAACCCAGCCATCCCAAAAACTAAATAAGCGCACAGTAGTGTAAAAAAACAGATCGCCATTTCTAGCGAGAAAAAATCAAACGGCATAATTAGCCCTTACAGGGAGTATTTTTGTTCACTATAATCTTTTCTGAATAAATAAAAAAGCCCTGTTTTTATTACCTAAGTGAACGGATTGATTATTAAATCAGGTTGCCATCTTCATTTTCTTCCATTGTCGAAATATTATGCCTTTATCAGTACGTTTCTGACATAACGTTGTTATGATGGTAGAATTAGCAGCATAATTTAACTTTCAAGGAAGACACAGGGTGGATAAAAAAATCAACATTAAAATTGGTCAAAAAGTACGCTTACTCCGGCAAGCAAGGAACCTCTCCTTGAATGAACTAGCACGTTTATCAGGGATCTCAAAAGCGGCTCTTTCTAAACTGGAGTCTGGCGATTCAAACCCAAGAGTTGATACCTTAGAAGCCATCGCCATCGCATTACGCTTCCCATTGAGTGATCTATTTACATTACAGCATGAAGCCTACCCCTACTTTGTGAAGTCAGCTCCTCAGCAAGGGGATTATTCACAACAATTTAAATTTCGTATCAATATGGGCAATATTTCTGAAATATGGCAGTTGAATATGAAACGAGGCGCCATCATTAATAGCCCCGCACATATGAGCGGAACTCATGAACATATCATGCTGCATACTGGTTCATTGATGTTACGCTTAAAAGATGAACAAACCGTGTTATTAGAAGAAGGGGATTTTTATGCCTTTAGTTGTGATTTTCCCCACTCCTATCTCTGCATGGAGGGGGAATTAAATGCAACAGTCGTGATGACGTACTCGCATCTTAGTGACAGTATCTAAACTTCGACATGCTTCGCATCATAACTGATCCGCAAGATCCCTTTTTTATATTTCATCGACTTAATCACAAACTGGCAAATTTTACCGAGTGAATCAACATGAGTGCCGCCACAAGGCACCTCATCACCTTCAGAAACGCGACAAAGGCGTAACTCTCCTCGTTGTTCAACAGATACAGGATAGTCACCGTGCAAGCGTTGATTGACTAAAGCTTCTATTTCCCTTTCATCTAGTTGTTCAATGGGGGTGGGGTTATCACTAATTGCACTAAACTCTACTCGTGACTCATTCGGAAAATGGTGCCCTTTTTGCCCCTTCCATCCAAAACAAGCCATTTCCCAACTTAATAAGTGCCCCGTCGTATGCAAAGCCGCATGATATTGGCGCTGTGCCTTATCAATTTTCGCACTGACAGCATCACCAACATTCAAATTCTGATCCGGCGCTAAATAAGCAATTATCCAGCCATTTGGGTGTTTCTTAATACGAACAGGCTGATCATTGATCCACCCGGCATCGGCTGGTTGACCTCCGCCTTGTGGATGAAAAATATTATCCCTTAGCGCAACCCATTGCCCCTCATCATCTTGGCCTTTTTCAAGTACAGTTGTTTGAATTTCATAGCGATAAGTATCAGTCAGATAAATATTATTCTGCATAAAATGCCCCACTTATTTGTTGATGCTTTACAGCGTAATGCTGAGTTTGTTATACCACCATTGTTCACTTTAAGAAACAATAGAACATTAAAACAAACAAATGTGCTTAAATTGTGCGTTCAAACCAAATAAAAAATTCAACCTACAGGATAAATGTAGGTTGAATATAGAGAGCCAGTGGCGATGCAATGTTATTGCAAATAGTTTTGCATTGTCTCAAATAGTCTTAGGTCATCACTAAAACGGACTTCCCTAACATCTTCTAGTTTTTCAACTTGATTCACCATTTGTGACAAGCGCTCATCTTTTTGTACTAATAGCCAAATTCGGCTTTCATCTTTATCTTTTATTGGCATACATAAAATGCCGTCCACATTAAAAGCACGACGCGCAAACAGGCCACAAATATGCGACATAACACCAGGATGGTTGCGGACAATAAGTTCTAATGCAATTGGGTGATGTTCAAAAACCATAACTACGCTCCGATCATATCAATATTTGCTGCACCCGGTGGAACCATTGGATAAACCTTTTGATTCACATCGATCAGGGCATGAATTAAGCAAGGACCTTTCGTGTTCATAATCGCTTCTAATGCCATTTCAGGATCCGCTTCCGTATTTAAATCACAGGTTTTCAAACCAAACCCCGCCGCAATTTTAATAAAATCTGTTTGATATGGATAAGCTGCGGCATATATGCGGTTATCAAAAAACAGCTCTTGTTGCTGATACACCATCCCCAATGCTTGGTTATTCATCAGAACAATTTTGATATTTAATTGGTGCTCAACTGCGGTGGCAAGCTCTTGAATATTCATCATCAAGCTGCCGTCACCAGAGAAACATACGATGGTTTGCTCTGGGTTCGCCAATGCCGCACCAATCGCAGCAGGAAGGCCAAAACCCATCGTGCCTAAACCGCCAGATGTTAACCACTGGCGAGGACGTGATAGCGGATAAACCTGTGCCGCCCACATTTGATGCTGCCCAACGTCAGTGGTCACTATCGCTTCTTCGCCCGCGGCTCTTGCAGCAGCAAGCACTAAGCCGTAATGGCTTAATGGATTATCGGCTTCGCTTAAATTTAATGGGTAGTCCTGCTTTAATTGATTAACTCTTGTCATCCACTCTTCACGTTGATTTTTTTCAACTAACGGCAGTAATAACTCGAGAATTTGCCCTGCATCTGCATTGATAGCAATATCAGGTCGTTTAATTTTACTGATCTCTGCTTTATCAATATCTACATGAATAATTTTGGCATTAGGACAGAATTTTTCTGCACGACCTATCGCTCGGTCATCAAAACGAGCACCGATAACAATTAGCAAATCAGCTTCTTCCATCACCATATTCGTGCTACGCGCCGCATGCATTCCCAACATTCCCAAGTAGAGCGGGTGGCGCATAGGAATAGTCCCTAATGCCATCAGCGTCATCGTCGTTGGTAATGTCGCTTTCTCTGCAAACGCAATCGCCGTTTCTGTGGAGCCTGAACTAATCACGCCGCCCCCAAAATAAAGTACAGGACGTTTCGACTGATTAATCATTTCCGCCGCTTGGATCACTTTTTCCATCTCAAAGTTCGGCGCCTTATCTTTTGGCTGAATATCTGGCAATGCGTCTAATTCGATCGTTGCCGTCTGCACATCTTTAGGAATATCAATCCATACTGGGCCGGGACGACCGGACTCTGCGATTCGGAAGGCGTCACAAATTACTTGCGGTAATTCATTGATGTTACGAACTAAATAGTTGTGTTTTGTGACAGGAATAGAAATCCCATAAGTATCAACTTCCTGAAAAGCATCGGTGCCAATCATTGAAGAAGGAACTTGGCCTGTAATACAAACCAGTGGAATAGAGTCAAGCTTAGCGTCCGCAATGGCCGTGACTAAATTCGTTGCTCCTGGGCCACTCGATGAAATACACACTGCCGCTTTTCCGGTTGTACGCGCAATACCTTGTGCAATAAAGCCAGCACCTTGCTCATGACGCGCCAAAATATGGCGGATTTGCTTGCTTTTACCTAAAGCATCATAAAAAGGGAGGGCTGCACCGCCAGGGATCCCTGAAACAATGGTAATGCCATGTTTTTCTAACAAATGGACTATCAGTTCTGCACCTGTGTAGCAGGTTTTATCTGATGATGTTGTACCCGATTCGCTCATAATCTTATCCTTCACACTAGCCGGTGAGATTCGAGCGGCGATTCATAAAAAAACCCCGCTCGGTTTGCGCCGGCGGGGTTTTTAATCTGCGTTGATTGTTCCCGTTACGGCGCTAAGCCCACGACCACCACCACACGCACGACCACCGCGGCACGTGGCGCGGTTAGTAGTAGGTTTGAATGATGAAGAGTCATGTTCACGGGTTATTCCTGTCTGTCGATATTAATTTGGTTTAAATTATTAATCATTATTTTGTGTAAGTGCATTTAAGAAAACACATCTTGTTCACAATGACAATCATTTTTTCCATTTTTATTCATCTCACATTTAAAACGCGATCAATATCACACTACTAACTTACCAGAGCATTTAACTGGCAATTAGTTATTTTTTGGTTTTATCCACTCGTTAAACCGAGATAACAACCAGACTCTTAAATTGACTGATATTCCCTCTTGACTTCAAGTTGACTTGAAGTTGTAAGCTACACATTTCCTGTATTTCACAACAATAAACTGGCAAAGCAAACTCAGCTTAACTGATTATTTCTATTAGTTTATTTGATTTTTAGAGGGTATTATGCCTAAAAATGTTTGGTGGTTAGCTATCGCATTAGCACTGTTTACAACGGGGAATGCTATTGTACTTTCAGTGGCAGTCGTGATCGGCGAGAAACTTTCCGTAGATCCGACTTACTCTACGGTTCCACTCCTGAGCCAATATATTGGTTTAATTATGGCAACCATTCCTATTGCATATTTAATGCAGAAATACTCAAGAAAACTCGGCTTTATACTGGGGAGTTTTTCTGGAATGATCGGAGCCATTCTATCCATTGTTGGTATTATTTATTACAACTTAACCTATTTCTCAATTGGCCTATTCTTTACAGGAATTGCCATTGGTACAGCACAACAATTTCGTTTTGCAGCGCTCGAAGAAGCTCCTAAAGCTTTACATGCTAAAGCGGTTGGGTTAGTGATGAGTGGAGGAATTGCAGCCGCCTTAATCGGCCCAACGTTGGCCGTTATGACACAGCGCTTTTTCACTGAATACCCTTTTGCTGGCCCCTTTAGTGCATTAACGCTCATCTATGTTATCGCTTTTATTTTATTATTAAGAGTGCCTTTGAAAAAAGTCGAACAACAAAGGCAAAACCATAGCAAAGCGAAACGTAGTTATAAACAACTGTATTCACAACCGATATTAAAATTAATTACTATCGTAAGTGCGGTTGGCTATGCGTTAGTGGTATTGACTTTCGCTTCCATTCCACTCTCTATGAAACAACACAATTTCCCCTTCTCTTTAATAGCTCTTGTATTCCAGTGCCATGTACTCGGTATGTTCGCACCCTCTTTTTTTACAGGGCACCTTATTCATCGTATTGGAACAAAAAAGATCATCGTTATCGGTATTTTGTTGCTGTTTCTCTCTGCCACAATAAACCTGCTGGGAAGCCAATTTTATCACTATCTACTATCAGGCATATTCGTTGGTGTCGCGTGGAATTTTATTTTAATCAGTACCACCCAACTATTGCCTCTCGGCTATGAAGATCACGAAAGAGCAAAAGTGCAAGGTATGACAGATTTTCTTATTTATTCTTTTGGTGCTTTAGGTAGCCTTGCAGCCGGTGTGTTATTTTTCTCGCTCGGTTGGCAATTGATGAATGTCCTGTCAATGGTCATTTCAATTTTCATTCTTGTTTTTTGTATTGCTTTAAAAAAACATATTACGCAATGAATTAAACAATAAGATAGGTATTTAATTTTATATATACAGGTGTAATCGTCGTCTGCCATAGTGGAATACACTGTATTATAACCTGTTTAAGTTTTATTTATTCAAAAGCTATCCGATGAGTAATATGCTTATAATCTAACAAATAGGAAATGTATTATGTATAATAAATTACCCATTTCATATAGCAGAAAACATACTCAATTTCAGTCCTCTATTATCTCTGAAATCCTAGTTTGGATAGAAGGAAACCTTACTAATCGATTATCATTAGATGATATTGCACAACATTCTGGATATACCAAATGGCACTTGCAACGGGTATTTCGTAAAATTGTCGGTATGCCTTTAGGGGAATATATACGCCGTCGACGGATCTGTGAAGCGGCGAAAGAGCTACAAACCACAAACCTTCAAGTAATTGATATTGCTTTGAAATACCAATTTGACTCCCAGCAATCCTTTGCCAAAAGGTTTAAGGCTTATTTAGGTATTTCACCTTCTTTATATCGTCTTTCCGACACTGGTTATAATGACCTCTTGTTGCTAGAGCCTAAGGTCGCTTAACCATTGAATATGAAAAGACATCGAAATTTGACGCATTACTGTATTACTGACTAATAAGCTCCTAGTAATAATACTTGCTGGAGCTTTATTTTTATTTAAATCCATTTGTTATCCTTTTTCCTTTTGATTGAATATTAAGAAACCCTTAATGTTCATCCTCGATAAATATTTTATAATTGATATAAAAAGACAAATTTTCATTATTAGGTTAAATAAAAAACCATACTAATTAGAAACTTTTTATATTTAGGTGTTTTTCTAGACCTATTGCATACGGTGATAATATTAGTGTCATTTTCTACATTCAAATCACAATAATATGATACTCAGTATTAATTTCCTATATTGTAATAGCTTCCCCCATTGGATCATCGGCATATTAGGCGATATTGTTTATCAATGCTATAAATCCCTAAAACCCCCTTACTCTGCCATCACTCGTTCAATTGTTACCAATTAAGTAAAACATCCTTGTTCCACTGCGTGGTATTTAGCCCTGCTCTTTCTCAATTACCGCTTGATAACGGACTGGCCGTTTGAGTTTTTTTACTAAGCCATCTTTTTCTGCGCGCTTCAACCACTCATTTAATTGTGATTTGTGTAATTCTGTCTTTGCAATAAGTTCATCAAGTGAAATTGGTTCTTTAGCCAACCCTTGAAGTTCCATTGTGAATAATTGATAAAAATCTACAGGAGTTGAACGCAGCTCCTCAATCTCTATAGACTGCTTTGAAACGGCCAAACTGTCTGTTTGCTCCACACCACTTGATACATTGCTCTCTATCTCTGGCAGGTTGGCTTCTAATATTGGATTAGGCTCTGCAAATAATTCTGGTTGTTCAGGAACGGCAGATGAAAAAAGATCAGGCTGTTCTTCTTTTACCTGCTCAACACTATTGACGTCATTTCTAATGAGTTCTGCAATATTAGAGTGTTGCACATCATCCGTTAACCAGCGCGCGCCTTTAGCGACCAAATCAGCATTAGCAGCACTTTTGTCAATTGTCGGCTTGACCCATAGAGGCACCCACATTTTTTTTAGATTTTCTTCAGCACCACTTAACGTACCCCCTTTTTTACCTGAATGGATCACAAGAGCGCTATCTGCTAAACAGTAAATATACTTATTGCGAGCCATCGCATTACCGGTGCTAAAACCCGCTTCTGGATAAAAAGGTGATACTAATACCGCATGCCCCTCCATTAGCCCTTTACGCCATTTACTACTCGTTGCGGCTTTTAGTAAATTATCCGCCACCACACCAATAATTACGCCACCTTGCCGCATAGCGCCTAACATTGCCGTTTCATCGACACCACGTGCTGCCCCTGAAATAATCGCGACATTATCGGATGCTGCTTTAGCACCAATTTGGTCTGTATAAGTGAGATCAGACACACTTGCATTACGTGAACCAATAACGGCTAATCCCCCCATATTCAATAACGCTTTATTCCCACAACCAAATAACACGGGGGGAGAATCTGTTTTTAACCGCTGTTTTAAACGTTTTGGGTATTCAGGATCAGAACGCGTAACCACCCACAAACCCGCTCGTTGCCATTTCTCTATGGCAAGAGCAAGGCTATGCCCACGGTTCAATAGCTCCACAATCCGTTCTGTACTAATACGAGCATCGTGCCACCCACTGAGTAGTGCCTTCGGATCAGAGACTAAAAGGTCTGCTGGTGTCGTTGATTTTTCTTTCAACCATAACGCAAACCGCCCCCACTCCGTATTAGTGAGCGGCTTGACGGCTTCACTACTCGCCTTGGAAAAATAGCTAGTTAGTAATAAAGTCGCTTGCGCTGTTGGTGACAATGAGCTAGATACATTCATGAGTCTTTTACCGAAGAAGAGGCAAGTGCAACTGGATATACCATACCACTACCTGCCTGCTGTAATAATGCCGCGATGACTGTTAGCGTCCAGCCGGAGTCCACAATGTCATCGACCAAAAGTACGGGCTGCCCACATAATAATTCTGTAATAGCAAATGCGCCATCCAAATTCTGGCACTGGTGGAAACGATTTTGCTGACTTTTTTGTGGCTGGTTATCTTTAATTTTGCTCACAGAATTCACAAATGGCAAGCCTAGTCGCGAGGCTAAACGGCGAGCAAAACTTGGTACTAATTCTGGATGCTTTCGCGATGGTACACAACAGACCCATTGTGGTGCAGGGGTTGGTTTCCAGCGGTTTTGGATCATTTCTGCCATCGCTTCGACTAATTCATCACTAAAATACCCAGCATATTTGTTGTTTGCAACTAAACGCCCCCAACCAGCATCCCCCCAACGTGATAAAACCCGTCCTTCTTGAGCACGGAGATTTTGTGGCAGACTACCTTTAAAGCCATACTCCAAGAAAGCATTAGCGGCAACCTGTGCTTTAGGTTTAATCGCCATCTCGGCGTGCTTAAGAAAAGTTCCCGCCCGATGAACCAAAGCGGGGTCGATGGCTTGGTTGACAACTGGGCGTGCTATACAGGATGCACACTTACCGCAAGGAGTCGGATCATGGTCGTCTAGAGCTTTGCGCAGAAAGGTCATCTTGCATCCACTGTCTTTCAAATAGGCCTGTACTTCTTGCCACTCTTGAACACGCTGTCCTGTTAAATGTTCAATACGCGCATGATCCATTTGGTAATGTACAGGCGTCCTTACCCAGCGGCTGCCATTTTTAATGACGGGCGCCGGGTTTTCCACGCTCAATAATTTAAGTACCTTCTCAATCTGCCCGTAGCGCAGGTTAGTTTTCTCCTCGATATTACGTATTGATAAACCATCACCCTGTTCTAGCGCCTGTAAAACCTCATTGACTTGCATTTCAGATGGAAACGCTGAGCCCCAGAAAAATTCATGAATGTCCCGATCCTCTACACCAGACATTAATACGCCTACTGCATGGTCAATACCACGGCCAGCACGCCCTACTTGCTGATAATAAGCGACAATAGACCCCGGAGCTTGATAGTGAATGACGAAACTTAGGTCGGGTTTATCATAACCCATGCCTAACGCGGTCGTCGCCACCAACACCTTTAATTGATTATTAAATAGTAATTCCTCTAAATGTTGACGGTAAACATTACTATTTTCAAAATCATCACTTTCAACGCTGCTATGATAAGCCTTCGCATCGATACCGTTACGATTTAGCCATTCAGCAACTTGTTCAGCATCACGTACTGTTAATGTGTAAACGATGCCTGTACCCGGCAAATTGGGAATTACCTGAGCTAGCCATGCTAGACGAGAACTTTGATCGGGCAGAACCATGGTTTGCAATGCAAGGCTCTCTCGGATCAATGAACCACGCTGGATCCGGATATGACCAAGTAAGGCCTGAATATCATCGACAACACGATTATTAGCCGTCGCAGTGGTGCCTAATACTGGGGTGTTTGCAGGTAACTGACGCAAAATATTCACAATGCGACGGTAGTCAGGGCGGAAATCATGCCCCCAATCGGAAATACAATGAGTTTCATCAATCACCATCAAAGCGATACGATCTGCAATAGGCTGAAGTACTGTTTCAATAAAACTATCATTAGCTAACCGTTCAGGTGAAATCAACAAACAATCAATTTGATTATTGTGAATACGCTGCGTAACACTTTGCCAATCATCTTGGTTAGTTGAGTTCATCGTCTCAGCCACAATCCCCAAACGTTCCGCTGATTCAATTTGGTTGCGCATCAAGGCCAACAATGGCGATACAATAATCGTTGGCCCCATACCTCTATCGCGGAAAATCTTCGTACTGATAAAATAAACCGAACTCTTCCCCCAACCTGTTCGCTGTACAACGAGTAACTTCTGTCGATGATTTACTAGTGTATCAATCGCTTCCCACTGACCATCTCGAAATTCGGCAGTAGGGCTAGCTAGAGCGGTTCTTAGTAGTTGTAGGGCTTCGGCACGGTTCATTATTACTCCTTAATTTATTCGGTAAGTTCACCGTTGATAAGTTTGGGTAGCAACAAGTCGTGAAATTACATAATGTTCGCTATATTCAAACAGCCTGATAATTTAGAGCATCGATTTTCAACCTGAATATCACGTGTATTCATTCAAGCTAATAGGAAACAAAAAATATCAACTGCATTAATATTATTTATATTTAAAGGCAATAGCACGACTTCCATTATTATTTTCTCGCTTCATGAACTGCATAATAAAGCCACATTTTACCTTTTCCAGCCGGAGGTAAAAAACTGCGAACGTTCTCAAATTTCTGTTCAATTTATTGATATTAAAATGCTTCTGAAACAATAAATTCATTTGGTAAAAGCACAAACACTCTTTCCGTATTGTTAGCCATTACATATAGCTTCTTTTAGGGAATTATCTTTCAGTCTAATGGAATGATTCTGATTGGTGAAAAGAGAGGGAACGACCACTATTTACCTAAATAAAAAATAATATTTTTAGTATTTATTCAACACCCAACATTTGTCTAAAACAAAAAACCTTCTAAATGCTCTCACACTTAGAAGGCTGAAGTTTGTTTTCTGCACTTTGTAAATCAGACGGCTAAAAAAACCTCAGATCTACTTTAATTCGATTTTTATTCCAATCAGAACGGAATATCGTCATCGAAGTCCATTGGTGGTTCGCTGCTTTGTGGCGCAGGTGCTGGTGAACGCGCTGGGGCGCCGCCGCCACTGAATTGCTGAGCCGCTGGTTGCTGAGGCTGACCCCAACCGCTTTGACCACCTTGGCTTTGGCCTGATGATTCGCCACCACGACCGCCTAACATTTGCATTGAGCCACCGATGTTAACCACAACTTCAGTGGTGTAACGGTCTTGACCACTTTGGTCTTGCCATTTGCGAGTCTGCAAAGAACCTTCAATATAGACTTGAGAACCTTTTTTCAGATATTCACCAGCAACTTCAGCTAATTTGCCGAAAATCACGACACGATGCCATTCTGTTTTCTCACGCATTTCACCAGTTTGCTTATCGCGCCAGCTTTCAGAAGTTGCCAGAGTCAGGTTTGCAACAGCACCACCGTTAGGCATGTAACGGATTTCAGGATCTTGCCCTAAGTTACCGATAAGAATTACTTTATTTACGCCTCTGCTGGCCATTTAAACACTCCTGATCCATTAAATTTAATCTCTGTATTAGTCGTGAAGTTTAGCACGACCAACCCATAATGCATACGAATTGCATACTAAAATAGATGTAGCTTGCTCAAGTTGCGAGCAGCTTTGAAAATTTAAATTGTATCGTTCTTGAAGGTTCACAAACTGACAACCTGAATAATTTACTGTGCAGCTACGCGATACATTAATAATTCGACAATGCAAACACCAGCCTTGTTCAGTGCGAATGAATATAATCAACAACGCGACAACTCAAGATCACATGATTATAATCTGTTTTTTAATAAAACACTGTATATTCATTCAGTCTGAATTGTGCGATAATGATTCACTTATGATTGTTCACTATCAAATCATCCGGGAAGTGGTAAATGGATAATATCGAAGTACGCGGTGCCCGCACTCATAATCTGAAAAACATCAATCTCATCATCCCCCGAGACAAACTGATAGTTATTACGGGGTTGTCAGGTTCAGGGAAATCATCATTAGCTTTTGACACACTCTATGCAGAAGGTCAACGGCGCTATGTAGAGTCCTTATCCGCCTATGCAAGGCAATTTCTCTCACTGATGGAGAAACCCGATGTTGATCATATAGAAGGGTTATCACCCGCTATTTCGATTGAACAAAAATCCACCTCTCATAACCCAAGGTCAACGGTGGGCACAATCACCGAAATCCATGACTACTTACGTTTATTATTTGCCCGTGTAGGTGAACCACGCTGCCCAGATCACGATATTCCGCTAGCGGCTCAAACCGTGAGTCAAATGGTCGATAACGTGCTAGCACAGCCTGTTGATCGTCGCATGATGTTATTAGCCCCTGTCGTGAAAGACCGCAAAGGTGAACATGTCAAATTGTTAGATAACTTGGCCTCTCAGGGCTATATTCGTGCACGTATCGACGGTGAAGTGTGTGATCTGTCCGATCCTCCAACGTTGGAGTTACAAAAGAAGCATACCATTGAAGTTGTGGTTGACCGCTTTAAGATCCGTGATGATATCGCACAGCGCCTCGCTGAATCTTTCGAAACCGCTCTTGAGCTATCCGGCGGTACCGCGATTGTTGCCGATATGGATGATCCCGACGCAGAAGAGTTAGTGTTTTCAGCCAATTTTGCCTGCTCGGTATGCGGCTATAGCATGGTGGAATTAGAGCCTCGCTTATTCTCCTTTAATAACCCCGCCGGGGCATGTCCGAGCTGTGATGGCCTTGGTGTTCAACAATTTTTTGATCCTGAAAGGGTGATCCAAAATACCGAGATATCACTCGCAGGTGGGGCTATTCGCGGCTGGGATCGCCGGAACTTCTACTACTTCCAAATGCTGCAATCCCTTGCTGAGCATTATAAATTTGATGTTGAGGCCCCTTATGATTCTCTGAGTCCTTCCATTCAGAAAATTATTCTGTACGGCTCAGGTAAAGAGACGATTGAGTTCAAATATCGTAATGATCGCGGCGATATTACGGTTCGTCACCACCCTTTTGAAGGGGTGCTCAATAACATGGAACGCCGCTATAAAGAAACGGAATCAACGGCGGTACGGGAAGAACTCGCCAAATACATTAGCAATCGCCCTTGCGTGACATGTCACGGAACACGTTTACGTAAAGAGGCACGTTTTGTTTTTGTCGAAAATACCACGTTGCCTGAAATTGCTGACTACAGTATTGGTCATGCGATGGCGTTTTTCCAAAATCTTAAACTCAGCGGGCAACGGGCAAAAATTGCAGAAAAAGTCCTTAAAGAAATTAGTGACCGATTAAAATTTTTGGTGAATGTTGGTCTTAATTACTTAACGCTTTCTCGTTCGGCAGATACTTTATCGGGCGGTGAGGCGCAACGTATCCGTCTCGCTAGCCAAATTGGTGCAGGCCTTGTCGGGGTCATGTATGTTCTGGATGAACCGTCGATCGGTCTCCATCAACGCGATAATGATCGCTTGTTGGAAACCCTCATTCATCTACGCAATCTAGGTAATACCGTTATTGTGGTAGAGCACGATGAAGATGCTATTCGCGCCGCAGATCATATCATTGATATTGGTCCGGGGGCTGGCGTCCATGGTGGTCAAATCGTTGCACAAGGTACCTTAGAAGATATCGTCGCCAATACAGACTCTTTAACAGGCAAGTTCCTAAGTGGCGAGCGGCGCATTGATATCCCTAAAAAACGGGTTCCCGTCAATAAAGACAAGATGCTCAAACTGTTTGGCGCTAAAGGGAATAACCTGAAAAATGTGACCTTAAAACTCCCTGTTGGCCTATTTACCTGTATCACTGGGGTGTCGGGTTCAGGGAAATCCACATTGATCAACGATACCTTATTCCCTATCGCACAACGTCAATTGAATGGTGCCACCACAATTACACCAGCACCTTATCTTGATGTTGAAGGGCTTGAACACTTTGACAAAGTCATCGATATCGACCAAAGCCCTATCGGGCGAACGCCTCGCTCAAACCCGGCGACTTATACGGGGGTGTTTACACCGATTCGTGAGTTATTTGCTGGTGTACCGGAATCTCGTACTCGTGGCTACAATCCAGGTCGTTTTAGCTTTAACGTTAAAGGGGGGCGCTGTGAAGCCTGCCAAGGTGATGGTGTTATCAAAGTTGAAATGCACTTCTTACCTGACGTTTATGTGCCCTGTGATCAATGTAAAGGTAAGCGCTATAACCGCGAAACATTAGAGATAAAATATAAAGGCAAAAGTATCCACGAAGTGCTTGATATGACTATCGAAGAGGCTCGTGATTTCTTTGATGCTGTGCCAGCACTGGCTCGTAAGCTGCAAACCTTGATGGATGTGGGGTTATCCTATATCCGCTTAGGCCAATCAGCGACGACCTTATCCGGTGGTGAAGCACAACGTGTGAAACTGGCTCGTGAGCTATCGAAACGCGGTACTGGGCAAACCATCTATATCCTTGATGAGCCAACCACTGGGCTGCATTTTGCCGATATTCAGCAGCTCTTGACGGTACTACATCAATTACGTGACCAAGGCAATACGATTGTCGTCATTGAACATAACTTAGATGTGATCAAAACCGCTGATTGGATTGTTGATTTAGGTCCTGAAGGGGGAAGTGGTGGCGGTGAAATTTTGATTTCTGGTACACCTGAAGAAGTGGCTGAATGTGAAAAATCGCATACTGCTCGTTTCTTAAAACCCATCTTAGCACGGGGCTACTAACCACAAGCGTGACAGCGCCTTATTTTGAAATCGAAAAACGCGGGCAAAACCCTAATGCCGATCAGTCAGTTAAGAACTCAATAATAGGTTGAACGATCCTACAGTGCTGTAAAAATCCGTAATCATCCCAAGATTACGGATTTTTTTATGTTACTTAGTCAAGCTCTCAAGACTGTTCAGGCTTTCTCGCCAAAATAATTTACAGCCCTTTCTGAGCTCCTTTCCGCTGAACTCATTGACGAATGTCTCGTGGATACTGGGGTTGTTACAATAAGAAAACGCCGTCTTCCGATGGGAATGATGGTATGGGCTGTAATGGAAATCTCTCTTTTTCGTTCTCTTTCCATGGCTCAAGTCTAAGCCTACTTTCCGCAGTAGCTCCGGGGAAAATACCGAAATTCATCAATGAGATATTGGCTATGGTTGGAAGTTTTGTACTACCTAGTAGGCGACAAAGGCATTACCCCGAGCAGTAAAGAAAAAGCCGTAACGGTATCCGTTACGGCAATATTAATAACTCAACTGACAAGCATTACGGGCTAACCCCGGCTTTCTTTAATAAGGGGGTTCCAATGAAAGGCCAAGCAAAGAAAGGAGGGGAATTAGGCGTCAATGGCGAGTATTACAAAGGTGGTCAATTTATGCCGAGGAGTGCCAGTACCGTTAAAGGCGAGCACTGTTCAACGAGTCGTAAAACGGGAAAGAAACGACGTGTGCTGATCGAACCTGGCATTCTCGTCGAAGTTAACCATGACGAAAACGCCATTTTTGCACGTATCAGTGCATTCGTTGCTGTTGAGAACGGTTTTATGCGCCAGACCGCCAGTGCGCATACGGTCACCTATTATGGTTTGGAAACGTCCTTGCCAGATCTTATCCGCCGTTATAATGCAGGTGAACGGTATTGTTGATTGTTCGATATTGATAAAAATAAGAACGGGTTTATACTAATAGTTAATAATAGTTGGTAACTAGTAGGGATTTTAACCATGTCAACGAGTGTAGCTTTAAGCCCTTACTTTGAGGAATTTATCCAAAGTCAGATTAAGAGCGGGCGATATAATAATACAAGTGAAGTGATCCGTGCAGGACTTCGCGCTTTAGAAGAGCAGGAAAATCAATTAAAACTTGCCGCACTTCAAACGGCAATAGTTGACGGTATTAATAGCGGTGAAAGTAAAGATGCGAGCGCGGTATTTAGCCGTTTATCAAGTAAGTATGCCACATTGGCTGAGGATAACGGTAGCAAATGAAATTGGGTATATCACCGCTGGCAGTACAGGATTTAGAATCGATCGGTGACTGGATAGCAAAGGATAATCCCATTAGGGCCCTGAGTTTTATTGAAGAGCTGTATCAAAAATGTCTTCTTATTGCAGACTCTCCGACCCTCTATGCTGAACGCCCAGAAATTTTGCCAGGCTTGAGAAGCTGTGCTTATGGCCGATACCTGTTATTTTTCCGCGTACTGGAAGCTGAAGTACGCATAGAGCGCATACTCCACGGCTCCAGAGATATTCCTGCGCATTTCAGTTAACGATATACGCGGAACAGTGGCTTTTCTCGTTGTGGAAAATGGGATAATGGGGAAGACTGCAAGTGAAAAGGCCATTGCCTATCATGGGCTTACTGAGTCGTTACCGGACCTGATCAAACGGTTCAATGCGGTCGAACGATACCGATGAGGGTGCCCCCTCACCAAAGCTGTCATGACAGTTGCTATCTTATCTTTTTATGAATGAAAAATAACAATATTAGCAAAATAGGAGTGCCAAAAATAACATAAGCCATTGCAGTGTCATGATTCATTCGCAAACTCTCTACGAAAGCGCGCCAAACGGTAACTGGATCATCATTACCTATCACTGTGTAGTTGTATGTAAAGCTTGAACTAAACCCGAATTCAAAAATGCCCAAGCCTAAATAAAATAATAAAACCAACAAAATAGTCAAAAACCATCTTAAAAACGTTCTATTTATCATAAGTGCTACCCAAGACATCGCCACCCATTTCACCACCATCAAAACTTGTTGCCTCTCCGCCTATTTTCGCTGACGATTTGGCAAATTCAAAAAATAGAATCATAGTTCCTTTATCTGATGGCGTGAGATTGTCGATATTTGGATACTGTTTATGGAAATCACCTGTGACTTCAATGACATCAAGCTTCTAAAAATTATTTTTCTTGCCATCCAAATAATTCTGGAATGAAACAGGCACCGTGAACGCCTCTTCTCGTTCGATCGGATACTGCGTTCTCATTGGTGTATAACTCTCTTCAAATATCCCTGTGCCAGATTGCTTTAACCCTTTTACACCCCAAGCACGCAAAAAGTGGGCTAACTCCCCAATAACATTGAGAGCCCGATTGATAACAAAAAATATCAATGGAAAGGGTGTTCAGATATTAACATCAATGAGTGAGCCACTTCGATACCCCAAAGCCGATATTGCAGACCTTTATAGGCATCGTTGGGAAATAGAGCATGGCTTCAGGGAAATGAAGCAGCATATGTTGAATAATGAACTCACATTGAGGAGCAAAAAGCCAGCATTGGTAAATCAAGAATTATGGGGAATAGTACTCGCGTATAACTTACTGCGATTTATGATGGCACAGATGGCATACAGCCTGAAAGATACAGAACCGTATCAGATGGGATTTAAACAAACTGCGCTATACCTGAGTGCTCAATTAAGCCTACTTTCCGCAGTAGCTCTGGGGAAAATACCGAAATTCATCAATGAGATATTGGCTATGGTTGGAAGTTTTGTACTACCTAGTAGGCGACAAAGGCATTACCCCGAGCAGTAAAGAAAAAGCCGCAACGGTATCCGTTACGGCGATATTAATGACTTAACTGGCAAGCATTAGGGCAAAACCCGCGTTTTTTAATCAATAATTCACGAATTATTTGCTTACAGCAGCGAACGCTTCAACAATACGTTGAACATTATGACGGTTTACACCAGCCATACAAACACGCCCCGTACCCACTAAGTAGACAGCAAACTCATCTTTCAAACGCGCAACCTGCTCTTTCGAGAAGCCTGTGTAACTAAACATACCGCGTTGTTTTAACAGATGGTCAAAGTTTTTTTCTGGTAGTGCTTTTTTCAGTTCATCCACCAGAACAGTACGCATTTCTAAAATACGTACGCGCATCTCTTCAACTTCCTTCAACCATTGTGCTTTCTGTTCACTGTTTGTGAGAACTTGCGCCACAATTTTAGCCCCATTTGACGGTGGGCTTGAGTATAGGCGACGTACCCCTGCTTTTAATTGGCCTAATACGCGGTCACGTTCTTCTTGGCTTTCACAAATAACTGACAAACCACCAGCACGTTCACCATAGATACCAAAAATTTTAGAGAATGAATTACTCACAAACACAGGCAAGCCTGCTTTTACCATCGCACGGATAGCATAAGCATCTTCTTCAATACCTTCCGCAAATCCTTGATATGCAATATCCAAGAATGGGATCAGTTTTTGTGCCTTAGCCACTTTAGTCACTTCATCCCACTGCTCTGGCGTGAGATCTGAACCGGTTGGGTTATGGCAGCAAGGGTGCATTAAAATGATGCTATTTTCCGGCAATGTCTTAAATGTTGCCAGCATTTCAGCAAATTTTACCCCTTTACTCTTTTCATCAAAGTAAGGGTAATAGTGAACTTTAGTGCCTGCTCCAGAGAAAATTGATGCATGGTTTTCCCATGTAGGGTCACTGCACCACACCTCTGATTTAGGGAAGTAATGGTTGAGGAAATCCGCACCCAATTTTAGTGCCCCTGAACCACCGATAGTTTGTACTGTCGCGATACGTTCTTGCGCAATAAGAGGACAATCAGCACCGAAGAGTAATTTTTGGATCTCTAGGCGATAATCTTTGAGACCTTCCATCGGTAAATACAGTGACGCGCTTGCTGGTAACTTGTTTAATTCCGCTTTCGCATGACCAACAGTTTTCAGCTCAGGTGTTTTACCTTCCCCATCATAGTATAAGCCGATACTCAGGTTGATCTTGTTTTCACGAGTATCTTTATTAAATTCATCCATCAGCGATAAGATCGGATCGCCCGGGTAAGAATCAACATGTTGGTACACAGTACATCTCCATAATCAGATAAAAATAATATTTTTTTGTTTCGTCTTTTGAAAATAACCCTTTGTTTGCTATTCGTCTACATATTCCATGACAACTCTTGAGGTTAATTTAGTCAGTAACTCATAATTGATAATGCCTGTTTGTGCGGCGATTTCTTCAACTGGCAGAGATTTCCCCCATAAAATCACCTCATCACCCACTTTATCATTGGCATTTGGCCCAAGATCAACGGTGATCATATCCATTGAAACTCGTCCTACAATAGGCACTTTTCGCCCATTTACCAAAACTGGCGTACCTGAAGGCGCGCTTCGGGGATAACCATCACCATAACCTATCGCAACAACGCCCAACCGAGTGTCACGCTGGCTACACCATGTTGCACCATAACCCACACATTGCCCAGCAGCATGCTCCCTAACAGCAATCAATGTTGATTTTAGTGTCATCACACTTTGTAAACCAAAATGCTCGGCGGATGTACCTTCTTGAGGGGAGGCACCATACATGATGATCCCCGGCCTAACCCAGTCATAATGGGCATCTGGCCATAATAAGATCCCTGCCGATGCCGCAATCGATTTTTCTCCGGCCTTATTGGCAACAAACTGTTTAAAGCAGTGAATTTGATTTGCTGTTGTCGGTAATTCAGGCTCATCAGCCTGACAGAAATGGCTGATAATATTGATGGGGTGTTTGACGTTTTTACACGCTTGCAAGCGCTGATAGAATGCTTCCGCATCTTGAGGCAACACGCCTAAGCGGTGCATGCCTGTGTCGAGTTTCATCCAAACTTTAATCGGGTTCGCCAATTCGGTTGCTTCCAGCATTACAAGCTGTTCAACACAGTGGATAACCGTATCGATTTGATGTTCCACTAACAAGGGGAGATCAGAATGTTCGAAAAAACCTTCAAGTAATACAATAGGAGCCGTTATCCCTCGTTCCCTCAGTGCCAGAGCTTCTTTAAGTCGGGCGACACCAAAACCATCAACGAGATCTTCAAGGGTGGTGCTGACTTCGGTTAATCCATGGCCATAAGCATTTGCTTTAACAATGGCAATTAAACGGCTGTGTGGTGCGAGTTCTCTAACTCGTTGCAGATTATGTCGCAGAGCGCGGCGGTTAATTAAAGCGGTTGCCGCTTTCATTATGTCCTCTTTTTACTTTCTTATAAATCATCCAAGATGCAGCTCAGCGCCAAAGATAGATAAGCCGCTTGCTGCATACATACGCATCTGACTAGCCCACATGAGCCTAGTCAACAACACTGCCGCTTTTAGTATGACAGATCACTCATCGTCATAGGCAGGCCCCGCATAGTTATCAAAGCGAGACCATTGACCATTGAACGTTAATCGAACCGTACCAATCGGACCGTTACGCTGTTTACCGATAATGATTTCCGCCACCCCTTTCAAGTCACTGTTATCGTGATAAACCTCATCACGATAGATAAACATAATAAGGTCAGCATCCTGCTCAATAGAGCCTGATTCACGTAAGTCTGAGTTGACTGGACGTTTATCCGCGCGTTGTTCCAAGCTCCGGTTAAGCTGTGATAGCGCCACAACAGGCACATTAAGTTCTTTAGCTAATGCCTTCAGTGACCGAGAAATTTCAGCAATTTCAAGTGTACGGTTATCCGATAATGCAGGGACTCTCATTAACTGTAAATAGTCAATCATAATCAGACTTAAACCACCATGCTCTCGATAGATACGACGCGCACGGGAACGTACTTCTGTTGGTGTTAAGCCAGAGGAGTCATCGATGTACATGTTGCGCTTTTCTGACAGAATCCCCATGGTGCTAGAAATACGCGCCCAGTCCTCGTCGTCAAGCTGGCCTGTACGAATACGTGTTTGATCAACACGCGATAAGGAGGCCAACATACGCATCATGATCTGGCTACCGGGCATCTCCAAACTGAAGATCAACACGGGTTTTTCTTCCGTCATCGCTGCATTTTCACACAAGTTCATCGCAAAAGTGGTTTTCCCCATTGATGGACGAGCTGCAACAATAATAAGGTCAGAGCCTTGTAGACCCGCCGTTTTCTTATCGAGATCTTGGTAACCTGTCGACACCCCTGTCACACCATCGTGAGGTTGCTGATACAGTTTTTCTATTTTTTCAATGGTTTCAGCCAAAATTGCTTCAATATCTTTTGGCCCTTCGTCCTTATTCGCTCTCGACTCTGCAATTTGGAACACCTTCGTTTCGGCAAAGTCGAGTAAATCTTCACTGCTACGCCCCTGTGGGTCGTAACCCGCATCGGCGATATCATTCGCGACTTTGATCATGTCACGCACAACAGCACGTTCGCGGACGATGTCGGCGTAAGCATTGATATTCGCGGCACTTGGGGTATTTTTTGATAACTCGGCAAGGTAAGCAAACCCCCCGACATCATCCAATTTACCTTCCTGTTCAAGGGATTCGGATAATGTGATCAAATCGATGGGTTTACCCTGCTCAAGCAGAGTTTGCATTTGAGCAAAAATGGTACGATGCGGATGACTGTAAAAGTCTGCATGGGTGACACGCTCGGAAACAGTATCCCAACGGTCATTATCCAGCATCAACCCTCCCAATACAGACTGCTCGGCTTCGATAGAGTGTGGTGGAAGTTTTAAGCCTTCCATTTGCTGATCGCGCGGCGCACTGTACTTGTTTTCTGAAGGGTATTTCTTAGCCATACTTTCTTATCCACATCCATAATTAACTAGCACATTAGTATACGCCAAACTTGTTACTGACGTTGGCTTTCTTTGTGTTTTTCTAACGGGTATTGTGCCTTTCGTCGTTGTGGCACTAACCAATAATTCTATCATCAAACCATAGCGTTATTATTGCGTGATTGATATGGTAGGCAAATCAAACGTGAAATCATTTGTGTTGTTTGTTGAAGGCAAGTGAAATTATCCCTATTGAGCCAGCGATGAGAAAATGGGCGTTGTCTGCCCATCATCCAGCCGGTAATTTGATTATACGACAAGTACAAGCAGACTGTTCCTATCGGAGATGATCATGGTAAAACGTATTGAATTTGCACAACATGGTGGCCCAGAAGTTCTCAGCTATTCCGATTTCGACCTAAAAGAGCCTGCCGATAACGAAATTCAGATAGAAAATCATGCAATCGGCATCAACTATATTGATACTTATGTCCGTAGTGGGTTATACCCCGTCGCGAGTTTACCATCGGGGCTTGGTACTGAAGCTGCGGGCATTGTGGTAAAAACCGGCTCCCAAGTGACAGGTTTTCGCCCAGGTGACCGAGTGATGTATGCTCAAGGCCCGCTAGGTGCTTATAGTGAAGTTCATAATGTTCCTGAGCATGCTGTTGCCCATCTTCCTGATGGAATTTCATTTCAACAGGCTGCCGCCTGTGGCCTGAAAGGTATGACTGTCTATTATCTGCTGAATCAAACCTATCAAATCAAACGAGATGAAATCTTTTTATTCCATGCGGCTGCGGGTGGTGTAGGCCTGATTGCTTGCCAATGGGCAAAAGCGCTTGGCGCTAAAATGATTGGTACCGTTGGCAGCGCTGAAAAAGCAGAGCGCGCTAAAGCTGCGGGGGCATGGGAAGTCATCAATTATCAAACAGAAGATATCGCGGCACGAGTCAAAGAGATCACTCAAGGTGAAAAGGTGAATGTCGTGTACGACTCAGTGGGCCAATCAACTTGGATTGCCTCATTAGATTCACTAAAACGCCGAGGTTTAATGGTGAGCTTTGGTAACGCATCCGGCCCTGTGACTGGCGTGAACTTAGGGATTTTAAACCAAAAAGGCGGCTTATACGTCACTCGCCCATCATTAGGGGTCTATGTCACTAATCGGGCGGAGTTAGATCAGGCAAGCCATGCGCTGTTTGATATGATCTTAAGTGGCAAATTGAATGTGGATGTCCCTGAAAAACAGATCTTTGCCTTGAAAGATGTGCAAACGGCCCACCGCACATTAGAGTCGAGAAAAACCCAAGGCTCTAGCCTGCTAATCCCATAATTTTGAGTGAGATGCCAACGACGGTTGGCACCTCACACTACATTATTGGTCGCGGGTGACGAATGCAAGAGCCTGCTCGACCACCGCCAGGTCAGCCCCTTTCTTATGGGCATTTTCGCTCAGATAGCGCCGCCATTGGCGAGCACCGGGTATTCCTTGAAATATCCCTAACATATGACGAGTGATATGACCAAGATAAGTGCCTTGTGATAACTCTTTTTCGATATACGGGAACATTTGGCGAACAGCATCCACCGCATTCACCACAGGTAATTGGCTATCGAATAATTGGTTATCTACCGCAGTCAAAATAGAGGGATTTTGATAGGCTTCACGCCCTACCATCACGCCATCAAGGTGACGTAAATGCTCTTTTGCCTCTTCCAGTGTTTTTATTCCCCCGTTAATCGCCATGGTTAAGTGGGGAAAATCCCGTTTTAGCTGATAAACGCGCGGATAGTCCAATGGAGGAATTTCACGGTTTTCTTTCGGACTTAGGCCGGATAACCACGCTTTACGCGCATGGATGATAAACATTTCACAACCGCCTTTAGTTGAGACGGTATCAATAAAATCACACAGGAATTCGTAGCTATCTTGCTCATCAATGCCAATGCGTGTTTTCACTGTGACAGGTATCGACACAACATCCTGCATCGCTTTCACGCAATCAGCCACAAGCTGAGCATCCGCCATTAGGCAAGCGCCAAAACGACCATTTTGTACGCGGTCTGAAGGGCAACCAACATTGAGGTTGATTTCATCATAACCACGCTCTTGCGCCAACTTTGCACATTGCGCTAATGCCTCAGGGTCGCTCCCCCCCAGCTGTAATGCTACTGGCTGCTCTTCTTCACTAAATGCCAGATAATCGCCCTTACCATGAATAATGGCACCTGTTGTAACCATTTCAGTATAGAGCAACGTATTTTTACTCAATAAGCGATGAAAATATCGGCAATGGCGGTCAGTCCAGTCGAGCATCGGCGCAACGGAAAATCGATTTATGTTTTTATAGCCTGTCATACCTTGAAAAACCTTGTTTTCAGTCATTTTTATATTTGACGTGTTTCGGTGTATCTTAACCTATTTAATCTGTTTTTGCTGTATTGGAAACACGACTAAGGACACCATGGCTTTGGTGTCCTCAACAAATGACGGCTCCCCGCCGTAAAACTGATTTGCTGCCATAAAGCACGCCGATTTTTTTAGAGTAGAAACTTTCATTACCTACGGTCGAGTTTACCCTATTTACGGATTCATTAACTTAACCAGTTGATCGGCAAGTTCAGGCGTTGAGGCACTCAATAGGCTGCCACTAAACATGACGTTATCGCGCTCACCACTTAACGAACACACATCACCCCCCGCTTCACGAATACATGGTATCAATGCTGCGCTATCCCACGGTTTCATAATTGTATCAATGGCCCCATGTAGACGCCCTGTTGCCACCATGGCATGCTGGTAAGCATCGTTGGCAAAAATAAAGTCGCGAGCGCAACTGACGACACGGTCAAGATGGTAAATCGTTGTACCTTCTCGTTGATTGTAAGTGCTACTGTGGATCCCCGATGCGGAAATGACGGCATTAGCGACCTCTTTAGGCGCATCAGTACCTAATGTTAGCCGCCGAGATAAACCGTTATGTGTTTCCAAGTAGCAACCTTGCCCTTTTGCTGCGTAAACTACCGTTGAAATGGCAGGGAAGCTGATCACCCCAACGATAGGCTCCCCCTTTTCAACATAAGCAATCAAAGTGCTAAAGAGTGGAATGCCATAAATAAAGGCGCGCGTGCCATCAATCGGGTCAATCACCCATCCAGATTCGAAAACAGTATCGCCTTCAAGGCCAAATTCTTCACCAAGGATCGGCACATCCGGTGTGTGTTGGGCAAAGTGCTCACGCAATGCCGACTCAACACGTAAATCTGTTTCCGTGACCACTGAACGGTCGGGCTTATAGTCAAAACTGCCCGCACCTTGAAATGCTTCTACGGTCATCGCTCTGACTGATTTTGCCGCTTCAAGCGCAATCGCCAGCATACTGTGGGCTCCTATTTAAAATATAACATTATGGCAATCATAACCCATGATTATGCTTGGGTTTTATGCAGTTTGACCTCACCAAAGGTCATAAAAATCAATGTGCTTCCTGCGCCCCCACGATAAGCCCCTTGTTGCTGATTCAATTCGCAAGCGAGTGCCGTAAATAGCCATGCTTCATTTTCCGAGATGTCACACATCGCATCGGTAAGCTGCTCATAACCTTTGCGTTCAGCAAATTCTTGTACAGCCAATGCGTCTTGTAACAATGGCTCCTCAATCGAGCTATTTGCCCATCCCCACATCCAACTCCCTTGGTTTTGATCATAAGTACCAATGATTTGCACGGGAGCAACAGCAACGAGACCGTCTGGAGCATGAAAAACAATTGTGCCCTCTTCTTGATCGACTGACCAACTTGCCTGATCAAGATGCCAAGTATCACAGTGGAATTGGCTTTTATGCTGTAGAGCATTCATACTTCGCTCGATTAACGTATCGTAAGGTAAATCTTCAAGTTCTTGATTCATTCATATATTCCTTAAACTACAGCGTGATTATCGAACGTCAGTTTTTTATCTTATTTATCCTATAAACTGTCTTATTCACTAACCAATATTTTTTAATGCATCGACGACCAATTGCCAAAACTTAGCATGATCGAGTTTGACGGCAACCTGAGTATGGCAATCTTCAGGAGCCGGATGGCGGAAATCGGCCACAGTCATTCCAAGGGTGAGAGTTCCTGTCAGTTCAATATCTACAGGTACGCGCTGTGTCGTCATGACGGAAGGGTCGATAACATAGGCAACGGCACAGGGATCATGCACTGGTGGAGCATCAAATCCTTGTGCTTGTTTATACATTTTGCCAAAGAAATCGAGTAATTCGACGACAAATTTCGCGCAGGGTGTTCCCACGTCAGCAATGTTAGCAACGATATCTGTGGTGGCAAGCGCTTGATGGGTGAGATCTAAACCAACCATCGTTAGTGGCCATTTTTCATTAAAAACAATATGTGCCGCTTCTGGATCAATTTTGATATTAAACTCAGCCACAGGACTCCAATTTCCTACATGGTAGCCTCCGCCCATCAACACGACTTCTTTGACGCGTTCGACGATACGTGGCTCCAACCTTGCGGCTAATGCGATATTGGTTAGCGCCCCAGTAGGCACTAAAGTGATTGTTTTGGGTGGATGCGACATGATCAATTTAATGATCAATTCTACCGCATGGCAGTTTTCCAAAGTCAACGATGGCTCAGGTAGTTGAGGACCATCTAACCCAGAGTCACCATGAATATCGGGGGCAATTTCAACTTCACGTACCAGTGGTCGTGAGGAACCGGCTGCAAAAGGAATACCACGAATTTTTGCCATTTCAGCAACGGCTAAGGCATTGCGAGTCACTTTTTCAAGCGTTTGGTTACCAGCAACGGTCGTCACTGCCAGTAAGTCAATTTCAGGGTTGCCATAAGCTAATAGCATCGCAATTGCATCGTCATGTCCGGGGTCGCAATCAAGGATGATTTTCTTTGCCATACACCTTACCTTATTGAATTAAAAGGGAGCCTTTTATTAAAGCTCCCAATGTAACCAGCTAACAAAGTAAAATCTATGAGCTTTCGCCGATTTAAAAAATGTTTACTTCAAAACATGCGCATAGACACGTTTTTGTCCATCTTCTGTTTTCGGGATATATACCCCTTGTAGCTCAGGCGCAAATCCCGGAAGCAAGTTGATCCCCGCCTCCAAAGCTTGGAAGTAACGCAAGACAGGCCCTTCCCAAACTTCACCGGGCACCACACACAGTACGCCCGGAGGATAAGGCAGCGCCCCCTCAGCGGCAATACGCCCTTCTAGCTCACATAGAGGAAGCAGCTCCACGTTGCCGCGAATAAACTCAAGGTGCGCTTGTTGTGGGTTCATTTTCACTGTCGGAAAATGCTGCTTACGGAACATCTCTTTTTGCAATTGCTTAATATTGTACTGAACACTCAACTGGTGCATTTCTTGGCACAAACGACGTAATGTGTAGCCTTGATAATGCTCTTGGTAGCGTTGATAAACGGACGGTAACACTTCTTCCAGTGAAGCATCTTCATCCAGTAATTGTTCAAAACGAACCAAATGGGTAACTAGTAGCTCTAACTTCTCTTTACTCTCTGCGGGAGTGAGTAAAAATAAGATGGAATTTAAGTCACATTTCTCGGGGATCACACCATGTTCACGTAAGAAATGCGCCAATATAGTCGCCGGAACGCCAAAGGATTCGTATTCACCACTTTGAGCATCGATACCCGGCGTTGTTAGCATCAACTTACAAGGGTCAACAAAATATTGATTTTCCGCATACCCTTCAAACGCATGCCAACGTTCATTAGGAATAAAATTAAAGAAGCGCTGTTCAGAAGCAATTTGCGCCGTTGGGTACTCTTGCCATGGTTTTCCGTCGACAAATTCAGGCACAAAGGGTCTAAAATAATGGCAGTGGTTGATAATGGCTTTTCTAACCTCAATGCCAAGTCTTACGCACTCCATCCACATCATTTCCCCTGCATCCCCTTGATGCATACGCGCATTGACATCTAACGAGGCAAACAGCGGATAAAATGGACTGGTAGACGCGTGCATCATAAAAGCGTTATTCAGCTTTTTATGCGAGACAAAGCGCTCTTGCCCTTTAATATGGTTATCTTTTTTATGGATTTGCGACGCTTGCGAGAACCCTGCCAATTGTTTATGCACCGATTGAGTCACCATAATACCAGGATCATTTTCATTTAATTCAAGTAATAGTGGCGAACATTGGCGCATCATAGGGATAAATTGTTCGTAGCCAACCCACGCAGAATCGAACAAAATATACTCACATAAATGACCAATTTTATCGACAACCTGCCTTGCATTGTAAACCGTGCCGTCATAAGTACCGAGCTGGATCACCGCTAAGCGGAATGGACGTTCACGCGTATTTTTTTCAGGCATGACGTCATTAATCAATGAACGCAAGTAGTCCTCTTCAAAACAATGCGCATCGATTCCCCCGATAAAACCAAATGGGTTACGTGCCGTTTCAAGGTAAACCGGTGTTGCGCCCGCTTGGATCAGGGCGCCATGGTGGTTTGATTTATGATTATTGCGATCGAATAAAACCAAGTCTCCCGGTGTTAGCAAGGCATTTAACACGACTTTATTGGAAGAAGAGGTGCCGTTTAGTACAAAATAGGTTTTATCTGCATTAAATACGCGAGCTGCAAATTTCTGTGCTTCTTTCGCAGCCCCTTCATGGATCAGCAGGTCTCCCATCGCGACATCAGCATTACACAAGTCGGTACGAAATAGGTTTTCGCCATAAAATTGGTAAAACTGTTCGCCAGTTGGATGGCGGCGAAAAAATTGTCCACCTTGATGACCCGGACAAGCAAAAGTGACATTATGCCCCGCAGCATAATCCATCATTCGCGCAAAAAATGGCGGTAATAGCTGCTCAAGATAGTGATTTGCCGCCGCAAATAATTGACGACTATTTTCACTACGCTCAGCCGGTGCAGGCGGCAAAATTCCCGTTAAATAAGGAGGATGAGGGATATCATCTGGAAGCTGTTTATCACTAATGATAAACAGCGGAATACTGAGTTTACTCTCTGCAACCCTTTTCCACAGCCCTTGATTGGCATCCAACTCGGATAACACAACAGCAGCAATATTGTTTAACTGTGCATCGCGAATATCTACCCATTGGAATTCTCCCGTAAAGTAGATAGCGACCCCCTGGCTACATGCCACATTGATTTTTTTCATAACAGTCTGGCTCTTAGTTAGCTGAGGAAAAGAGGCCGACAATATACTTGATAGGAAATCAGATTGGAATTGCCATAAAGTGCGGGAATAATTCTAATTTTTCGGGAGGAGATAATATTTGATAACCTACTGTTTAATAGCATAAAAAATTTCTATGCCATTTTTAAGTTATCAGCATTAAACAAGGAGAAATGGGTGCGAAATTCATTAACCGACTAACATTAAGCCTATTAGCAGAATATTAGTCGGCCAATTTCTCTAAACTGGGAGCTTAGTTGTTTTTTTCCATATACAGTGTCTGTGTAGGATAAGCGAAGTCCGCACCATGCTGTTTGACGATGGCAATTATTTTTAAATAGACTTCTTGTTGTGCGGCTAACCATTCGGCCCACACGGTAGTTTTCGTAAAACAATACACCATAATATTCAGTGACGAATCCGCAAACTCATCAAAATAGACTAATAATGTTTGCCCAGTATCAATACTTGGCTCTTGTTGCAACATAGTCCGAATATCACTCACAATAGCGCCGATTTTATCGGCATCTTCATAGCGCAGACCTAATGACGTTTTGATTCGGCGGTTAGTCATACGCCCAGGGTTTTCAACGCTTATCGATGAAAAGAGTGAGTTAGGGATATACAAGGGTCGATGGTCAAAGGTGATAATTTTAGTAATTCGCCAACCAATCTCAACCACCGTACCTTCAATGTTTCTGTCGGGTGAGCTAACCCAATCGCCGATATTAAAAGGCCTATCAAAGTAAAGCATGATCCCTGAGAAGAAGTTACTCAGAATATCTTTACCAGCCATACCGATAGCAATGCCGCCAATCCCGCCGAAGGCCATCAACCCCGATAGGCTCATGCCGAAATGTTCGCCAAATAGTAAAACCATTACGACAAAAATGGTGGTTTTAAAGACTCGAGCGATAATACGTGCAGAGGTTGGATCACTTCCTCTTTTTATTTGCGTTTTTTCAAGTCTATTGACGAGCTGAAACAGCTTACGCACGAGAATGATCGCAATGATGGCAACTGTGATGAAATTAATCAGCGGAGTTGAAATAAAGGTTAAATTAAAATCCGTTGCCGCCATATCCAAATATTGAGCGGCAACCATCACCATACTACACAGCACAGCGGTCTGAATAACATGAATAAAAATACTTTTATTCTTATGCTTATGCCTACGTTTTTTACTTATCATCTCGAAAATAATAGCCACGGCTAAACACACCGCAACGATAGTAACGCCAATGGCATATTTTTCGAGTAATGAATCAATCATATCTCACCGCTCCAAGCTGCCCATTTTACTTTTTAATAAAACTTATATGTCTACTACGCTATTTTCGATAAACTCTTGATGGATCAAACGCAGCAATAAAAAAACCTCACTAAGATAGCAACTTTAAACGTGATTTTCTCAACAATTATCAACTGTTTTTTTAGACTATCTAATATGGATATAACGCATAATGTTTACCCCTGATCCCAAAGAAATTGATACTGTACTTCGATTAAATCTACAACAAAAATACCGCTATTTTGTCAGTAAAGTTGCCGATTGGGAGGAAGTTTGGGTGATTTTCTGCCAAGAGGAGCTTGTTACCATGCGAGATAATAACAGACGCTTATTATTACCTGTTTGGCCTGCTCAAGCCTATGCACAGCGTAATCTTAATGGTCAATGGACCAAGTGTACGGTAACCAAGCTAACACTGACCCACTTTATGACAGAAATATTGCCAGATATGGATGGCGCAAATATGACAGTTGCCATGATGGTGGACAGTCAATGCCAAACTTATGTGATTGCCGAAGCGAAGTCGCTATTACAAGATTTAATTGAAGCGTGTAAGCACCGCAGCTCATCGATTTAGGCTGATAATTAACCATAAGGAATAAAACTTTCTCACATGAGTCAGCCTTATGAGCTTATCAGCCTAATTGCCACTCTCGCTCTTAGCGATTCACGATTTAAGCTGCACGAATTCAGCAAATTCTTCAATACTTGGATAAGAGGATTGCGTTCCTTTACCTGTCACACTAAATGCAGAAAACATGACAGCCTTTTTCAAAGCTTCCGCGATATTGCCTGTATGCACATAATAATGAGAGAAACAGCCAATAAAAGCATCTCCTGCACCACTGGTATCCACCGCATTCACTTTAATGGCAGGGATCAACAACTCGTTATCGCGAGTCATCCAGAGTGCACCTTTATCACCCAACGTGACGATAAGATTTTTCAACCCTTTATCGAGCAAAGACTTGGCTGCACGGCGGATGTTTTCCATCGAATCAACAGGCATATTAGTGAGGATCTCAAGCTCAGTTTCATTCGGCACAAAGAAATCACAACGACAAGCAAAATCAAGATCTAACGTACGCTGTGCTGGTGCAGGATTCAGCAATACAGGAATGTTATGTTTGTTACCAAAAGCAATCGCGTGATAAACCGTTTCTAATTGAACCTCAAGCTGCAATACGATCAATTTGCATTTTTTCAAATCGTCAGCCGCACGCTCAATATCTTCAGGGGATAAAAATTTATTTGCTCCTTTCACAATGAGAATGCGATTAGCAGAATTCGGATTAACAAAAATCGGTGCTACACCGCTAGAAGTACATGGCACTTTTTCCACATAACGGGTATTAATACCATAAGACTCAAGATTACGAATGGTGTTATCAGCAAAAATATCATCACCGACTTTTGTTAACATAATCACTTTTGAATTAAGTTTTGCCGCAGCAACCGCTTGATTGGCACCTTTACCACCACAGCCGATTTTAAATGCAGGCGCCTCCAAGGTCTCACCCTCTTTTGGCATCTGATCCGTATAAGTGATCAGATCGACCATATTTGAACCTATAACTGCTATATCCATAACGCCTCTCATGTTAAATAAATCACATTGTGATACTATATTAACATTATCATGTTGCATAAATATCATTCGTGATTAAGATCGCGAATAACGAATGAGCAAGTGTCATATCCGCCACATTTTTTCATTCCTTATTATTGACTCTCTCTATTCTCAATAGGAAAAATTTACATGAAAAATATAGCACAATATATCGATCATACTCTGTTGGCCGCCAATGCAACCGTCAATGACATCAAACAGCTTTGTGCCGAAGCCGCAGAGCACCACTTTGCTTCTGTCTGCGTGAACACAGGTTATGTTCCTTTAGCCAGCGAATGTCTGAAAAACAGCGATGTTATGGTCTGTTGTGTGGTAGGCTTTCCGCTCGGTGCATGCTTAACTGAGGCCAAAGCATTTGAAGCCGCAGAAGCCGTACGCCGTGGTGCTAATGAAGTTGATATGGTGATTAACGTTGGTATGCTAAAAAGTGGTGACCTTGAGTTCGTTCGCCAAGATATTGCCGCCGTTTTAGCGGCTTGTGGTGAGGCAACTTTAAAAGTTATTTTGGAAACTTGCCTATTAACCGATGATGAAATCACCCAAGTTTGTGAAATTTGCCGCACATTAAACGTTGGTTTTGTGAAAACTTCAACAGGTTTCAGTACAATGGGCGCTACAGAGCACCATGTCGCGTTAATGCGTAAAGTCGTTGGTGATAAAATCGGCGTTAAAGCATCAGGTGGTGTGCGTGATCGCGAAACCGCAGAAAAAATGCTCAAAGCCGGAGCTAATCGCGTTGGGGCAAGTGCCAGTGTAGCGATTGTTTCGGGAAACAGTGTAACCTCTAATGGCTACTAAATGTTGGGGCGCGGTTAGCCCGCGCCAATAAAGAAAGGATTGCTCGGTGATAGAAACGAAACAAAAAGAACGCCTTCGTCGTTTGAGTGAATGTATTAAACGCTCAGGAAGAATTCACCTTAAAGATGCCGCAAGAATACTTGAAGTCTCTGAAATGACGATCCGCCGTGATCTGAATGCCGAGACCGAAGGGCCTATTCCAATGTCTCTGCTTGGTGGTTATATCGTTTCTGTCACCCAACCTTCCTCACTGGCACAAAATGATCCTCAAGCCGACATTTTTACCCCCGATCAAACCGAAGAGCTACATATCCCCAATTTAGCGGCGAGTATGGTGTCAGAAGACGATGTGATCTTTTTCGATAATGGGATCGAAATGGCCACCTTAATCGCCTTGATCCCAGAAGAGATAAGCTTTACAGGGATTTGTTATTCACATAACGTTTTTTTGGCTCTAAGCCAGAAAAAAAATGCCACCGCATTACTCTGTGGGGGGGAATATCGCCCTAAAAGCGACTCATTTTATAACCCGACCCAACCTTCTCTCCTTGATTCGATTAACCCGAAAAAAGCCTTTATCTCGGCTGCCGGTATTCATAGTCACTATGGCGTCACATGCTATAACTTAGACGATTTAGCAATGAAGAAAAAAGCGATGGAAAAATCAATCCGCAAAATTTTGCTCGCCAAATACAACCTGTTTGATGAAGTCGCCACGGCCAATATGGGGGAACTTTCGCAATTTGATGTCATTATTACCAATCGGCAACTCGCTGATGAATATGAAACCTATTGCCGCAATGGGTTTGTGAAAGTCATTTACTGACAGCAGTGATACCCAATTTACTGCCTATTTTTTCAACACGCATGATAACGTGCCGAGTTCATCTATTAGCGAACAAGAGGCCATGCCATCGCTCTAGATTTTAATGGTTAAATAGTCGCTCGCTATCTCGGTATTAGGGAAAATGGCTTGGCACTCCGCCAGCAGCATCGGCATATCTTCAGCGCTATAACGACCACTGATATGCGTCGCAATAAAACGTTTCACACCCGCGTCTCGCGCTAACTGCGCCGCTTGCCCTGTGGTACTGTGCCCCCGATCATTGGCTTTTTCATGATACGCATTTTCCAGCGTCGTTTCATGCACCATAACATCCGCATTCTTTGCCAAGAAAAGAGCCTGTTCCGTTGGTTTGGTATCCCCAAAAATCGCAATGACTTTGCCAGGCTTTGGCTCACCTAAATAATCAGCACCATTAACACGGCGACCGTCGGCTAACATAATAGTTTCACCGGCCTTTAACGCTTGCATCCACGGGCCACGTGGAATGTTATCTTGCGCTAATTTATCAACATCTAATGAACCTCGTTTAGGATGTTCTTCAATACGGTAACCATAGCATTCAACGCGATGGTCAAGCGGGTAGGCTGTCACGATTAACTCACCATCATCAAACAACTGCCCTGGCTCTATTTCGATCATTTCAAGAGGATAAGTCATATAAGAGCTGCTCAGGGTCAGTACTGTTTCGACATACTGTTTTAAACCTTTTGGACCATATAACGTTAATGGATCAGTTGATCCCCTCATTGAGCGGCTACATAACAGCCCCGGTAATCCAAAAATATGATCTCCATGTAGATGGGTAATAAAAATTTTTTCAATTCTTGGCGCCTTAAATACGCTATTTAAAATGCGATGTTGAGTTCCTTCACCACAATCAAACATCCAGTATGTTTTACGTATGCCTGTTAGGTTTAATAGCATACTGGTGACGTTACGCTCTTTGGTCGGCACACCGGCACTCGTTCCTAAAAAGGTTAACTCCATCTTTTCACACTCCATACTTAACTGTTTTTATTATTTTTATAATAAATAAACTTAATGTTTCTAATAGATTACTGAGTATCTTATCAATTTCGCCAAGCACTAAGCCTTTTTCACTTTATCCCAATCTAATCCAAAACGCGCCAAATACTTACGTAACCTATCTGCATCATTCGGCTGCTTTTTCTGCTGTCTTGAAACAGCAAACAGTACTCTACCCGCTTCTGAGAGACTTGATGAGCGACGGCATACATCTAATACTGTGGCTAATTGTTGCTGTTCAAATAGGTCAATTTCGCCAACTTCTGGCGGCAACGTGTCTTTTGCTTTTGTGACCCACTGCGATTGCAATCTCATGATCTCTTCATCAACGACCGCTTTTGTCACACGACCACGTTCAGCAAAGGTTGCCATGCGGCTGATTGATGCTCCGAGTTCACGGAAGTTACCCCGCCACAACGCTTGCGCTGAACAGGCAAACGTTAAGTAAGCTTGGCGAGCTTCACTATCAAAGCGGATTTGGATTTGTGCATCCTGACTAAATTTAGCCAACTCATAATCGATATTAGGCTCAATATCCTCACGTCTTTCCGCCAGCCCAGGTAAGGTGAAAGTCCACATATTGATACGCGCAAATAAATCTTCGCGAAATTTACCCTCTTCAACCCATTGCGCCAAATTACGATGTGTACCCGCTATCAATTGAAAGTCACTTTGCACTTCCTCATCGGAACCGTACGGAAAAAAACTTTTTTCTTCAATGGCTTTTAGTAGCATGGCTTGTTCGTCCAGCCCTAATTCAGCAATTTCATCTAAAAATAAGATACCACCGTCAGCCTCTTTAAGCAGGCCACGACGTGGGTTAATCGCGCCTGTAAACGCGCCTTTAATATGCCCAAATAGCGTTGACATCGCATTATCACCGCGTAACGTGGCACAGTTAACCTCAACAAAGCGCCCTTTAATATGATGGCGACTTTCTCGCAATTGATAAATTCTACGCGCCAAAAAGGATTTACCCGCCCCTGTAGGGCCATTTAATAAGATAGGCGCTTTTGAACGTAAAGCGACTCGCTCGATCCGCTCAATCATCGCGTTAAAATTCGCGTTACGAGTTGCGATACCTGATTTCAAAAAAGACACTTGAGCCTGTTGCTCTTTTTGAAAACGGCTCGTGATGTGCGTATAGCGACTGAGGTCGAGATCAATCACCGTATAGATACCCGCGGGATCTTTTTCTCTTCCCGCTTCTGTCGGTGAGGTTTGCAATAATTTAGCGGGTAAATAGTGTGCTTCTGTTAACAAGAACCAGCAGATTTGCACCACGTGAGTACCCGTCGTGATATGAACCAAATACTCTTCATTCTCAGTGTCAAAAGGGTAATTTGAAGAAAAATCCAGTAACGAGGTATAAACCTCTTCAAAATCCCACGGATCAGCAATATCCACCTCGCGTAATATGACCTCCGTCTGTGGTGAGACTTGCTCAATATCCTCTTTCACATGATGAGCCATATTATAATTATTTACCTGATGGATTAATTCAAAGCGATGAATATCCAGATCAGGTTGCTGACATAGCCCAACTGAAGGGCGCCATTTCGTCCACCGATTCGTTCTTTTTCCACGTCGATCCAGTGCCGTACCTAATACGCCAATAACAACCTTACGCTTCTTATTCATTTTATATAAATTTATAAATCACGATAATTAAAGATAAAAAATAGCATAGGTTATTTTTTATCTGAATCATACCAGAATAATTCCAAAAAAATTAAGTTATTACATATCAATAAGATAAATATTTTTTTGTTATTTTAAACAAAGTTGGCACGCTTATCGCAATATTAAAATCATCCACTGCCGGATATTGTCAGAACTTCGGTTCTACCGGTGCAGACATGGTGGCGAAATGATGTCACTACATGGTCTGTATTCCGCCGTCAGTAAGATAATAACTTAATGATAGTTAATCTGTTCCTTCCAGAACAAAAAGCTTGATATAACAATGGGTTATAAAAATTAGGCAACACACCACCCTCCGAGATCTTTATCGGGTCATGGGCAGAACCTTAGACAGCCAGTTTGACGGCACTCTAACTTTCCCCCCATCACTCCATACTTTTCTTCGATGGTGGCTCATAATAATAAAGGAATAAATAATGAAAAAAATAATTGTGGCACAAGGACAAATTGCGCTGACCGAGAAAAACGGTAATTTTCAGCATCTTTTGCTAGCAGGTGAACACCGTATCAATGATTGGTTTAATAAACTCACCGTTAGCTTGTTCACACTTAATCATGAACCTATTGATGCAAAGTTGGCTGATCATTTGCGCCAATATCACCCTGATTGGGTGGAAGCGCATTGTATAGATATTAATTTATCGGATAACGAGATCGCTTTTTTATATCTTCATAATAATTTGACTGAAATTTTAGCGCCGGCAACGCGACGCCTGTATTGGAAAATTGCAGAAACATTACGTGTAGATATTCAACAAACTGGTGATATTGCTATCCCACAAACATTAGTCAACCGCCTAAATAGCAAAAAATGGATTAAGGGTCGAGATATCAGCTTAGTGGTCCAAGTTCCAGCGTGGCATGTTGGGGTATTAAAGGTTGATGGTGAAGTCAAAACATTATTGCAACCCGGAAATTATGGTTACTGGTGTATTGAACACCAGCCTCAGGTAGACGTTATTGATACCCGTTTACTGGCGATTGAGGTCAGTGGTCAAGAGATCCTAACCAAAGACAAAGTGACATTGCGTATCAATTTGTCAGCCAACTGGCGCTACCGTGATATTTTGTTGGCCTTCTCAAAGTTGAGCCAACCCGTCGATTATCTCTACCGTGAGCTACAGTTTGCCTTACGAGAAATTATCGGCACACGCTCATTAGATGAGTTACTGGAAAACAAGCAACTCATTGATGAATTGATGCTAGAACAAATTACCCAATGTGTCGCTGAATTTGGCTTGGATGTCGATAGCATTGGCGTAAAAGACATTATTTTGCCGGGTGATATGCGAACTATTTTATCGCAAGTGGTAGAAGCGGAAAAGGCCGCCCAAGCAAACGTGATCCGCCGTCGAGAAGAAACCGCGGCAACACGCTCATTATTAAACACGGCAAAAGTCATGGAAAACAACCCCATTGCTTTACGTTTAAAAGAGCTGGAAACACTAGAAAGCATTGCGCATCGAATCGACCAAATATCCGTTTATGGTGGATTGGATCAAGTATTAAACGGACTGGTAAAAATTAAGGAATAAAGAATGAACAATAACGCTGTTAACGAACTTATTTTGGAAAATAGCGCACCTGTAAAAATGTGGACTAACGGTGTACCGGTTGATCCTAAAGCCGTAGTACAACTGCAAAACACCGCTAAAATGCCTTTTATTTTTAAACATTTAGCAGTAATGCCTGATGTACATGTCGGTAAAGGTTCCACTATTGGTAGTGTGATCCCAACCAAAGGCGCCATTATTCCGGCTGCCGTTGGCGTTGATATCGGTTGTGGGATGATAGCAGTGCGAACTTCACTAACCGCCTCTGATTTACCGGATAGCCTGCAAAATATCCGTTTTGCAATTGAAGCGGCTGTTCCACATGGACGTACAACTCAACGCCATGGTCGTGATAAAGGAGCCTGGCATCGAGCACCCGAAATTGTTGATCAGCATTGGGCGCATTTAGATGAAGAATTTAAACGTATTTGTGATAAATACCCAAAACTACGTGGAACAAACCACTACAACCATTTAGGAACATTAGGAACAGGTAACCACTTTATTGAACTGTGTTTAGATGAACAAGATCGTGTATGGGTGATGCTACATAGTGGTTCTCGCGGTGTCGGTAACGCGATTGGTAACTTATTTATTTCATTAGCACATAAAGATATGCAACAGCATATTGCCAATCTGCCTGATCGCGATTTGGCGTACTTTGAAGAAGGGAGCCAACACTTTAATGATTACATGGAAGCCGTAGGTTGGGCACAAGATTTCGCTCGCCATAACCGTGAAGTCATGATGCACCGAGTACTAGAAGCACTATCAAAAACGATCACGAAGCCATTCACCACACAACAAGAAGCGGTGAATTGCCACCATAATTATGTACAAAAAGAGCACCATTTTGGTGAAGAGATACTGGTAACCCGTAAAGGAGCCGTATCCGCGAGAAAAGGGCAAATGGGGATCATTCCCGGCTCTATGGGGGCTAAAAGCTTTATCGTACGCGGTTTAGGGAATGAAGAAAGTTTCTGCTCTTGCAGCCATGGTGCAGGCCGTGTGATGAGTCGAACAGAAGCGAAAAAGCGCTATTCTGTGGCAGATCAAAAACTAGCAACAGCCCATGTAGAGTGTCGAAAAGATAGTGACGTCATTGATGAGATCCCAATGGCATACAAAGATATTGATGCCGTGATGGCCGCACAATCGTCATTAGTAGAAATCGTACATACACTGCGTCAGGTCGTGTGTGTGAAAGGATAGGAGAATGGCATGGAGAGTGAAAGCATAACGCCATTAATGCGAGAGCGCATACAAAAAACATTAGCTGAAATAGAAACAACCCATCGGGTAAAAATCCTGTTTGCGTGCGAGTCTGGAAGCCGCGGTTGGGGTTTTGCTTCTTGTGATAGCGATTATGATGTGAGGTTTATTTATGTTCATCAATTAGATTGGTATTTAACACTCGATAGAAAACGCGATGTGATTGAAAAACCCATTGATAATGAACTGGATGTTTCCGGTTGGGAATTATCAAAAGCTTTAAAATTGATGCGTAATTCTAACCCCGCGTTAATTGAATGGCTGCATTCGCCAATTGTTTACCACAAGGATGCGTCATTTATTCAACAATTTGAATTATTAGCGTCAAAATTCTATTCACCGCTAAAGGCACGTTATCACTATTTATCCATAGCAAAACGTAACTTGCGGGAAGATTTTAAAGGGGAAACAGTACGCCTAAAAAAATATTTTTATATCTTAAGGGCAATACTGGCGTTGCGTTGGATTGAACACTCAAAAATCATGCCACCAATGGCTTTTTCACAATTGGTCAGTGCAACAGTCACCGATCACGCCGTTTTGGCGGAAATCAATGAACTGTTAGTGATCAAACAAAATGTAGATGAAAGCGAATATGGTTCACGGCGCCCTGCTATCGACAGGTTGATTATTGAGACGATTGAAAAATCAGAAAAACTCAATCTTCCAGAGCCTTATTGCCGTGATAGCGCTTTATTAGATAAGTTTTTGCAAAAAGCTATCTTAGCAAACGATAGATAGCCACCATCAATCCAGTCATTTTTAATTAGCGGTGAGGCCATTCTCGCCGCTATTTTTTATTCTCGCCTTAAGCACCAATGTTATAATACGATTTCCAGCCAACGCACAGAGTAACCAATGACCCGCACTCAACGTTTATTGACTTTATTACAGATATTAAAAGAAAGTCGCTATCCCATTACGGCAGAGTCTCTCGCGTCACAATTGCACATCAGTATTCGGTCTGTTTACCGTGATATTGATGAACTACGCTGCCAAGGTGCCGAAATTACAGGTGAAGCAGGTATCGGCTATCAGCTAAAATCCGGTTTGTTACTTCCCCCTTTAATGTTCGATGACAACGAACTCGAAGCGCTGATCTTAGGTTTACGCTGGGTACAAAGTAATGCCGATGAAGAGCTGAAATTATCCGCCATGCGCGCAATCAATAAAATCAATGCGGTTGTCAAACAGGGGTCACAAAACCTTATCAATCAAACGACATTATTTGCACCTAGCACACAAATTGCACCGATTAATAATGTGATTGCGAAAAACCTAAGACTGAGTTTACGAAAAGAAATAAAAGCTAAAATTGACTATCAAGATGAAAGTGGGAAATTTAGCAGTAGAGTTATCTGGCCAATCGCAATTGGCTATATGAAAGATACCCAAGTCTTAGCCGCTTGGTGCGAACTCAGAGAAAGTTATCGCCATTTTCGCTTAGATCGGATCCAATCCTATATTGCTCTGGAGGATAAATTACCCTATCCCAAACATTATTTATTTGAGCAATGGCGAAAAGAGACTTTATGTGTGACTACTGACAGAATCTGACACACCGCTACCTTATGATAGCGACTCAACTTAATCATAAGGAAAAGGCGATGAGCTCACTTACCCTATATACAAATTCGATGTCACGCGGCAATACGGTCGACCTGCTATTTAAACTGTTAGATGTACCTTATCAGCGAATTGAGCTTGAATATGGCGAGCAAATGCATACTGCCGAATATCTTGCTATTAATCCGATGGGAAAAGTTCCCGCTTTAGTCGATGGTGAACATATTATCACTGAAACTGCGGCTATCTGTGTCTATTTAGCCGATAAATTTATAGAAAAAGGGTTAGCGCCGGCGTTTAATTCCCCACAACGAGCAGCCTATTATCGCTGGTTCTTTTTTACCGCAGGCCCTATTGAAGCGGCATTTACAACGCATGCAATGGGCTTACAGTTAGATGAAGCACAGCAAAAAATGTCAGGTTTTGGCTCATTTAAACGCGTTATGGATTGCCTAGAAACAGGACTTAGTAACGCTGCACCTTATATTTGCGGCCAACAACTAACCGCAATCGATGTGTATGTCGGGGCTTTTCTTCTATTTATGGAAAAGATAAATTTTATCGAAAACTCCGCGGTCATTAATCATTATCTCGACACATTAAAATCTCATCCAAAGTTCGCCAAAAGCATTGCATCATAAGCTTTTAAGGATACAGGCCACCATTTATGATGGCCTGATATTCATCGTATTGAGCCTTAACGCCACGTTGCACTCTTCATAACAGAAAAGCGCCCTGCTCCCATTAACGCAAGTGCAATTGATCCCACAAAGAAATAAACAATACTTTCAATTGCCCATGCCCCCGTTTTATCCAATAAAAACGTTTTATCAAGCCCTACCATTAACCAAGCAATAAACATGGTAAAAGCGACAAGCAGCGCGGCTGGGCGAGTGAGTATCCCTAATATAATGAAAATCGGTGCGACAACTTCCCCCAAAATAGTTCCATAAGCAATAAATTCGGGTAAACCATATGCAGCAAGCATAGCTTTAATGCCACTAGCGCCTGTTAACAATTTACTCATGCCATGGAATAACATTAATCCGCCAATAGTAATACGTAATAACAATTTTCCAGCATCGTCATGTGCCAATAACCGATTTACTGTGCCTATCATTGTGTGCTTCTCCAAGAAAAATATACTGCAACCTATGACGCGTTTACGACCAATACAATAAGAGTGACTTTTATTTATTATTGTTATAGCAGCATTGTAGTTATTTAATAGCTTTTACTCTTACTTTGGTGACACCAATAGCATTTATTCATAAAACTAAGGTATGAACTAAAAAATAAAAGGTCAATCAACAACAATTAAGTCAAATTTAAAAAAAACAAAAAATACTAAATAAGAGCATTCTAAAAAGAGTGTTAATGAATTAAGATAATTGATGTTCAAAATAATTGTTATTTATTTAAGATTTCAATCAAAAATAAAGAATATAACGATATATTTATATCATCAATATAAAATAATAATGATATAAATTCATTGCTATTTTGTTACTAACATGTAATTTTGTCATATCAAAGAATGTGCGGTTAATGAATTCAAGCAAAATAGCATCTCATTAATACGAGGCATAAAAATGAAACCTGAAACTAACGCCCATCATTCATATAACTCTTATATACATCAGCTAAAAATATCCGAGATCATGAGTTATTTACAGTCACTGGATATTCCTTTTTCATATAGATCAAAAATTTTATATAATAAATTTAAATTACTAAAATTAACAGAAGTTGCCCCCATACAAGCTTATAACGAGTTTCTACGTTTAATTGCTCATGAAACAAAAGATCAGCATTGGTGTGCGAAAGCGGGTATCGCAGCCCCCTATCATAGTTACTCACCGATCAGTGAAATTTTTATGTCGGCAAAAACATTACATGCCGCTTTAATCGAACTCAACCAATATACCGATCTATTTCAAGGCAAAACACACACTAATATTGTCATAGAAAACAAAAAGGTTTTAATCAATTATGAAGTGAGTATATTTAAGCCTGAATACTATAAGTTTGACATTGAGTACAGTTTATTTAGGTTAGTGAGTCAAATAAGAGAGCGACTTGGTAAAGATTGGATACCTGATACATTTTATTTCCAATATGCATTAAGTCGAAAAGATAAAGATAATTTGAAAAAAATCATTCCAACTCACTATGAAGACAATGCTAAATTCAATGGTATTTCATTTGATGAAGAGTGGCTAAATGCTGGTATTAATAAAAAAGAGCATGATGAAACGTTCATTTTTTTCTTAAAAAATCATCTAAATAAACTTAAACACTCAAGTTGTATGCCCGAATCCATGAGTATGAAAGTGCAAGATATTATGTACCAACATATTTTATCACAAAAAGACATTTCATTATCTTGGGTAGCGGCAAAACTGTATATCTCACCAAGGACATTACAACGTAAATTAGCAAAAGAAAATATTAATTATTCAGATATTCTGGATAAAATTCGCTGTGATATTTCTATCGATAAACTCGTTGAAGAGAAGATTAGAATAGATAGCCTAGCTGAACTACTAGGCTATACGGACAGCGCCGCTTTTTCAAAAGCATTTAAACGCTGGACTGGCTCACCGCCACTTCAATACATCAAAAAACAGGGCTATCATAAAGCGTGAAAATTGTGCTCTTCAAGCCGTTTATTAATCCGCTTCATATAGGCTCCAATAGGGATGCTAAACCATTGCTCATCCGTATAGCCAACGGCAAACCCGGTGTTGCGCATTGACTTTAAGTCTAAGAGCAAAATAATCGCGACATCGACCGCTAACTCTCTAAAACCAAGTAAATACACATCATCTTTAATTTTTAGGTAAGTTGCTTGGTCACAATCACATTCACCATGTCTTACCCCTCCATAAATATGATACGCATACCATTGGCTATTAATATAAATATGTTCAACGGCGGTACTTTCACTGTATTCATTCAGAATATGTAAGCCAATAAGATCTCGTGTTTCTGCGGGGAGAAGCGTATTATCGTTATCGCCAATAATCTTTCCAACATGATAATGCTGTTCGAATCTCGGCGTCGTTTTCTTACTTGGCTGGTATTGAGAGCTAAACAGGACAACATGACTATTATTGAGATCTAGTACTAAAATTGAGTGAGCAAAATCAATGCTCCCTTTTGATAATTCAATTAAAAATACTTTATCCGCAACTTCGGTCATATCGCTGATTTTTCTTTTTTTCTTATCAAAATAAGAGCTTAAAAAAACACTATTCGTTATAATATGGTCATGTTCATCAATACGAAAATAAAAACTTTCATTGTTTAAATAAAGATTGAATTCAATATTAATAATGTCATAACTTCTCTTTATTCGATTCTTTTTTAACTCATTCGTAAACATATCAAATGATGTATCAGAAATTATTTGCTCTGTCATGTTATCACCTGTGATATAAATTAAAATGAATGAATGCTTATTTCTAAAAATGACTTGTTATTCATGAGTTTTTTAACTGGCAATGTCTCTACAATATAATTTTCCACATGGGCGCTTGTTAACTTCGTCATTAGCTCATCATGTATAATATCAATATAAGCCTCACTACTATTTTTACTCTTAACATATTTTATTGTGACTCTAATACTGGATGAAAAATTATTTTCCAATATATTATCTATATGTTTTTTTGCATGTATAAAGCTATCATATAAATCTAGGTTAAGTTGAAAGCAAGCATAGTGAATAGGTGCAGCCAACTGTGATAATGGGCTTTTTACAAAACCGTCTATTTCTATTAAAAATTCATCAACGGCCATCCCATCACAATAGGTGACATTGAGTTCACAATTAATAGCTTGAATATTTCCAGTATATTTAGCAATCTCGTCTTTTATCAGATCTATTACTGGCTGATATGCGACATCACTACGAAGATAAACATTTAATAAAATAAGATCATCCATTGAGTAATCTAACTCAATTATTGAACGATTAATTTTATCAAAAATCACCGCAACTTGCTCTTCAAGGGTATCATTGATGTAATAAGCATGGCTATTATCATCGGAAACAATCAAAGCTTCCGTGCCTGTAATATAAAGTAGCTCCTCATAAATTAAAGAGCGGCTAACGTCCATTTCCATATTATAGAAAGGTAAGCATTGAACCGCCTTGTTATGACGAGGAAAAATAAACTCAATGGCTACCAGAGCATTATCATTGCTAAAATTCGGAAGCCGAATAATTGTTCCAACAGGCTTTTTATTACCGTAGCCTTGTGCTATTTCGTGGCTAACTTTATGAAATTGATTAATCGCATAGATGGGATCAACTTTATCACTTTTAATCGCTATTGTATGTTTTAGCATATCCGCATAACTAATACCCATTTTTATTAATGCATTATTTACTTCAGAGATAATTATTGCTAATTGAGTATCAAAATCGCCTCCCGAAAAAGAAGAGTGCCACCCAATAATGACATTATCATTGGTTTTTAGTATATTCATTATGTCTCACCCAATTAATAGATCAATTTAATGTGTAACGCTTGCTCTAATAGAATATTGTTACAAACCCAATTTAATCGCTTGGTGATTTATTAAATTTTCTTGTAACTCTTTGAGTGCTTGAGGAATCGTTTGTTGTTGGATAAAAGAAATAAAAGGGTCGACAACCTGAGTATTTATGCCACTTAACCCTTCTAGTAGTGCTAATGCACAAAAGGGAACATAATGCTCAGAATAGCCTCCTTCATGTATGACAACCACTTTTCCATGGCAAACGTCCTGAGCGACCGCGACAATACTTTCTATCATTTCTCGATAACTCTGGCTATGGAGTTGCATATGTCCTAGAGGGTCAAAGGTACTTGCATCATAACCACTGCCAATAATAATGAGATCCGGTTTGTAGGTCCTAAGAGCAGGGATTGCTATTGTTCTTAATGCATATAAATATTCATCATGGCCACATCCCGGTAATAACGGAATATTAATATTGAATCCTAAACCTTCTCGGTTACCTTGTTCTTCGATACCTCCTGAGTTAATTGGGAAGCAGTTATCTTGATGCATAGAGATGGTAAGCACTTTATTATCGTTATAAAAAATAGCTTGAGTTCCATTTCCATGATGAACATCCCAATCCAATATAGCGACTTTTTTTGCCCCTAAATTCTCAAGGGCATATTTAGCGGCAATACTGCTGTTCGCTAAATAGGTCGCCCCCATCGCTTTATCTGGCAAAGCATGATGGCCTGCTGGCACACATACGGCATAAGCCCTATTTAAAGAACCGTCCATCACTTGATGAACAGCGGCTTTTGCTTGGCCTGCGGATAATAGCGCTATTTGATACCCCCCCGGTCCAAATGGTGCCTGTAAACCTAATTCCCCCCCTTCATTTTTACTCAGTTCAATAAAATCATTCAAATACTCTTGGGTATGAACACGCGCCGCATCATTATAAGTAATGGGGGGTGCACTGTATGAAAATAAAAATTCATTCATGCCACTCACATCAATTAAGGATTTAAAACGACGTACGCAACTTGCAGAGCTAGCCCCAAATTCATTATTCGCGAAAGGTTGCATCCAATTCATTTGATTATAAGCTAGCGGTGATGATTTATAACTCCGCCCCCATAAACAATATTCATGATAAAAAAGACCAGTTTTAATCGTGGAGTCTTTCATGCTGCAAAACATATTATTCCCCTAAGTAGATAATCTGGTGTAGCTTCAATAATCGCGAGCACATCTGGTATTCCATTACCGTTGATACACAACTTTTCCATTACAAATGGTCATAATGACATTGGTTTTCCCTATTTGCTCAGCCGGAATAGTAAATAGGTCATGACTTAATATTTGTAAGTCAGCCAATTTCCCTACTTCTATCGAACCTCTTTCATGTTCAAGATGTTCCTGAATGGCACCATTAATGGTGTACATGCGAATGGCATCCTCAATCTTACAACCTAGGTCAGATTGATAAATTTGATTGTTTTTAGCTTTTCTAGTCAGCGTAAATTCAAGTCCTTTTAACCAATTAAATGGGAAGCAACAGGCATCAGAGCCAGCAGCAACCACAACGCCTTCATTAATATAAGACTGCCAGTCAAATAACTTAGCGTTGTACTCATCGGGTATAATCTGCTTAATATCATTGATCATGCTATAGCCTGCGATTGGTTGGCAGGATAGCAAAATATTATTTTTTGCCATTGTTTTCGCATTCTCAATCGTGAGATCATCACCATGAATAATAAAATGGCGTAAATCTTTATTTGGCATGATCTTTTCTGCATAAGAAAAGGCATCTATTGCTGCATCAATCGTTTTTCCACCAATTGCATGAATACCAACCTGCCAACCTAAGCGGTGTAATTCAACAATGGTTTTATTAAGTTCGGCAATTTGTTCTTCAACACTATGACCAGCAAAGGTTAGCTCTCCTTGATAACCATTGCATGATCTTCGAATACAAGGTGAACTATCACCAAATAACTTTATCGTATCGACTTTTAACCATGATTTATCGGTATGAAGTGGATATGAAAACGCTTCGGCACCAGAAATAATATTTTTAAAACTGTGCACACCTTCTTTTGCCGCAAATAAATTAACACTAACCCGAGTTAATAACTTATTTTCATCATAAAGCGCCTTATAGAGCTTTATGACTCTGCTACTCCAAGCACCATGAAATAGATTATCGCCTCCTGGCCCTAAAATATCGGTGTAACTTGTGATGCCATTTTGCAGTAAATGATATTGGATAAGTAAAATATAGTTTTTAAGTTCTTCATCAGATAGCTGAGGTAAATATTTCCCGACAAGGTTCATGGCTCCCCATTCAGAAATAATACCGTTAGGCTCACCTTGCTGATCAATACCTATCCGTCCGACCTCTTTCGGTAGCTCTATGGATTTAGAATTTAATCCTGATAATTCTATAACCTCCTGATTAACAATTAGGTTATGTAAACTAAAATCGCTAAAGCTTGCTAATTTCCCATTCGTTTTTTGGGATAAGTAAGCTTGGTTAACCGCGATTTTTTCGTCGTTATCATCAAGGAGTTCAAAGGGGCATCCAATGCCGTAGATCCAGTCCCTGTTTTTTTTAGCGGTTAAATGAGTCTCCAACTGACTTTCAAACTCATTTTTTAATTTACTCTCAAACAAATTTAGGAAATCACCAGAAATCAGCATGCCCGTGTGTGTCGCATGGATATGCGCATCATGTGCAGCAGGTAACACAAGCTTATTTTTTGCATCAATTATCTGAGTATGAAAACCTATTTTTTTAAAAATATCATCATTATCACCAACAGCAATAATTCTCTCTTTTGCAATCGCTATCGCCTCATAGAAAGAGAAGTTTTTATCTACCGTTGCAACCTTGGCATTAATAATGACTAAATCAGCATCTTGACTCATTATAAACACCTTATGTTGGAATATAATTTAATGGGTAATTTAATGAGTTAAGAGAAATAATATTTGCACCGGCTGGAATATTAATCATTTTATTCACTTCTGACAGATTTCCCCAGCCTTTCCCTGTTGTCGTCTTATTCTCCAAGTCATAAACAAAAACAAAGGATAGGTCGATTAATAGCTCTCGCCAAGTCACCACATAAGTAGAATCGTCAAACTTATAATAACTCACTTGATCGCATCCCCCATCACCTTTTCTGATACCATTAATGACGTTATAGCAATACCAATGTGAATTGATATAAATATGCTCATACACTGTCGGTGGTAAATTCGAATAACAATATAACGCCCGACTGCCAATCAAATCACTCGTAATAAAAGGATACCGGCATTCATTAACTTTATGGTTTCCAGTCAGTATTATTGCTGGTGTAAAATATTGCTGATAATTAGACGCTAACTTTAATGGTATTGGCTTGCTGTGATCAGGCAAACTTTTAGGCTGATATTGTGTAAGAATAAATAGCGCTTTATTTGTGGTAAAATCGAGTGCAATAGATAGCGTAATTTCCGTATGCTCTGGAAATAAAAGATCCACAAAAAACAGATTATTTCTCACCTCAACCGCTTCATAATTTGCCTCTTTCGGGATAAAAATACCTTGTTGGTGATAACCTTCTATCGTGCAGCTCTTTTGATCGAAAAAGATCTCAATCACTGCGTTTTCTGTTTTAAATTCTATCCCTGTCAGGCTAATTTTTTTGCTTTGAGGTAAACGATTATGGCCCAACTCCCCATAACTCACTTCAGATTTCAGTTTGGCGTATTCTGTGAATGTTTCATTCACCATTTCTTCCGAGAGGTGCCATAATTTTTGACCGAAAGCGACATCCAGTACCCATGGAATAACCCCCGTTCCCTGCCGTGTATCCTCATTAATTTGAGAATAACTGCAATGTTCTAAAAAAATCCCCCCTTTATCCGCAAATTCAGGGTGACACAATGCCATAATCTGTGTTGCAACACCGGCTGATAATGATTTTACAGGTACTTTATTGGTGTCCTGTTTCTCTGCTAACTCTTTAAAATCATCGTGCTGCAAATGCAGATGTAGGTTTGTATCAAGAACAATGCCGGGGGCTACCGCAAAAGCTCGAATATTATAATCTTTCCAGCGCCTATCAAACTCAAATGCAAATAATACATTTGCTGATTTAGATTGCCCGTATGCAGTCCAACGGCTGTATGGTCGATGATTGAAATTTGGATCATCTAAATCGACATTACTTAAGCGATGCGCCCCCGATGTCATCATAACAACCCTTGCACCTTTTAATAAGCAAGGTGTCAGTTTGTTAATTAATAGAAAATGCCCTAAATGATTAATGCCAAACTGTTGTTCAAATCCATCGACGGTTAATTTAAAATCAGTGGCCATTACCCCGGCATTAGCTAATATCCCATCAAGTTTCACATCTTCTAGAATAATTTGCTTTACGAAACGCCGAATATCATTTAACGATGACAAATCAAGCAATTTAATTTCAAATAAAGCATCATCAAATTGTGAAGAAAGCTCCGTATAAAGTTGTTGTTTTTTTTCCTCTGTCCTGACGGTAAGAACAACATATCCTTCATGGCTTAATATTGCCTTAGCAGACTCTTTGCCTAATCCAATATTAGCGCCTGTGATTAGATACTTTTTATTCTTTAACGATATTCCGTCTAGTACTTCATTCCACGTAGTATGCACATGATAATGATTTAAATTTTTTGTCATTATTAAGCCTTATCTTTATTATTTTTAAAAATTATTTTCATAATGATTACCATGGAGGCAACAAGTAATAATAAATTGAATAAAAACATTGCAGAAAAACTAACACGCTCAATTAACATTCCGCTAAACATCGGCCCTAACGCGATACCCAGCCCCAATGTAAGTGATGTAAGGTTCATAACATTTCCATCGACTTCATATTCAGCAGCAATACTCATCGTAAATGGTAATATTAGTGTCCATATATATTTAAAAGCGTAACAACTGATAATCACAAGCATGATGCTAGTATTTAAGTACATTGCTAGCACAGATGCGATTAAAAATATAAAGCAAGTAACAAAAACTAAATTTACTTTTTTACTAAATAAAATTGAAGTTCCCGCGCCCAATATACCGACCATACTTGCCGAACCTAAAATGTTATACACGACTGAAAGATCGACTTGTAACGCGCTAAGATAACCTCCAATAAATGTCCAAACACCAGCAACCACGACATTAAATAAGAAGATACCGGCTAAGCATAGATACATCTCATTTTTTACTGTACGATTTTTTACCGCTCCTTGGGCTTGTTCTTTAAAAATATTTTCCTCTTTCATTCGCCAAATAGCATCTATACCTTTAGTTAGCGGTAAAACACAAACTAACAGTATGGACACGAAAACATAAACTGAAAATATGCCATAACTTTCAAGGAATAGCGGTAAAATAAACAGCCCTAAACTCCCTAATATAATTTGGCTAAATAGGGAGATACTGAACGCTCGATACGAGTTTGGCAATAACGCCATACACGAATTGGTTATGATAAAAATAGTCGATCCTGATATTGCAGAGAGGATTCTGATAGCAATATAAAGATTAAAATGATCTTTAATTAAAAAACCTGAGATAATGTTTAATACCGCGGTAAGTAGGATCATAGCCACATAAATATGATACCAGTTTATCTTTGTTTTTAACCAAAAGAAGGCAATAACGTTTGCTAACATCCCGGTTAAAATTTCTATCATATAGATAAAACCTACTTTTTCTGGCGAAAAACCAAGTTCCTTATCCATTTGAATAGTAATTAATGGTGCCCACAAGAACATCATCGGAATAAATATTCCACCTATAATAGGTGAAAGATAAACTCGCCATGTTGATAACTGCATTTTTTGAGACTTCATAGATCCGACTGATTCACTCATATCAAACCCTCTTATTTTCCATTTTTCATAATATAAATATAAATTTAAAAAACTTTTAATAGCTAAAGGTGACATTTTTTTGTTTTTATACGTCACATAATAAAATACTGGATAATGCATTAAAGGTTTTCACTTTTAAAAACAGCATTTAGAAATCCAGCGCCGCAATTTAATCCAAAAAAAACAAGATCACTCAGTATAAAAACCCAACCTTATATAATATCTCGATATCAACAGCTACCATGGTCCCTATTGGCAAATGACATTCTCTTAAATTCATAAAACCCTACTTTTCAGATTGCTTAATATTAATCACAAAATATAAATGTTATTGGCTTAGTGTTTTATTTATCACTTTGCCCTTCATTATTTATAAAAAATAAAAATCAATTAATTAATTCAATCAATATTGAGGAATAAAGAATGGCTAATTCCATGATTAAGCATACTAAAAAACTATTAGCATTAGAGATATTTTCTATATTAACCGCAAGTTGTTATATTCCTAAAATCAATGCTCAACCATTTTTTGATGATGCAACATTAAAAGGTGGCATCTATTATTGGCAAAGGGATAGATCAAGAAAAGAATTAACACCCGGCAGTGATAAATATGGTCAATATACAGATAATCTTAAACACTCATCATTAAATATAGCTCTCGACTTTTCTTCTGGTTATATTCAAGATTTTATTGGCTTTGATTTTGCCGGGTATACTGCTGTCGAATTATCAAACGGCGGCCCTGCCGCACCGAATGAAATTGGCTTTAGTGATGCCAAAAATGTTTGGGATGAGAAAGGCACAGGCGACCGTAATGGGTTTACCTTCACGACCGCTGCAACAAAATTAAAATTAGGGCCATTTTGGGGTAAAGCAGGCTATATACAACCAAGTGGTCAAACTTTGTTAGCCACCAACTGGAGCTTTTTACCCGGTACTTACCGTGGTGCCGAAGTGGGGGCTGAATTTGATACCGAGGACAGTGGGAAATTTAATATTTCCTATATGTGGACGGATCAATATAAAGCGCCATGGTATCGTGAAATGTATGAATTCCGCGAAGCCGACTCAACAACCACGATTGATTATTTACACTCACTGGGTGTGAAATATGATGCCAAAAACAAGCTGGTGCTAGAGGGTGCAGTTGGTCAAGCTGAAGGTTATATGGATCAATATCTTGCCAAGATCTCTTACGCATTCCCGCTTGCTGGACGTGATTTAAGAGTATCGTATCAATTCTACGGCGCACAAGATAAAGACAATAGTGGTGGTGTTAATGATGTCTATGATGGATTAGCTTGGTTACAGGCGTTCACTTTAGGCTATACCTACGATGCTTTAGACTTCCAAGTTGAAGGAACGATGGTGCACTCTCCTGGTCAACAAGGTTACTTCTTACAGCGCATGACCTCGGCTTACGGCACTTCAAATGGTCGTATAGATGTTTGGTGGGATGCCCGTTCAGATTTCAACTCCGACAATGAAAAAGCGCTATTTGCTGGTGTGACCTATGATTTATCCAGTTGGGATCTCGCAGGTTGGAAAATCGGCACCTCTTATGTTTATGCTTGGGATGCAAAACCGAGTAATAATCCAATTTATGACCAAAGCCAACGCGTCAGAGAAAGTGCATGGAATTTTGATATTCTCTACACCATTCAAACTGGTAAAGCTAAGGATACTACCTTTAAATTACATTACACTCGTTTTGATAACCATAGCGATATCCCAAGCTGGGGTGGAGGATTTAATAACATTTTCCAAGATGAAAAAGATATCAAATTTATTGTGACTGCCCCATTTACGATTTTTTAATTAACACAATAATTTATTAAATTTATTTTTCTTGGATGCTTAGGTTTTTTAATAGCAAATGATCGTTATCTTTTCATTTATGCCGGTCATAATTATGACCGGTATTTCACTCATAACTACGGATAGCCCCTATCCATTATCGCTAAAAATGGCAATAGCAAACAAACAAGGCTAGCCAAGCTGCCAAAAATAGAAATGATATTTCCATCTGAGTTAATGCGAGCCATTATGCGAAATATCCCTCTAAATCGCGTCGATAGCATAAAACGCGATGTGTGGGTGCATTCTCGACCATGTTTAAAAAATGGTTGAGCAAAACACCTTCAAATTTTATTCAGCGTATTCATCAATAACAGAGGATGGGTTGAGCCGCCATTTTCCTCCTAATGCAATAAATGAAACCAGCGAGATGATTATCTAACAAAAACAGACCAAGGCACGCTTCCCAAACCTGTTTCAAGATAACTGGCTCTTACGGCTCAACCGAATAGCTTATTGTCAGCAAGACAAGTTAATCATAAGTCGCAATCAACCACGCAGATCCTCGATAATCCCCCGCAGCTGCATTTTGCCCTTGAATGCGACTGGTAATGCTGATGGTATCGAGTTGATGGATCTCAAGGTTTAAACTTTGCCCCGTTTGCCCTGTCGCTTCATCGGTCATTGTTAATTCACTATAAATGACATCGTGATGGTTTAACTGGCTTTTTAATGGCAAGCGCTTTTGAGGGTCATCATCTTTGGTGTAATCCAAACGTAATCGGATGTTAGTCGATGATTTAAACTTACAACTGTAAGTGACTTTTTCTACCACTGTACTATCGTAATTCACACTACTGAGTTTGCCATGACGTAGGCTGACGGTTTCTGCTTGCCCTGTGCTAGTCATGGTCGTGCACAGAGAGCCAATATGAATTTGTGAAGCAGCCAGCCGTAATGGAACCGTTGTCTCATTGATAGGCCAGCTGTCGTAAGGCGGTACCGTTTTCTTGGCGGTATAAGCGCGAACATAGCCACCTAAATCCATAGCATTTATCACTAATTGCCCATCAATAATTCGCTCATTAATATAGAAGGTTAATTTGATTGGAAATTGGCTATAGAACTGCCCCGAAGGAAAAATGTCTCCATCAAAGCCATTAGAACAAACCGCAGCGTCAATATTGACCCAACTCATCAAGTTTGTTTCAACCGTCATGACTAAATTACTGTTGATTTGATAGGCTGGTCTCCCTTCAATATAGACACCAGCCATTGGCGCATACATAAATAAGCGATGAAATGCGTTTTCCGATGGGATGCCTACACTGCTCTCTCCCCATTGCCGACCTAAGCATTTAACATAACCGGATACACTCACATCTTTACTGGCACTATCAATTAGCATCGTATTGCCAATGCGGTAATAATTTTTTCCATTAGAGCCAACAAGTGGCGTCGCCACTAATTCACTGTTACGCTCTAATTTGATCACATACCCTGTGTTGGGGTCGACAATTTGAGCTGCGTAATCAGCCGTTGCATCTAAGCTATTTATCATTAAAGATAAACCTATCATCCACGCATAATTTTTAGCTGTCATATACCTACGACCATCATCTTTAAAATCACACATCGCTTTAGCCCTTATTAGTCATACGCGACTAAAATTGTCATAGCAGAAGTGAACTTACCTGCCGCTAATTGTTCAGCAGGAATGCGATTAACAAGGCGCGCCTGTAAATCAGTTTGGTATTCGGTAGCGCTAAGCCGTTGTGGGTTAATTCGTTGCAGCTTGTTCATCGCCAAAGGACGGATGCCCCCGTCGATGACTTCATTGAAAGAGATCCCTAATCCAGAAATTGAGGTCGCTAATACTGTTTGCCCATTATGAATGAATGTATTGTTCCCTTTCGGCGCCAGCATAATCGCTAAATCTTTATTAAAGTCACACCCTGAAAGTTGAATCGCAAACGCTCTATGGTGCGAAGCGCTATTTAATTCATCAAACTTTACCGTACCGAAATCTATTTTTAACGTAGAGCCATGATGTTCACTGTGAATATTGCAGCTAGGCGCCACCATAGTTGCACTGACCTCCACTAAAACATCTGCATGAACTAACGAGCCAAATAGCATTAACACGGTGATCAGTGTCTTGTGTTGTTTCATTATTCGTACTCCACCACAAATGTCGCCGTGCCTTTAAAATCCCCCGTTTTAATTTCACCGCTTGCAGGTTTACGAACAAATACCCCAAAGTTTAATTGTTGGCGATTATCTACGACTGACACGACACCAACCTTAATGGGTTGATTCCAAATAACAGGCTGCTTGTCTTTATCCATTTCTATCAATCCAAGTAACGCCCCGCTTGCGCCTTGCGTCGTTAGATAATGGTTACCATCAATGTCGATTAATTGATGGCTTTGCCATGTTAGACGGATTATTTTATTCAGATCAGATGGGCTACATTTATTAATTTCAATAAAAAAGGGAAACACGTCGCTGACGCTATGTTCATTAAGATATTGTTTACGCAAATAACCTAATTGAATTTGTTTATTAATAGATCCCGCTGCAATTTGGCAATCGTGATGAATAAGTTCACCTTTAAATTCAACATTTAAATGATTTTTACCCAACGCATTTAATGGGCTGAAAGAGCATATGGCAATTAAGATAAATGCTTTATTCATAACTCACCTCTAGCCCCACTCTATTTTGATTTTTATTGAGTTCAGGAAGCGGTATTGGGTTATTGCCATTACCTAAGCTCATCTCAAAATATTCCAATACAACGCCTTGCCGCATATCAATAAATTGTACTTTGACAGGCGTTTTCGCAGCCCCTTTCAAAAGGGCACTGCCACGAAATAGCCCACCACTTCCACATCCTGTCAAAATAGCCTCAGTGTGGCTGATTAAATTACAAGGAGCATGAAATAAAACAGCATTAACCCTTACCCATCCTTGTAATAGCTGCCCATCATCGTCTCCCGTTATCAATGTATTGGAAATCAATGGCGCCGCTTTTGCCCAATTACCTATAGCGCCAATCAGAGCAAGTAGACATAGCAATACAATTTTTGAATTCATTATTTCCTTCCTTTTTATTGTTTGCTGCCAAGATGGCTATCACAGCTCCTCTCTCACGGTGCAAATCGCATCAATACAACGAAATGCCAGAGTTGGCTTGCCACCGTAGTCGTTAATGTAAGTAAGATAAGGAGTTGATAATGAAGGTGATATAATGTCGTGTGTTGATTTAGGTGGAACCATAACAACATCAAAGCGACTTTGTTCAGATTGAGATTTGCTGTTACCTAAGCCAATAACAGTTAAATGAAAAGGCGTATGATTATTCAGTTGATAACCTTTTGCCGTTCTCGCCAGTGTGATCTTATGTGCCCATTGCGTCTGCGACTCTGACAAAATATTCTTAGGGCGATAAAACAACTTAACGCGAGACTGCAAAGCAATTTGTAATGTATTTCCTTCTGTCGATTTAGGAGGTACTTCCCGTAAATTAAAATAAAATACCGATTCTCTATCTTGCGGTAATTGTTCCAGCAGCGGTGTCACACTTAATCGCACTAAACTATCGCTATTGGGTTCAATTCGCTGCAAAGGTGGTGTCGCTAAAATCGCACCTTTGGTTAATTTATTTCCTTGTAAATCTTCTATCCAGCTTTGTGCCAAATAAGCTTCTTCAGGATTATCATTCGTGATCCTGATATTGATCGCGCGTTCATCTCCGGGAAAAACGATCCGAGTTCTATCTAATGTGACGGCACTATGCGCATATAGCGTGGTTAGCAACAGAAATAAACAACAACCGACAAACAGCCCATGACGTAAATATAAATTCAACATACCTAACCTCATAAACCTAATTTAATTATTTTTTACCTAGATGATGAATGAAACTACAACTTCCCCCGTAGGCATGGCAGTAACAACATGTCCGACGACACAACAAACGTCTCTGGCAATTTGATCCCGCATTGCTTTTGGTTATCCCAATAAACAAATAACGACTCTTGTGCCGAAACGCCCACTAACCAAGTCACTCCATCTTCCCCGACAATACCTAATTCACGATTATCAGCATTGCGTACACTGGCACCAAAAGGCGGTTTCTTGCCGTTCTCTAATAACAAAATGGCAAAGAGTTTTTCTCCCTTCATCACCGTTAAATGGCGATAACCAATCGCTCCTTTAGTGAGCGTAATATCGGTTGTCGACGTTAACGTCTCTAAATTATCGGGTAATTTGCTGGTATTAATGGATGCAGTAGACTTACGATAGCTATTCACATTTGGGATTACCGCTACCCCAAAAGCGTTGGTTTTGATCACGCCATTATCTAAAGGCACGCCGCTGATCCCCGACGTATCTATCATTAATCGCGTGTCACCATTTGCTGAACGATGTAATGCAACACCTTTAGCGGTCGCGGTTATTCCACTGTTTATGGAGGCTCCCACACTACGATATTCATGCGGTACATAGCTGGCATTTGCTGAGATATTCGCTTGCGATAAGTCTCGAGAATAGAAACCACTAAGGCTGGTTTGGTTATCCATGTTTTGGCCATGGTGATAACCCATATTTAAGCTGTAATTATCGGTCGTGTTGTAGCCGCTATAACCCACGTTGTGATTGAATTGATTATGACCGGATGAGCGAGAGTAAAGCTCTGAAAACGTTAAGCTATGCCCTGTATAAAGAGGAACCGTTAGGTATAGATTAATTGCATCATCTTCAAAACCATTATCCCGCTCTGTTCGCGTAGCAGACAGCGATAAACTCGCCCCATGTTGAGATAAGGCTGGCAAGTTGAGATGGGTACTTGCATACATCCCATATTGTGTTTGAGGATCGTTTTGCCAATAAGTACTGTATTGATAATTTAAGGAAATATTAAAGTTTTCAAAGTACTTATTCAGGTAAATTTGATAATTCGTTTTCGGCGCATAGGGGGTAATACCTGTACGCGCCTCATCAGAAAATTGTGTCAACGTCCGGTAGTCTTTATCGGCAAAACGGTAGCCTGCAAATGTAATATCCGTACGCAAATCATCAAAGGATTTAGCATAGTTGACTCGATAAGAGCGCCCTCGTCGCTTCTTATCTTCAAGATCAGCAAAGGACTGAGTGATATCAACGGAAATAGCGCCAATGGAAAAAAGATCACGCCCTAAACCTACCGCTAGCGCCTGATAATAACCATTTAACTGAGAGCCTCCGTACAATGACCAAGCATTAGAGACGCCATAGGAAAACTCGCCACCAATAACGGGCTTACCTGTAAGATGATGGCTATCATAACGCGTTTTTCCACCGACTAACTTATAAATAAGGCGTCCCGGTCGCGTTAAATAAGGCAGTGACGCTGTGCTAGCCGTAAATGTCTTCTCTTCGCCATTTTCTTCTCTCACGGTGACATCCAATATACCTCGAATCCCACTCTCTAATGTTTGAATACGAAAAGGCCCTGGTGGAACAAGCGTTTCAGAGATAACCCTATCTTGGCTACGGACGATCACCGTCGCATTGGTATTGGCTACGCCGATAATTTCAGGTGCATAACCAACCAGCTTGGGAGGGAGCATTCTATCGTCACTTTCTAATGACACCCCGCTATATTGCCAAGCGTCAAAAATATCAGAATAAAAATAATTCTCGCCTAACGTCAAAATAGCGGCTGACTCTGTTAATGAAGTGAATGCATATAACCGGCTGAAATCAAACTGATGTGTTTCTTGTGGCGAGTATCCTCCACGCTGTTTTTGGTAGCTTCCATTATAATCCCCGCGAAAGCGCCAAGCGCCGGTATTTATCCCCATCGTTCCATTGGTTGATAAATAAACTCGTTTAGTGCCGCCTTTTTCTTTTGTTGCTGACGCGTTCGCATTGAAATCAATAAATCCCCCGTTTACACCTTCCTCCCATAATGCTGGCGGTATCCAGTAGGGATCTCTGTACTCCATCCACATTTGAGGGATAGTTATTTTTAATGATAATGTTGATAGCTCAACTTGAGTTTGTGCCCCGGATAACAATGATAAATCTAGGCATCGCCCTTCGTTTAACGTGGTTAATTTGCGCTTTGCAGAATGCGTCAATCCTATTAATTGCAGCATATCTGTTGGTATACAAACAAATGGAGAGCGTTGCTCGGCAGAAGGGCTTTTCTCATATACGGAAATATCACGTGGGGCGCCTAAGCGCAGCCCATTAACCCACACAGTTAAAACATAATCTCCCGGCGGTACATATCCGGCGACAGAGAATCGGCTTATATCGATATTTTGCAGATCTTCTGCATCCAGCACATCAGTATTGAATTCAGCAGCACTCGCGCCCCATGTCGTCAGGCCAAACGCCAATAAAATAACCCGCCGTAGTTTGCTATGTTTAAACACCATGCTCTGTTCCATCCCTAATACGACAAAGAAACACCTCAAAAATAAGTGATGAGGCCCTTATTTCTGTTTCTTATTGATAGTCGATGAAAAAACGAACCAAACCTTGATAGCTACCTGCTTGAATCGGTTGCCCTGTCAGCTCGAGTTGTAAGAAGTAACGTAAAAAAAGAGTCTCCCCAGATTTGTCTTGTCGTAACACGTGGTTAGACAAAAAATAGCGCTGCTCAGGAACCAATCTTTTTCGTTGTTCATCCAATACGGAAATGCCTAAGCCGTGTGAAGGCCCCTGTAATACAAAGGCATTTATATTTTGAGTTGTATGTCCGGAAAAACGTATTGACCATGTTTTACTGTCGATTGTCGAGTGCATGCTGCCGCAACCATGTAGCTCAATGATAAAGGGTTGGCTATAGCGCTCACGACCGCTGGCTGTGGATAATAGCGGTAAGGTCAACGGGGAAAAATTGATTGTTTGGTAACGATCAGTCATAGCTATTGAACAGGGAGTGGCAATCACTGTTCCTACTATTCGGGTCATTCCATTGAAAGAATGGCGCTGTGTATCAATCGCAGCATACACGGTAGCGTGACCAAGTACCCACAGCATCATGAATTGTATAATGTGGCGACTAAAATGTTTGTAAGCACTCACAGCACCCTCCGCATGCCTTGATGATTCCGCCAGCAAAAGGCTGGCGGACGGCTATCCTGTTTACTGGTAAGTAATTCGGAAGTTGGAGGTTGCATTGAACTGCCCTTCAACAACATCTTTTGTTGTGTCTACGGCTTTCGCAAATGCTTTGAATTTTAATGTATTATCTCCTTTTTTGTTCGCTATCCGCGATAAAACATCCTTCGCTTTACCGAACTCGAAACCCTCAATACCAACACCGACATTATTCGTGTTGTCCACCGATGTTGAGAGTAATGTGCTTGCAGCGTCAGCATAGCTTTTACCTGTAAACACCAATTCCATGGTTTTCACTGCCATTGGCTTTCCTTCTGCATCTTTATCGAAGTCTGTAAAATCACACCCCGTGAATTCAATATTAAAATCCACCTCGGCAACCCTACCATTCTCAAGTGCACGACGAGAAAGCTGTCCGAAATCAATAGTTTGTTTTAATGATGATTGGGCGATATTACAGGGGGTACTGACGACTGTACCGATAAAATCCACTGTACCTAAGTTATCCGCAGTCGTGTTGAAAGAGGCAACAGATGTAGCAACAACAACCACTTGCGTGAATTTTACTAGTTTCATGTGTTTTTCCTTTCAATATAAAATAAGACTTAAATTGCTATAAATTCATCATAAGGCATTGATATTATGGAATTTACTAATTGATTCTTAATAGGTAACAATAAAAAAATCATCCCTGATCAAACCGCTTTCGTCTCCTTGCATACGCAATGGCGCTTCGCGTATAAATTACCGTCGTTAAATTCTGCTACTGGAGGCTATCTGTAGAGTTTTAATTCCGCTATTTCAGCCGAATAATTTGCCATCACTTTGAAAAAAAAGTCTGACCAATCCATATCTAATCCTTTTAATAAAACATCTAATGTTTCAATGCTGATACTTGTTTCTCCTCGTTCGTAACGGGAAATTTGTTGTTGGCTAATATGCAACATTTTTCCAAGTTGAAGACCAGTTAAAGATTTACCTCTTCTCGCTGCTCTTAAAAAATCACCAATATCTTGTCTTAATAAAATTCTATTTTTGCTCATATTAAAAAACCAATCGTCAGATATTTAAGTTTCATAATAAAGTCACTATTTTTAAATAGCCTTCTCTTATTACTAATAATTAAATTAGCAAATGGATTCACTGATAATAAATAAAAATATAATTTTATTAAAATATAGATTTATCAATTAAATGTGTAAATACGTTTATATCGATCAAACACCCAATTATCAATAGCTAAATCCTATCAAAAATAAGCAAATCGATCGTTTATCACGATGGAATAATAATATAAAATCATTATTATCAAATAGTTAAAAAATATACTTCAATATTGAATAATGTTTTTTGCAATTAATTTTCTTGCTATTTCAATAAAAATAGCGAAAATAAACAGATAAAAATACACTTATCTAAAGTAATTATTTAAATCAAAACTATAGGATATAAAACAGTATATTAAAGCTAAGAAAAGTAATAATCCCACTCAAGAAAACTAAATAAAAAACACTTACAACATAAGAAATTGAAATTACACCATTATAGAGTAAAGTCAGGGTGGAAAAATATTAAATAAAAATAGAATAATTAAAATAAAACTATCTTTGATTTAAAATACACCATTATTATTAAGATATATTTTTATATAGAAACTAATTATTTAATTATATTTTAACCATGGCATTATCCATTTTATATCAAATAATTTTTAATAAAGAACCATAGTATGACTATGCTCTATTTAAACTTTTATTTTACTACTGAAAACCAAAACCAATCATAATCTGACTGATATTAACTGTTGCGCTTTTCTATTTTAAGCATATAACATGAATTTCAATTTAAGCACGCCCTATTTATCGAAGAAATTCCATAATGTTATTCCACCATGTTCACTTCACTCCGTATGACCATTCATGGACTTCCCTCTTTAATACAACAAAAAACCCGCTTTATCTGGCGGGCGATGAGTGCAACTTATTCCTACCACTCAGAGATGGTACAAGCTGCAACGTTTAGCATATCTAGCCGATACCAACTAACCGCTTAAATAGAGTCTATGAAACGACGAGTGCTATATGTCAAAAAAAGAAAATGGAGCCGAGAAAGCGGCACTAAAAGAAGCGCCAATAAAATCAAAACCAAACTGTAAAGCATTAACGCTTAAGCAAGCTGTATCCCACACGGTCCACCCTTCTTCATCTTTATTCATCTCATTTTGCAACGTCAACAGAAGTTGTAAGTTAATGGGGAGTACGCCGAGTTTTTTATCTGCGCCTTTATTGGAAATGTCATCAACTAACACCGCGACCCAACCATATGGGCTATTTTGCTCACCATAGTTCTTATGACCAACCCACTGACCAAAAATATCTACTCGAAACCCTTTTTGCTCATTATCCGCGGAGTGTTTTACTGCCATTTGCCATAATTGGTTAATCCGCTCAGCACTGATACTTTCTATTGGTAGCATTTTTAAACGATATTTCGGCTCAGAAGGCTGACCTAACTTGTCAACGACCTTCCAATGCACGGGGGTATAATCATTAAGCTGATTGGTACCTTGGCTGTGTTCTATTTTCATTGGAAACCAACCATATTCACTTTTCCGATTGCCATATTCATGACGACAGATCCAGTTTCCCTGTTCATCCTTGCGGAAGCCTTTTCCTTCATTATCACGGGAAATAAATAACGCTTTTTTCCATAGCTCATCTAATTCTTGATCTGAAAATTGCTTATTTTCCATGCCTTATTTCCTCCTATTGGACATTAAAAAAACGGCTAGAATCGAAACTCTAGCCGCTATTTTAATTAGTGTTTTTTGCTTTTATGATGATTGAGCGTTTCTTCTTTAAGATCTAATTCATCACGTAAGCGATGATATACGCGCTCACTGATATTCTTACCTTTACGCATGAGATACAAGGCATCGCGTTTCGCTTGTAAAGCTGAGCGAGACATTTCTCGTTCCATATCAATCATTTTGTGTAGGTCATAGACATCAGACTCAGTTTCATCAGTATTATCTAAGCGTCTGCCATAGATTTCCAATAATTGAGAGCCTACTTCGGTGCGCATTGCAATTTCATCAACATCTTCTGAAGGATGGTTCATCAATTCACGTAAATGTGCCATTGCAGCCTCATTGAGAGCCATACGAGCACGGATCTCATCATTATCATACGGTAAATCCTGTACCAACCCTTTCGTCAAAATAGGCAATGCAACGCTAGCGATTAACAATGAACACAAAATCACCCCCATTGCCAAGAAGATAGCCACATCACGATTTGGGAATAGGCTATTATCCGGCATCAGCAGTGGTAATGTTAGGATACCCGCCAAAGTAATCGCACCACGAACCCCCGCCGTTGCCATTACCGCCATCATGCGAATGTGTAAAACATCCGCTTCTTTACCACGACGACGGTTGTTAAATACGGTTAAGGTCATTGAGATCCAAACCCAAGCAAAGCGTAAAATCGCTAATGCGACGGTGATAACAATCACATACACAAATAGCATCCAAGGGTGGCTTGCTCCCGCCGCTTCCGCGACTTGCGGCATGTTATTCCACATACCTGGTAATTGTTCCCCTAATAAGATAAAGATCATCCCATTAAGTGCCGTTTGCACCGTATCCCATACCGCTTTACTTTGCATACGAGTTGCCGCCTGCATGCGCCCTGCAATTTTTTCATAGTGCATAGCGATACCCGCAACCACTGCGGCTAGGATCCCAGAGACATGAAGATGTTCAGCCAATAAGTAAGCACTAAATGGCATCAATAAGCTGATCATGATTTGGATTGCCGGCTCTTCACCGGTACGTTTCACCAAAAATTGGTTTAACCAGCCAATAACCCAAGCCACTAATAAACCAATTAAGATCCCGCCAAACGCGACAAGGGCAAATTCTCCTGTTGCGGATGTTAAAGAGAAGGTACCTGTTAATGCTGCCGCTACAGCGAATTTAAAACACACCAAGCCTGTCGCATCATTGAGCAGAGATTCACCTTCAAGAATATGTGCCATACGTGAAGGGAGTGGCGAATTGACTGTCATTGCAGAAACAGACACGGGGTCGGTTGGTGACAAAATTGCCGCCAGCGCAAAAGCAACGGCTAATGAAATTGCAGGGATCAACCAATGAATAAAGAAGCCCATCCCAACCACTGTCACCACCACAAGACCTATCGCCAATGACATAATTGGCTTAATCTCTTGGAATAACGCTTCCTTAGGAATACGCCAGCCATCCAAGAACAGTAATGGAGGAATAAACAAAAACAAGAAGAGATGCGGTTCAAATTCAACCACAAAACCAAAAGCTGACAACGCTGCACCTAGCGCTATCTGAATAATAGGTAAAGGAATAATATCCTTAAGTAGCCGAGAGACAAATACGCTCACAATAACGGCCAATAAAAAAACTAACACAAGGGTCACAACTGACATGGATTTGCTCCAGTATTAAGCTAAGCAGAAGTTATCAGTAGTGAAGTAAATAGATAAATTGAATCAATGTAAAGTATCTATTTACTAGAAAATAAAAAAACAGAATTTTCAGAAAACTATCAGTACAATCATTCTGTTACAGAATATTACAAACTTTATCGAGCCGAGCTTAATAAAATCCTATTATGATGATAATTAAATAGTTATAACGATTATTCGTGATAAATTATCAATAACTCGTTGGTTTTATCTGTTTTGCTATTTTTCTTATACCATCTTGTGTTCACATACATCTGTCGTAATCGCCTAAGGCTATATTTAAGTCATATAAAAGGGTACTGACAATAAAAGTTGTCACAATCATCATTGCCATACTCACTATTACTTTATTGTTCAAAAATCAACAAACACATAAAAAGTTAAAATCATTTAAATTGCCTATTACTGCTTTCATCTTTCAATGTGCTATTTTTCAGTGACTCTTTCCCTGACCCGCAAAGCGGGTTGACTGGTCAAGTCGATAACATTTCACTTCACCAGTCATCACGCCACTTGTTATGGACGTTCTAAAATTCGAGCCCCCGGCCCTTTACGCCCTAAAATATCATCAGGGTTACGCAGTGGACATTCACTCAGAGATAAACAGCCACAACCAATACAATGGTCTAACTCATTACGTAAGCGAGTCAGTTGCCGGATCCGCCTATCCAACGAGGTTTTCCACTCCGTCGACATCTCTTTCCACTGCTCTGAAGTCAGTTTACTGTTGGCCGGAAACTTACCTAACGCATCTTGGATCTCTTTTAAAGGTATCCCTGTGCTCTGTGCCACTTTGATAATCGCAATATAACGTAATACCACCGACGGAAAACGTCGTTGGTTACCTTGTGTTCTCGTACTTTGGATCAATCCTTTTGACTCGTAAAAATGCACGGTAGAAACGGGAACGCCAGAGCGTTTAGCAACCTCTCCGACAGTCAATGCCCTTGTGAAATCAATCTTATGCTCACCGTCTCCACGCCTTTTTGTCGTTTTCGTGTTTTTCTCAGCCATTTTTGACTACCTGCTCTTGACCTCAACTTAACTTAAGGTTTTATAGTTCTAGTCACTGAATTTGTCAATTCAGATTATTCCATTCTATTTTCTGCATGAGGTGGTGACAGCGCTTATTTTGTGACATGCAGGCTAACTTGATTTTAAAGGGGATAGGCTATGCCATCGGTAATTGCCAAAATTTTAGAAAGTAACACATTATGGATTATCGCTCGCTTGCTGATATTAATTCTGTTTATTTCATCTGGCTTAGCAAAGGTTTTTGACTATGAAAATAGCCTAGCAGAAATGCGCGCAGCAGGTTTACATCCAGACTGGTTCTTCAACATCGCCTCTGCATTTGTGCTGCTAGTAGGCTCGCTATTAGTACTCTTTAACCGCCTACTTTGGCTTGGAACTGGCGCACTCGCCGTATTTTTATTCCTGACCATCGTGATTATTCATACTTTTTGGAGCTATACCGGTGAAGAAGCCAAACTCGCGATGTTTTGGGCTATTGAGCACACCTCTGTCATTGGGGGATTAATGGCTGTCGCCATCGCAGGTCATTTCCGTGATCTTTATTTCGCTGTTAAGGCACAGAAATAGTAGGTATTTATAATGAATAAAAAAACAATTGTCACGCTGTGCTCACTGCTGATTGTTGCTGGTGGTGGCGCAGCGATTTACACCTCCTACGCCCAAGACGGAAAAGACGAACAGGCGGCTTACCAATATCCACCGGTGAAAGTCGCATTAGCACCAGTGACTCAAGACAATGCACCACGCACTTTTTATGGTGTCGGTGAATTAGAGGCTGGCAGCCAAGTCTTTGTTGCGGCGGAAACCAGTGGCCGCATTACCAAAATCAATTTTGAATCGGGTCAACAAGTGAAAAAAGGCCAGCTTCTGGTTCAACTCAACGATGCAGTTGAACAAGCTGACTTAGCTCGCTATCAGGCTCAGTTGCGCAATGCGGCACGTTTGTACGACAGAACCCGTACCTTGGCTGCTAAACATCTCGTTGCAGAAGCACAGGTCGATAGCACTCGTGCGGAACGTGATATCGCGCAAGGTTTGATCCGGCAAACACAAGCGTTGATTGCACAAAAGGCGATCCGTGCTCCATTTGACGGCACTATCGGTATTCGTCAGGTTCACGAGGGTCAATACCTCAGCCCCGGCGAAGCCATTGCAAGCCTCGTCGATACCAAAACATTAAAACTTAATTTTTCCCTTGATGAGCAAGCTGCGCCAGAGTTACATGTTGGCCAAATTGTTGATATTCATGTCGATGCTTATCCAGATAAAACCTTCCCTGCACGTATCAGTGCCATCGACCCATTAGTGGGTAAATCGCGTACCATCCAATTACAAGCCACGCTTGAAAATAGTGACGGTGAGTTAAAGGCGGGTATGTATGCCAATGTGAATGTCGTACGCCAAGCAAACAGTGAGGTACTAACAATACCTGAAACGGCAGTGACTTATACGGCCTATGGTGACACAGTTTTCATCGCTGAAGGCAGCGGCGAAAAAATGACGGCAAAACAAGTCTCTGTGAAAACAGGCCAACGCTGGGATGGCAAAATCGAAATTGAGCAAGGGCTAAAATTGGGTGACAAAGTGATCACCTCAGGGCAATTACGTCTTAACAATGGCTCCGCCATCACCCCTGTCGCACAAGATACATTAGCAGAATCACCGGTTAAGACCGCTCAGGATTCATAAGGAAGGCGCAATGAAATTTACTGATGTTTTTGTGCGCCGACCCGTTTTGGCGCTGGTTGTGAGTTCATTGATTGTATTGATAGGGTTGTTTGCATTAAGTAAATTGCCTATTCGCCAGTATCCACAATTGGAAAGTTCTACCATTACTATCACTACACAATACCCCGGCGCATCCGCTAAGTTGATGCAGGGCTTTGTGACTCAGCCTATTGCGCAAGCTGTCTCTTCTGTCGAAGGGGTCGATTACTTGTCCTCTTCCTCTGTACAGGGCAGTAGCTTAGTGACCGTACGAATGGAGCTTAACCGTGATTCAACGCAAGCACTTGCACAAGTCATGGCGAAAGTTAATCAGGTTCGCTACAAGCTTCCAAAAGAAGCTTATGACCCAGTTATAGAGCTGTCTTCCGGTGAATCTACCGCTGTTGCATATATCGGTTTTTCCAGTACAACCCTTTCTATTCCGGCACTGACGGACTATTTATCTCGGGTTGTTGAGCCGATGTACTCCTCCATCGAAGGTGTAGCAAAAGTACAAGTGTTTGGTGGTCAACAGTTAGCCATGCGTTTATGGTTAGATGCCGATAAACTTGCGGGTCGAGGATTATCTGCCGCTGATGTTGCGCAAGCGGTTCGCCAAAATAACTACCAAGCGGCGCCCGGTAAAGTGAAAGGCGAGTATGTGATTTCTAACGTCTATGTGAATACAGATCTGACTAACGTCTCTGAATTCCAAGACTTAGTCATACGCAACGATGGTAATGGGTTAGTTCGTTTACGTGATGTTGGTACTATAGAGCTAGGTGCCGCAGCCACTGAAACCAGTGGTTTGATGAATGGAGAGCCTGCAATTTATTTAGGCCTATTTGCAACCCCAACCGGGAACCCGTTGGTGATTGTCGATGGTATGAATAAATTGATGCCTGATATCATTAAAACGTTACCACCGAACGTTAAAGTAGAGATGGCATTTGAAACTTCTCGCTTTATCAAAGCCTCAATCGATCAGGTATTCCATACGTTGGTGGAAGCATTATTGATTGTTATTGCTGTTATTTATTTATGCTTAGGCTCTATTCGCAGCGTTATTATTCCTATATTGGCGATCCCATTGTCAATGTTAGGGGCCGCCGCACTAATGATGGCGTTTGGCTTTAGTATCAACCTATTAACGTTACTTGCCATGGTGCTTGCCATCGGATTGGTGGTGGATGATGCCATTGTTGTCGTGGAAAACGTCCATCGTCATATTGAGGAAGGTAAATCGCCAGTTCTCGCTGCACTGATAGGCGCTCGTGAAGTGGCAGGGCCTGTGATTGCCATGACCATCACATTAGCAGCGGTGTATGCACCAATTGGCTTGATGTCTGGTCTAACAGGGGCGTTGTTTAAAGAGTTTGCCTTGACGCTCGCAGGCTCCGTGATTGTTTCAGGTATTGTGGCCTTAACTTTATCACCTGTGATGAGTTCGTTTATGTTGAACTCAAAACAGAATGAAGGCCGCATGGCACATATGGCGGAAAAGTTCTTCGCTTTCCTCGCTCATTACTATACCAAAGGGCTGAATTTCTCACTGAGGCATCGTTGGATCACCGGCATTATCGCGGTATTTGTCTTCATCAGCTTACCTCTCCTGTACCAATCAGCCCCCCGTGAACTCGCGCCGGTTGAGGACCAGTCTGCCGTATTGACAGCAATTAAGTCACCCCAACACGCTAACTTAGAGTATGTAGAGCGCTTTTCTCATAAACTGCATGATGTGATGATGGAATTGCCTGAGACGGAAAGTACTTGGATCATCAATGGCACAGACGGTATCTCATCAAGCTTTGGGGGAACTAACCTCACCTCATGGGAGAAACGAGATCGCCCTGCTTCTGCCATTCAATCAGACTTACAAGCTAAAGTAGGTGACGTTGAAGGTAACAGTATCTTTGTCTTCCAGTTACCGGCTCTACCTGGCTCTACAGGCGGTTTGCCAGTACAAATGGTGCTGCGTAGCCCACAAGGTTACCCCGTTTTGTATAAAACCATGGAAGAGATCAAGCAACAAGCTCGCGAAAGTGGATTGTTTATGGTCGTAGACAGTGATCTTGACTACAACAACCCTGTGGTTGAAGTCAAAATTAACCGCTCCAAAGCCAATAGTCTTGGTATCAGCATGCAAGATATCGGTGAATCACTCACATTATTGGTTGGTGAAAACTATATTAACCGCTTTGGTATGGACGGACGTTCATATGATGTGATCCCTCAAAGTGTACGCAGCCAACGATTAACACCCGATGCGCTTGCTCGTCACTATGTCAAAGCACAAGATGGCACAATGATCCCGCTATCAACAGTTGTTGAGATCAATACGCAAATTGAACCGAACAAGTTAACTCAGTTCAATCAGCAAAATGCGGCGATTTTCCAAGCTATCCCTGCACCGGGCGTCACATTAGGACAAGCCGTTTCTTACTTAGAGAGTATTGCTAGTGCACTACCCGCAGGTTTCAGCCATGACTGGCAATCTGATTCGCGCCAATATAAGCAAGAAGGCAATACCCTCGCCTTTGCGTTTATGGCGGCGCTCATCATCATTTATCTGGTTCTTGCTGCACAGTATGAAAGCTTAGTCGACCCACTGATTATTTTAATCACCGTACCGTTGTCAATTTGTGGGGCATTAATTCCTCTCGCCTTGGGATATGCCACCCTCAATATTTATACCCAGATTGGCTTGGTGACGCTCATTGGCCTCATCAGTAAACACGGTATTTTGATGGTGGAGTTTGCTAACGAATTACAAGCTCACGAGGGCCTCGACAAGCGCCAAGCTATTTTGAAAGCCGCTCAAATTCGTTTACGCCCCATTTTGATGACAACTGCCGCGATGGTGATTGGCTTAGTTCCCCTGTTATTTGCGACAGGTGCGGGCGCAAACAGCCGTTTCGGTCTGGGCTTAGTGATTGTCACAGGTATGTTAGTTGGAACCCTGTTCACACTGTTCGTTTTACCAACCATTTACTCATTGCTTGCACGTAATCACAGTGCAACCGCATTAACACCAAGGCGTTATGAGCTTGCCGAAGCGAACCGCCTGCTAAAAGAAGATGAGGAGAAAGCGTCATGAACCACAGCATAACGAATCGTCATTCGAAAAATAGTCGAGGTATCAGTGGCAACGAAATGAGTACGATGAACAATAGCTTTGCTATGCTAATGATTTATCATGGGCTAACAAGTAGCGAAGCTAAATCCTCGCATGAAAAAGAGGTACCAACCTTCTATAAGGCCACGAGATAGCCTAAATACATAATCAGCCGCATAGTCACTATGCGGCTTTTTTGTTGAGCATGCGATTATTTTCGGCCCTCATAGAGGACTAAAACTAAATTCCCCTCTCGAATAATAATCGGTTTCCCCGGTAACGAATTTAATATCCTATCTTGCGTGCCTTCAACAACGACCGCAACATCCTGATAATTATGTTGCTCTAACAAGGTAGGTAACTGATCTAACCGATAGAAGCGGTTTGCTGCATCTGGGTATTTCAACCCATAACTCAGTTCACCACTTTGGTGGAGCATCGTAATATCACTACGCTTTAAAACCCATGCGAGTGCCGTACCTAACCCCACATTATTCGTCAATAAATAGGTTTTATTCGATAGCTGAGGGCGATATTTTTCGATGAGCTTTTGTGGCGTATTATTGCTGGCGATATGATTTGGGATCACATACCCCACACTGAGGCTCAATACCAAAGTACATGCCGCTGCCCACGCCCAAAAACGTCTGCGATATGAAATGATGCCAATCACACCCCAAAATAAAAATGCGCTTGCTGCAAGTAACCGCTTATTATCTTCATCTGCCGCATAAATATCGAGTTGCCCAAAGTAAGGTAAAAAGAAGATTGCCGCTGCCGTAAATAAGCCAATACAAATATTGATAATGGCATTCAGGCGGATAGCGCCAGTCTGTTGTTGTTGCTGTATCTTATCAATATACGCGGCCATTAAGATCGCAACGGGGGCAATACAAGGCAAAATATAGGTCAGTAGCTTCCCTTTCGTAATACTAAAAAAGATGAAAGGAACTAAGAACCACAGCAAGAAATAGAGATGTAGCCCTTTTTGGCGAACACTGTTTATCAGTGAAGCAAAAAAATAGCCCAGCCAAGGTAATACTGCTGCAAGCATTATTGGAATATAAAACCAGAAAGGTGAACGGTTTTGGGCGTTCTCTGACATAAAGCGCTGCACATGTTCCACCCAAAAGAAATAACGCCAATAATCTGGCTCGCGACTAGCAATCATGATGGCCCAAGGCAAGCAGACAATAAACATGCTGCACAAAGCCACAAAGGCAAAGCAGAAAACTTCCTTAAACTGTTTATAGTAAATTGACGTTAAAAAAATCACTAAGCCTGGGATGACTAAAACCAAAAAGCCTTTTGTCATCAGCCCTAATCCACCTGCGATACCTAATAAGATAAAGGCGGTTAGCTTTTGTGAAAAAACCTGTGTTGTTAGCCCCCACTGATAAAAGAAAATCGCCATTGTGATAAACGCGGTCAATATCGGGTCAAGGATATTGTATGTTCCCATCGCGAGTATCATGAGCATTGAGAGGTAAATCAGTGTGGCATTAAATGCAAGATCGGCTTTTTGCCATGCCCTTTTTGCACTGAGATAAACAAACAATGCACTGATTAAGGTACTAAAAACAACACCAAGCCTAACGGAAACGTTGTTCTCACCAAACAGCATTTGAAAAAATGCGTTTACCCAATACCCAAAAATGGGCTTTTCAAAATAACGAATATTGAGAAGTTCAGGTACGCTCCAGTTATAACTTAGAATCAATTCTCGACTTATTTCAGCATAACGTAACTCATCAGGTTGCCAAAGAAGCCGCCCCGGAAGAGGAATAAAATAAGTGAGTAATACAAACCCAAATAGCAGGCACCACTTAAGGTAGGCAACCTTATTATTTGCCATAATCATGTTTCTCAACCATTCTTTCGATAAATGTTTAATAATAATTAGATATAAACCTGAATATTATTGTTCACCTTAAAGTGACATAACATCGGGCTATTATTTAGCTTTAATCAGGTTAATCACACTATTATCATCAGTGTGAGTAAACCTCATATAAACAAATAAAAAATTAATTTGCCGTTCTTAAACAATCAATAAATGAATATAAAATAAAGTGTTAACGCACATTTCAAGCTTTTCGGTAATGTAAGACTGGAGTGGTTTAAAATAGTTCAACGTTAAAACATTATTCCATAAAATATTTAAGACATAATCATTCGTTTAATTACTCTCTTAATTCGATAACATCAATTAACGATGACAAATACCCATCAATGGAGTAATAGACTTAAATAAAATAAAGCGATACAAAAAAGCGATTATCGATAAATATTGTATTATCAATAATCGCACATATTAAGTAGCTTGATTCAGTAGATGGCTTTATTGCGCAGCATGCAGCGCTTGTTCAAGATCCGCCAAAATATCATCAATATGTTCAATACCAATAGAAAGGCGGATCATGTCACGTGAAACACCCGCTTTCGCTAATTCAGCATCGTTAAGCTGGCGGTGGGTCGTTGAAGCCGGATGGCACGCCAATGATTTAGCATCACCAATATTGACCAGCCTGACGATTAATTTTAAAGCATCAATAAAACGCGCCCCAGCGTCCTGCCCACCTTTAATACCGAACGACATAATACTGGCAGGCTTGCCATTCATATATTTTTGCGCCAACGCATGCTCAGGGTGGCTAGGCAGCCCCGCGTATTTCACCCAAGCCACTTGAGGGTGTTTTTCCAAAAACTGTGCGACTTTCAACGCATTCTCTGTATGGCGCTCCATACGTAAAGCCAACGTTTCTAGCCCTTGTAAAATCAAAAAGGCATTAAATGGAGAAAGCGCGGCACCCGTTCCGCGTAATGGTGCTACGCGGCAGCGAGCAATAAAAGCTGCCGCACCAAAATGCTCAGTATAGCTAACTCCATGGTATGCAATATCTGGCTCAATCAATAACGAAAAACGATCTGCATGCTCAGTCCAAGGGAACTTACCTGAGTCTACGACCATTCCGCCAATAGAAGTGCCATGACCGCCAATATATTTAGTCAAGGAATGCACGACAATATCAGCACCATGTTCAAATGGACGGCATAAATAAGGCGTTGCCACCGTGTTATCCACAATTAGAGGCACACCATGGCGATGAGCCACTTCCGCTAATGCCGCAATATCGACAATAAACCCAGCAGGGTTAGTGATAGATTCGCAAAATACGGCTTTGGTTTTATCATCAATCAGAGCTTCCAAAGCGGCTAAATCATCATGTTCTGCAAAACGCGTTTCGATACCAAAACGAGGTAGTGCATGCGCCATTAAGTTATAAGTACCACCGTACAATTTGGCAACCGAAACAATATTATCGCCCGCTTGTGCGATAGTTTGGATAGCATACGTAATTGCCGCCATCCCAGATGCTACAGCCAGCCCAGCAATCCCGCCTTCTAAGGCGGCAACGCGTTGCTCTAAAACATCATTGGTAGGGTTCATAATACGGGTATAAATATTTCCTGCGACTTTCAAGTCAAACAGATCTGCGCCATGTTGTGTATCATCAAAAGCGTAAGACGTTGTTTGATAGATAGGAACAGCAACCGCTTTGGTGGTTGGATCGGGTGAGTAGCCGGCATGAATCGATAATGTTTCTAATTTCATTTGTTATCCTTATTATGCCGCAGTAAACAATATGACCTGATATAGCATATCTGTATTTACTACGTATCTGTTATATCAATAGATATTATCTAATTGTATTAAGCAGACAACCCATCTCAATGTGAAATTATTTCACATAGCTGAATATCCTATTGATTAACAAGGGCGAAGGAGTAACGCCGTGTCATTCGTGATTTATTAAGTGCTTAATCATAACTTTAAAATATAAAAAGCCTCTTTTAATTTGTTAAAACAGCCGCGACCTAGCGATCACAAAGATTAAAAAAGAAATCAAAAAGGCCCCCTAATGGAGAACGCGAAAAGCTTAGCGTTTACTAGATGGAAGTGTGAATATCCTATTATTTTTCACCGAAATGCAGAAGGCACACATTCGACAGAATATCTGAAAGAAAAGTGAACGCTTTGGCAATTTAAATATCGCTATAGCGCATTTTGATGTAGAGGGATCGCTGTCGATATGGTGAGTAAGAATACGAGACGCATCTTTGCGTAGTGAACGCTCCTCTATCTGAAGGCCCGTTTACGGGCCTAAATATCAGAGCGTTATGTACCTATTAGGGTGAGCCCCCTCATACAGGAGGGGAGTTGTTAGAGTAATTGTTGCAATAGACCATAAAGGACGGAAGTGATAGCCGCTAAACCACAAATAATGGTGAAGATCTGCGCAACAATTGATGTGCTGAATTTTTTCATCGCCGGCACAATACGCATCGCAACGACTGGCAGAATAAACAAAATAGCAGCTATCATTGGCGCACCCAGCGTCTCAATCATATAGATAATATTTGGGTTTTTGATAGCGACAATCCATGTTGTGAGAACAATAAACAGCATGGATACCGTTTGAATTTTTCTCACTGAGAAAGAAGTACGAGATTTAATTAACCCAACTAAGCCTTCATGTGCCCCTAAGAAGTGTCCAAAGTAACTTGATACGATAGCGGTAAAAGAAACAATCGGCCCGAGGTAAGAGATAATCGACGATGAGTCAATATTCGCCATATGAGATAACACACTAATGTTTTTGTCATTTGCGGTTTTAAGCTCAGCAGGACTTAATGACAAGACCACCGAAAAAACAAAAAACATCACAAATCCAGTGAGCATCAATGCTGCGCCGCCTGTGATCATATCCGTTTTAATGACCGCATTATCACCGAATTGCTGACGCTGATCTTTTGTAAACTGGCTGATAATCGGGCTATGGTTGAATGAGAACACGATAAGCGGGATCGCCATCCAGATAACGACTGGCATTGCGGCCCAATCGGGGCTCACTTCTAGCATAGAGGTATTCCATCTAGGGATAAAGTAGATGGACAAAGCTAACAAAATGAAAACTAAAGGATAAACCATCACGGAAGTCAGGCGTAACATCAAGTCACGCCCAAACAACACACCCGCCGTCATCGCACCAATTAATATCCCAGACAGTAGCCAACGTGGCATCTGCTCCATGTGTAACTGGTGAACTAAAAAGGAGTCAACCGTGTTAGTGATACCCACACCGTAAATCAGAACGATTGGGTAAATAGCGAAAAAGTAGGCAAACGTGATAATGTTCGCCCCCGTTTTACCAAAATGCTCTTCTACCGTATCCGTAATATCTGAATTGGGATTTTTCGCGGATAAAACAAAACGAGCCAATCCTTTATGTGCTAACCAAATCATTGGCGTCGCAATCAATGCAAGTATTACCAGCGGCCAAAAACCGCCACTTCCTGCTTTAATCGGTAGAAATAACACCCCCGCACCAACCGCGGTGCCGAATAAAGATAAGACCCATGTAAAATCTTTATAAGTCCATTTGTTAACTGGTTTGTCTGTCGTCTTCATAGCATTATCATTAATTGTTCATATAAAAAAGATGTGCGGATTTTGCATCAATTACTATTGAGTACCTAGCTTATTTTCCGGCTTTTGTTTGTCTTTTTGGTGCAGATCTCAAAAAAGGCGCTTAATAGGGAAAAATGGGGGAGAATAAAAAATAAAAAACCTTATTTTATTTAAAGAAACACACTAAAAATTAACAAATTTTCGATTACTAGCGTGATTAACTATCCGCCTTCAAATAAAAAAGCGGCTGAAAAAAGATCGCTTCAGCCGCTTTTCCAATCACAACACTAAAAAGTGATCAGCGATATACTGGAACCAAAATTTCCGTTGCAATAATCACCACCAAAAGGCCCACTAATACAGGAACGGAGGTTCTTTTGACCACTTCAAATGGTGATATTTTTGCCATACCGGATACCGCGACGACAACGCCAGAAACGGGTGATAATGTTCGTCCTAGGTTAGAAGCCTGCAACATAGGGATCACTAAATAGGCTGGATTCACTCCCATCTGTTTTGCTAAATGAGGAATAAGTTCAACAAAGGCATAGAAAGGCGCGTTCCCTGAGCCTGTTGTCATCGCCGCTAACATGGTGATAATGACCAGTACAATCATCATCACTATTGCACCAGAGCCGAAGGATTGCGCTAAACCAATTAGCCCCTTGATAAAGCCAACACTACTTAAGCCTTGTGCAAAGACCCCAGCGGCCACCAACAGCATCACCACACTGGCAAATGCATCAGCCATACCTTTATAACAGGCATCTAACCCCGAATAGACCTGTTTGGCATTGAAACTACGTAAAAATTCAATAACTGCTGCCAAAATAATACAAGCAACAATAATTGTGATGATGTGTAATTCAGGCGCCCACTTACCATCAAAGATCAGCACACCAATAATCGGGGTGAACGGTAAGATGGCATAAAAAGTCGGAGCATGAGTTTTAATTTCACTCACATCCAACATTTCTGTGTTGACCTGCTCTTTTTTATCGAGGAAACGCTGCCAGAAGAAGTGAGCGATAGACATGGCTACGATCGCAATAATTGAAATAGGTAACGTCGTTTTAAAAGCAAAATCAATGAGCGGCATTTCGGCAGCTTCTGCCGCTAAAATCACATCGCCAGAAGTTGGCGCTAAAATAATGGCCGCTGGTGAAGCACAGATAGCGGCTGCGGCGCCACGACTAATCCCCACATTTACCATGACAGGGAACAAGGTCGCCATTAATAATACCCCTAGCCCCGTCGCCGAAGAAACGGCCAATGACATTAAACAAGCGACAATATAAGCGGCAACCATCAACATATAAGGTGAGTTGATCATCTTTAATGGTTTTGACGCAATTTTGACAACAACATCATTTGCGCCAATGTGGGTCATATAAGAGGCAAACCCACACAACACCATGATCATCATCCCTAAGTTGCCACCACGATCCATCAATAAGTATTTTATATACTCAATAATGTCGGTCGCACGCCATCCCGTAGGTTTTACTGCTTCTGGTAAAATACTTTTCCCCATAAGCACGGTAATGATCAGGAGTAAAATACCGCCTGTCATCAACACACCCGTTGCTGAATAGCCTTTGATAATATAGCGCCCAACGCCTATCGCGACGATGACGCCAATTAACAACTCAATCATATACTTCCCCTGCCTGTTTCATTTTTTATTTGATGGTACTTTGCCCAAGATATGAACGGGATTTACTGACGCGGATCATGTCAATATCAGATAATTATGACAAATAAACACATTAGCAATACATTAAATGGTAAATAATTTTATAAGGATGGAAAAAGAAAGACTAGCCCACTGCCGAGCGGAGAAACCATTATCTCGATACGCCACGTGCAGCGCCGTTTGTACCTCATCAAACAGCACAGAATTTGCTTCACCGTAGACAGCTATTTCCTGATCGCGATGGATAAACTGGAGGGAAAAATTTGAGTTTAAAGGGGACGTACTGGTGTTGATATTGGCAGGGATCAGTCTGTTTCTCACGTATTGGAGCGTGAGCGAGTATCAGAACCTGACCGAGTGAAAACGGTCAGCCAAAAGATATCAGACGCAGAGCCACAATATCGAATTGACCAACTGCACCATGGACGATAAGCGTAAGAGCGCGTTATCTCAGCGTGTCGGGGAATTCGCGACACAGGACAGTCAGTTAGCCATGCAATACAGGGCAATCAGTCAACAGTTAGAAAACGCTAGTTTAGGGTGTCTTAATTAATGGGAAGTGGACAGTATTACCACAATGAAACAGGATCTCCATTAGAGGCCTATTTTGAGCAAGGGGATTTTGCTTTTGATGTGGGTAAAAATGATCTAGGCACAACCATTTGGCACTTAGTACGTCAAGGAAAACGAAGTGATTAGGCACAAAGAAGAAAATGCGCTGCACCATTGATAACCGTAAAGTGATTCAAAAAGGAGATACCACATCAACGGACGGTACTGTATTAGAAGGAAGCGATGTTGCTAGTCAGAAAGATATCGATATCGCAACAGAGGGTATGAAAGTTTTTTGTTCGGCGTGTAAAAAAACAGGCACTATCAAGGCCGTAATAATGCCTCCTAGGGTAAAAACTATTCACGTCGTATTGCAAATAGCACTTATCTGGAATTGGAGAAAACCGATTAGCCGCACCAATCTAGTTGTTTTGAGGGGTCGTGTACGCGTAGGCATGTGATTAAAAAATTAAATGATGGGTTATAGAAACTGTTCAAAAATCATATCACCTGAAAAACCTCGATACTGTAAATAACGGACTTGCTTGCTTTTTTCTTTAAAGTCGCGAGGAATTTCATCGCCGAATTTTTTACAACGCACATCCGTCGCAAGCTCAAACCAATCCACATCAAGCTGCTCAAACTGCTGTTCAATTAAAGTCGCAGTAAAACCTTTTTGGCGTAATTCCTGCTTGATCCGTAATGGTCCATAACCTTTACGAATATAACTACGTAACTGTAGCTCTATGACGCGAGTATCATTCAGGAAATGCTGTTCACCTAAACGTTCAATTACCCGCTCAATCAACGGGTCGTCAATAATACCGTCATTTTTTTCATACATACGCCGTTTCATGCGTGCTGATAACTCCGCCGTTCCGTAATCACGGCGAGACAGCATAAATAACGCATATTGATATAATTCAGTTTCATTCATATACGACACTCTGTAATAAAAATGGGTACTCAAAGTACCCATTCTATACGCTAAATTATCCGAGTGCAGCTAAGCAGAGATTTAATGCACTTGAGACCCAGACAGTAATTTATAAATGGTATCCGGAGTATAATTACCGTCTTGGTAATAGATGGTCCAGTCGGTGATATCATCACGAGCCAAAGGATATACTTCCCCTTCCTGCATCGTCTTCACATAGAAAGGATGATTGATCAAGCGCCCCTCAAACTGATCACCGTTCCATGAAACGGGTTCAAACCACATATGCTCATGGCCATCGTAGTCATCTTCCTCGTCACGATAACCGATGCCACATTTCACCAAGAAACGCCATTCGCTCTCTTCTTCGGTGTCTGATTTTCCAAGTAGCTTAGAAAAGAAGCCTTTTTTCTGTACTACAGGTTTCGGACCATAGTTATCCAGCATATGGGTGAAGTATTCCCAACGCAATTTAGCCTTACGAGACATATCCGCCGTTTCTTCGTCGGTACGCATAAACATCATGGCGTTTTGATCTTCAAAACCTTTAAAAAAGCTTTCTAAAACTGGTTCTTCTTGTGTCACTCTAAAGAGCATCACAGACGGATGTTGATGAGACTCATCACGATCCTGCCAATCCCCCATAAAACGGTTGGAATCAGCATCGCCAAATTCATAATTCATCTCTTCGAGTGGTTTCAAATTATCAATTGGCGTTGATTGCCCAACATGTTTTAAGCCTTCTTCAAACGGTAGCGCCACTAAATACTCATAACCACTTTCTGTTTGTCCGATAAAAATTGGTTCATTAAACTCAATTTTGCCATGTGTAATGCTGTTATTAACAAAGCTCCAAAATAGCTCTGGAATACCGTAATAAGAAGCAATCGGATGTGGAATAATGATTTCCGCTTCGGATAAGCCACAACGTGCAAGGCCATGCGTGTGGAACCAATACATGGTTGGGCCACGCTCCTCGTTCTCTTGCTCTTCACTTTCGTCATGATCATAAATAGCGTGAACAACATATAAAGAATCGATACTTGGCATTAAGTCATCGATAAGTTGGAAATTTAACCATTCACGAGTAAAGACTTTCCCTGCCGCCGATAAATCAAGCCCCAACAATAAATCAGGGACTAATATTTGAATAAGTTTTAGTTGCTGTAGATAGCTAACCAATGGCTGGTCTCGAAATAGACACTCAACAATCACCGCTTGCGGTGCAGCGCTTGCCTCTGCATACAATTCCGGGCTAATTGGATCGGTTGAAAAATAGGGATTAATGACGTACTCAGGATCACTATCCACTAATGAGACATAAAAACGCAGTTCTTCTTCTCCGCGTTTACATGAAAAGAAAAAATCACTTTCACTTTCAGGTAAATAATCAATTTCACCTTCAGTAAAATAGTCTTGCTCTTCTAAACGTAGCTCTAAGAGAGATAACGTTAATTCAGAGGCAGGGATTGCCACCATCATAGATGCTTCTTTTTCACCTTTACCGGCGGCAATATCGAGGTATTGTTGTTTATTATTCATTATATAAGCCTATAATTTATTTACTCGGCAAAGGATAGCAGCTTAGTCTATCGTTTTATATTGTGAATAATCTTAACGAATTCATATTAAAATGATTATCTGTATATTTAGAAATAGTCATTATTCGACAACAACTTATTCTACTTTTCAATCCGAAGTCACTCAGGCACAATAACCTTAATTCAACTATCCTCTTGGATACTCTCTTTTATGACATTTAAATATGGGCTTTAGATATGGCAGAACTCACCAAAGAGCAAAAACAGTACGTTGATCAGCTCGCGATGGAGCGTGTTTTTGATATGAACAATGATGATGTTTTGATCAATGCATTAGAGCAAAAAGTACACCAAATGGAAGATCATTTAAAAGCCTACTTCCATGAGCGTGTGCATTTTCATCAAAACAAACAGAAATAATCAGACGATCGTCAATAAAAGAAGCTCCCCGCTTCTTTTATTGTTTGTGAACACTTCCTTCTCAATCTAATAGACTATAAAAAGTAATTGACCAAGCTCAAGTTTTCTTCAAACACAGCATTTAACGCCATCTATTAATTCCCCTATTATGCTAAACTTATCACTCGTCTTTTATAGACTTGTTTTCCCTTGTTTATTTCAATGTTGAGCCTATTTATGACACGCATTCAACTTAGCAAAGCGTTGCTACTCTCTTGTTGTTTTTCTATTCCTGTCAGCTTTGCTGATAGTGATCGCCCACTTTTTTCAATCACCATGAGTGAGTCTGGCGTTCCACAAAATAACAGCGAAGGTGGTATTACGCGCTCATCCTCAAGCGAATCTCGTGTATTACCAATTTGGGGCGATGAAGCACGCGCCCGCGGTTACGATATCCCAGAGCCTTTTGGTGTGAGCTACGGCTATATGAACCTGCGTCAAGATGTTGTCGTGGATAAAATCGGTTTTATTTCTAATTCAAATATGGACTTAGAGAAATTACTCCATATCGAAACTGGGCATACACGTAGTAAAAATGAGTCACATGTCTTAAAGCTTGATGCTTGGGTGTTCCCTTTTATGAATGTGTATGGGCTCTATGGAAAAACAAAAGGAACATCAAAAACAAATCTAAATAACGTAGAAGCCCGAATGAAATTACCTTGGGGCACAGATTGGATTATCCCTATCGGGAAGAATTTACCTTTCGAATTAGAGTATGAAGGGAAAACATACGGCGGTGGTGTCACTTTTGCTGGCGGGTACAACCAATTCTTTACAACCTTAGATGCTAACTATACTAGAACAAATCTAGATATTTTAGACGGCGATATCTCAGCCTTAGTTATTACCCCACGTGTGGGTTATGAGTTTATTTTTGATCCTCTGATTAGCGGTCAAGGAAATACAAAAATTCAAGTTTGGACTGGTGCTATGTACCAAGATATTACCCAACGTTTTAAAGGGGATATCAGTAAGCTTGATCTACCTCCTGATTTAAGCAAATGGATGATATTTGCACCCGGTGACACAAAATTCGATGTTAAACAACATCTTGCCCATAAATGGAATAACATTGTCGGCGCACGCGTTGAACTGACTCGCAATTTTAATGTTCTGACCGAAGTTGGCTTTAATAACCGCAATAGTTTTTATATCTCAGGTGAGTTTCGTTTTTAATGCTGCAGCAACAACACTCTTCTTTATTAAGGCTGACACTGCTCAGCCTTTTTATTGCCCTCCCCACGCAAGCGGAACTGCTACCTGATCGGCAAAAAATTGATGGCTGGTTAAATGATCTTGGTGGTACAAACCATTTCGATGAGAGTAAAACCATTGATTGGGGGTTATTGCCCGGCCCTTTCTACACCCCCGAAATGGGGATTGGTATAGGTACTGCATTAGTGGGGTTATACCGCATTGATAAAAATGATAAAGAGACTCAACCGTCTTCAATAGGTTTAAGTGGCTTTGCCTCTTCTACAGGCGCATTTGGCGTTAACTTTACCAACTATAACTTTATTGACCATGACCAATGGCGGTTATTTGTTTCTGGTACGTTAAACAATATTCCAACCTACTATTGGGGGAAAGGTTACGCCGCCGGTAAGAATGACCATAATAAAGAAAAATATCACTCTCAAGAATTTGAAATTACGCCTCGTGCACTCTATCGTCTCACCGACGCTACTTATATTGGGCTCGGCTGGAACTTTTCTTCTATTAATGCTAACGACCCTGATGATGGTGCTAAACATTATTTTCAACAATCAATTGGCGGGCAGTCTGTTATTAATTCAGGCATGAGTGCCTACTTTAGTTATGATACACGCGACTTTTTGCCAAATGCGCATCACGGGCAGGCTTTCGAAGCGGTCTACACTTATTTTTCGCCGAGTTTTGGCAGCGATACACGTTTTCAAAGTACCCAATTACAATACGCCTATTACCACGAGCTCACTGAAAACACAGTCATAGCACTCGATAACTATGCACGATTTACCACGGGTGAAGTACCATGGGATCAGCTGTCATTATTAGGTAACGCCAATCGTATGCGAGGCTACTATGAAGGTCGCTATCGCGATAATAATATTTTTACGACACAATTAGAGTTACGGCATAAACTCGATTGGCGTCATGGTATCGTCGGCTGGGTAGGTACAGGCACGATGAGCGATAAAACGGCTGAATTAGGTGAAGGTCATTGGTTGCCTACCACGGGTGTCGGTTATCGTTTTGAATTCAAACCACGTATGAATGTACGGCTCGATTTTGGGGTTGGTCGCAATAGCACTGGTTTTTATTTTCAAGTAGGGGAAGCTTTTTAATGTTACAGCGATTAATCATGCTTATATTCACTTTATTATTAGCAGCATGCCAAAACACTACCCCCTACAAGCAACCCAGCGTTCTTCCTGAGCTGAGTAGTGATACTCACGAATCAGCGACTCAGACATGGCCAGTATTATCCCCTCTAGCACCGCCTCAAGGCCTAAGAGCCTGTTGCGCTTTTGGCTATGATCTGCACGCACAACTTTGGGGTATCCCAGTTCCTTTCTATACGATCGATAATATCGTCGAAGCCGATAAGTTAGGTGAACATCATTACAATGATAGCTTTTTCGGGGCCACCGCCGCTTTAATGGGCGTGAGTAAGGAAAAAGTTGGCCTGTTATATAGCGAGAAAGGCGGGTTTATCGATATTTCCCATGTCAGGGACACGGCTGACTATACCCTCTTTTTGTTTAGTCAAATTTACCCAAAACTGGGGGAAGGCTGGACGCTCAAATTAAGTGATGAACTGGCTAGCCGACAAATCGTCTTCCACTCATTTGCGCCCCCGACTTCCGCTCAGGAGCGTTATACACTTAGCGCTTATTTAGCAGCAAAATTGGCATTCCAGCTAGCAGCTTGGCATGAAATTGCCCAATGGTATGGTTACCAATCTGTTCCCGGCTTTTCCGAGGGGATCTCAGCTTTTTCACCAGAAGACCTCTATTCCAACCTACTTGGCGCCCGTTTAGCCATGACATTAATTTTACAGGGGAGAGCGCAATCATTGCCGATGTTCTCTCAATCTCTGGAAAACACCCTGCCTATCGCATTGGAGCAGCTAGGTGCGAATAGTAAATCACAAACTCGGAAGATGTTCGACCGTGTCGATGGCTTATGGTGGAATAGCTACCAACGAGTTCCTGAAAAATTCCTTGTGTTAACCCGTGACTACGATACCTCAGATAATCGTTATCCTTTAATACCTTTGCAAATGATACCCACTGAGCACTTACGTTTAAGTTTGCCTAACGAGTATCGAGGCTATGTTTTACACCAGCTTGCGCAACTTAGGTTATTACCGACAAAAAAGATGGCCCAATTGCCTATTCCGCAAACCTATTGGACCGTCGCTGATTTTCCAGCCTTATCCACCAAAGCGCAAAAACAGGATCAACAGCAGCAGCGATTGTCGTTTTAAAACAACCTAAACAAAAATAGGTGGAGATTGCTCACTTAGGCTAAATTTCCACCGATTTTTCACCCCCTCCTCCGCATTTTTTAGCTCATTTTTTCACCCGGAAACTGCTCATATTAATATCATCACCCTTTGATAAAAACGCAAATTACCAATTTTGTATAAAAAACAGGCTATCGATCGCTTAATAAACAAGCAAAATAACCTTATAATAACGAGGTGAACTGTGTGTTATTTACCCATATTTGAGTTAAGTTAACTTGTTTTTTGCATCAATACATCAGTAATATTTATTAGTTTTAAGTGTAATATTAACACAATAAATATAAAAACATTATTAAACAAGGATAAGTTAAACAAAAAATAAATCACAATGTGAAAATGCAGTAATTTAGCTAAAGTCATCCGGATAAAAGTAGCTACCCAAAAATTATTCTGTTACTATTCGCTCGATTTTTGTTCAGAGAAATTAGGAGAAGCAAATGCCCTCTCGAACGATGAGGACAAACGCCGTCTTCGCTTTCTTACTGTTATTTTTATTTTCGGGGTTGAGTTTTGGCTCAACAAGTACCAGTACCACACTCAAGAAAGAGTATTCTCACAAGGCCGTGCAGAGCTCAAATCAGGCTCATACACCTCTGCCTGATTTGCGAAAATACCCATCCGGTACACCACGTAAGAAAGCGTTTTTAAAAACGATTGTCCCTGTGATTGAAAAAATCAATCAAGAAATCATGGCTGAGCGTAAATGGTTACTTTCTGTACGCAAAAACAAAAAGTGGAGCGCACAAGAACTTCGCCGTCTAGCTCAAATATGTAATAGCTATGGTATGACCTGTACCAGCCCAAATAGAGTCAATTGGGATAAGCTGTTAAGCCGTGTTGATATCATGCCAACCCATTTGGTTGCGACCCAAGCAGCCACTGAGTCAGGTTGGGGAACGTCACAGCTAGCACAGCAAAACGGTAATTTATTTGGTATGAGATGCGGCAGAGGTTGCCAAGTCAATCAGGGGAAAATTAAAGGCTATTCCGCCTATAACTCTGTTGAAGAGACCGTGTCTGCCTATATGAAGAATATGAATACTCACAATGCCTACGAGTCACTACGATCGTCTAGAGCAAAACAACGTTTATCAAAAGATGAGCTAGATACAACCAAGCTTATCAATGATATGAAAGGGTATTCACAACTAGGTTCCTCTTATAACCGTTATTTGCAAGAGATGTACGTGAGCAATGAAGAACTGATTACACAAGCTCAAAAAACGGCATCGACTCGAATTTAATTTGTATCACCAGGTACAAGTACTCATCTAAAATCCACTTTTTTATAAAGTGGATTTTTTCTTATTGCAACCAGGCCGATTATTAATATGATGTGAATACACATTTATACTTCAAATAATTCGAGATGCCGTTAAGCGATACAGAAACACACACTAAGTAGATCCCCTATTTTGTGGCACGTGTGAATAAATGTAGTCGGTAGCGCAGCTAACTTGATGTATGACGAGTATGCAACAATAATTAACAATCTGAGTCTTATATGAATTTTTTCTCATTCGAGTTTCTTGGCTCTTTTTTGGTATTTTTCCTTATTTACTGGAGCTGCCAGCCTAGTGCGAAGCTTCAAAATGGGCTACTAATAACCGCAAGTTATTTTTTTGTTTATTCCTTTAATCCCGATTTTGCTTATATCTTATTCGGCTATACCCTATTTATTTATTTTCTTACTAATTGGGTTTCAAATTGGCTTTCCAATAAATGGGTATTTACATTACTCGCGATAGGAATAATCAGTTGCTTTACTGCATTTAAATACTACTCATTTTTTCAAGAAACACTCCAGCAAACCTTCGATAAATTGGGGCTTAATGTAGGTTTACCTATTATTGAATTATTAGCGCCGCTTGGACTCTCTTTTTATGCTTTCCATTCCGTCAGCTATACACTTTCAGTTTGCCGCAAAGAGATCCCCAAAGCCGATTTCTTCGATGTCGTGCTATACCTTAGCTTTTTTCCGAGTATTGTCGCTGGTCCAATTAACCGAGCAAAGAATTTTATTCCACAAATTCAAGCAGAAAGCCGCGAAATACTGGATGCGCGAAAAGCAATCCTACTTATTTCATTAGCGCTGGTTAAACTGTTTCTATTTAGTGCCTATTTATCGGAAAACTTTGTGAACCCTGTCTTTGATGCGCCAGCAGGCTTCAGTGCAGGGGAAATACTCGTCGCAACCTATGCCTATGCATGGAATATTTATTTTAACTTCTCAGGTTATACCAACTTAGTAACTGGTATTGCCTTACTCTTAGGTTTTCGAGTTCCTGTTAACTTTAATGCGCCTTATATGGCGGCCAACTTAAAGGAATTTTGGGCGCGTTGGCACATTAGCCTCTCGACATTTATCCGTGACTATATCTATATCCCACTAGGAGGCAACCGAAAAGGCTTTAGTCGGATGAATACGAATGTCTTTTTGGCAATGGTGATTTCTGGATTATGGCACGGTGCGGCAATGACCTTTGTTATTTGGGGAGCCATTCATGGCCTAGGGATTGTCTTACTCAACCTTAAGAATCTATGGATGGAAAAATTAGGTTGGGCCAATAATCGATTTAATCACACCGCGACCACACTTATATCGCGCATTGTGACATTCCATTTTGTCTGCTTTGCTTGGATATTCTTCCGCAGCCAAACCTTTGATGACGCACTCATGATGATCTCACAGTTTGGGGCGCCTGGATTTATTGCATCGATAGGCTCCAACCTCGGCCTATTAATCGCATTTTGGGCATTATTGCTGTTGTACCCTTATTTTGTACAGTCATATCACTATATTGCGAAAAAGTACCAAAATATAGCTTGGTACTATTACCCTATTCCACTCGCGCTTATTTTGACTGTTATGTTTATGCTTTCACCTTCAGGAATGCCGGGATTTATTTATGCTAACTTCTGAGTTTAAAAGAAATCTAATAAAAACCGGACAAGTCTTTTTTATTGTTTTGGTCGTAGGGCTATTATTAATTTGGCTCAATCAAGGTTCATTAGAGCGTTTTTGGCAGCAAAAATATCACCGCGATCCCCCTTGGGCGTCTCTGTCTGGAAACCCTGTTTGGGATTATGGTGCTTATTTAAATGAGGGTTCACTCGCTGCGGGTAGTACTTTCCTCTATCATGTGTCAGGGCAACATGCTCAAGATACTAAAGACGCAGAAGCACTTGCCATCGCAAATGAAAATAGCAAACGCACCTTTCCTGAAGGCTATCAAGTTGGGCTACATTTTATTAATGGCTATCTCTATCCGGCAGAATCTCTCTCTGTCACCTTCCCTGAATTACTCAAACGCCAACAAGCGCGGGCGACATTAAAGGGCAACAAACTCGGTCCAGTAAAAGTCGCTCATACCGGGCCTATTGAGCCTAAAACGGTGGCGAAATTAGAGAAAGGTGATCAGGTTCTGTTTGCGGGTGATTCGATGATGCAAGGTGTCGCACCACATGTGAAGAATATGCTATTGAAACACTATAATATCGATAGCATTAACCTGAGTAAGCAAAGCACGGGGCTTGCTTATCCACGCTTTTTTAATTGGCCGCAAACCATTTCTAAAGCGTTGAATGATAACCCTAAAATTAAAGTGCTGGTGGTTTTCCTTGGCCCTAATGACCCATGGGATATGCCACCAGATACGGGCTATAAATATGTGAAGTTTAAAAGCGAAATATGGGAGCAGGTGTATCGTTCTCGCATTAATGATATATTAACGACTGCGCGCCAACATAATGTCGATGTTATCTGGGTTGGCCCTCCCAATATGCGCAAATCTACTCTATCAGAAGGTATGAGGTTCCTAAGGAGTCTCTATCAATCCGAAGTCGAAAACAGTGGTGAAATTTATTTTTCCGTGAATGATGTCTTTAAATACAAAGACCTCACTTACTCCGATTATTTCGGCGACGATAGCAGCAAAATTAAGCTCAGAAGTGGTGATGGGATCCATTTCAGCCCCAAAGGGCAACAAGCGATAGCTGAAAAAGTATTTTCATTAATTCATTTTGAAGAGGAAAAAGAGATACCTCATGAAGCAGAACAAACTGCGTCAAGCCAAATCCAAGTTAGCGGCAGCTAGCGTCATCGCTTTGCTGTCGCTAAGCTTGTTGTCCTGTCAACAAGATGCCGAGCGGACGAGTCAAGGTTCAACACGAGGTGGTACACTCACAAATGTGAATGTACGTGGGCAGCTCATCAATAACGCTGAGCCAAACCTCAGCCACTTTGCGAGCAAACTAAAGCAAGGTCATCAACAGGTCCATATTGTTCAAATTGGGGATTCTCATACTGCTGCCGATTTCTTTAGCGGTAATTTAAGAACATTGTTCCAACAACGCTATGGTGATGCGGGGCCAGGTTTTGTACCTGCGATTTCCATTCCGGGGCAGCGCACTGCGACAATTAACCGTAGAAGCGATAAACAGCAATGGGAACTGTTTAGTAGCCGTAAGGATGAGCGTTTCGATTACCCTCTTGGTGGGCTTATCGCGTTACCAATGACATCGGCGAGCACTGTACAACTGATGCCATTGCAAGCGGCAAATGGGGTTTATCAACTGCAAGCTCTTTACCAAAACACAGCGGGCAGTCAGATGAGTGTCTCCCCTGCGGCTTCATCACCCGTTGCATTACCCGCAACAGGCAATTATTGGCGCTTCTCTTCTCCTGTGAATACTCAGTTACCGGCTGAAGTTACTGTAAGTAATGACAATAACCTCAAGCTAGGAGGGTGGCTGTTGCGCTCAAATCGTCCGGGCGTTATGTTATCGGCGATCGGCATTAATGGCGCGACAATCAATATGATTGATAAATGGCAGCCACAATGGGTTGAAACATTGGCACAGATGTCACCCGATATGGTGATCTTAGCTTATGGCACTAACGAAGCATTCAACGACAAGTTAGATTTAATTGCGTACCAGCAAAGCTTGCGTGAGAAAATTCGTCAAATCCGCCAATATATGCCCAAAAGTGTCATCGTTTTAGTCGGTCCTAATGACTCAATTAAATTTAACGATGCCACAAGCTGCGATGCCAAAATGCCTGTGCATTTAAAGAATGTTATCAAGGTCCAAAAAGCGATAGCAGCACAAGAAAATACCCTATTCTGGGATTGGCAGGATTTTATGGGTGGGCCTTGCTCGATTCGTTCATGGGCCGCACAGGATCTCGCACGACCTGATAATGTTCACTTATCTGCCGAAGGCTATAAAAGAAGTGCGCAAGGCTTTTATCAACAGCTTAGCCAGTTATTAAACTAATCTAAAAAGCAAATGGCGAGATACGCTCTCGCCATTCTTTTTAGCAGCAAATACATTCATCGCATTATCTGCCACTCTTATTACCATCGCCACCTATAAACAACAATATTCGTATGGTACGCATCCTATCGAGTGGTCATACAAAATTCGCTTATTGAATCTCTTTGGAATTGCCCTATTTTGCTCTTCCCCGAACGCGATTGGCTTTCGGGGAGTCGTTAAATTACAAGAAAGCGAAGAAGATCATACCGACTATTGCCCCTGTAGTACCGAGGATAGTTTCCATAATGGTCCACGTTTTCAATGTCTGAGCTTCCGTTGCCCCCGTAAACTTACCAAACAACCAGAAACCGGAGTCATTCACATGGCTTAAAATGAGTGAGCCACCAGAAATACAAGTCGCTAATGCCGCCAATTGTGCCCCTGAATAACCTAACTCACCAACTACAGGCAAGACTAACCCAACCGTTGTTAAACAGGCTACCGTTGCCGAGCCTTGGATCACACGGACAGCGCCAGCAAGGACAAAACACGCAACGGCAATAGGCAAGCCTGCACCGATTAATGAATCACCTAATGCGGGGCCAACACCGGAATCAACAAGTACTTGCTTAAAGACACCACCAGCACCCGTTACCAATAAAATGATCCCCGCAGGTTGGATTGCCGCAGAGCAAACCTCCATGACTTTTTCTTTATTCATGCCATAGCGGAAACCTAAACCGTAAACAGCTAGCAGACACGCTAATAATAAAGCCGTAAATGGATGACCAATAAACTCAAGCCAATGCTCAAGCGTAGAGCCTTTTTCAACCAAGTGTGTTCCGATAGTTTTCAGGCCTACTAATACCAATGGGAACAAGACTAAAGATAGGCTAAACCCGAAACTTGGCATTTTGCCGTGATCCATCGTTGGTGCTTGGTAATCCGCTGGGATATCAATACTGACATGTTTACTAATAAAACTGCCAAAGAGTGGACCTGCCAATAACATACCGGGTATTGCCGCACACAGACCAATTAAGATCATCCAGCCATAGTCGGCGCCCATTTGTGAAGCGACCAACATTGGTGTAGGCCCTGGGAGTAAGAACGCAGCCGCAGCTGCTACCCCAGCAAACAACGGAATAGCCATGCGAACAACATTATGACCTGTGCGGTTTGCTACAGCGAATACCACCCCAATCAACAGCACGATCGCAACATCAAAAAATAGTGGTAATGCACAGATTAAACCGGCGATCCCTACAGCATAATGCGCTCTTTTCTCCCCAAATAATTGGAGTAGTTTTGTCGCAACCTGATCGAGCGCGCCTGTTTCGTGTAAAATTTTCCCAAACATGGCGCCAAGTGCGACAACGATAGCCAAGAAACCGAGTGTTCCTGCCATCCCTTTTTGCATCGTTTCTGTGATGTCTTGCACTGGCATACCTGAAAATAATCCAGCGCCGATAGAGACAATCATCAATGCAACAAAAGCATGTAAACGGGCGTACATGACAAGAAACAGTAATAAAACCACAGAGCCGACCGCAGTCAGAACGAGTGTCAGTGTGCTTAATGCTTCAACTGGGGTGTTCATGAATTGCCTCCAGAAACAATTTGATGAATAGCCGTACGTGTATTTTCAATCACTTCATCAAGTGATGGGCGAATATCGACAACATGAACATCCTGTTCTTCTGATGTAGGCTCTTGCAGTGCCTGAAATTGTGATACCAACATTTCAGGCTTAAAGAAGTGCCCTTTACGTGCTTTGAGGCGATTTTCAATGAGCTCAGCATCCCCTTTCAGGTAGATAAAATAGAGATTCTTATTACCTTCTCTTAACTTATCGCGATAACTTTTTTTCAATGCAGAGCATACAACCAAAGAAATAGGGTTGGTTCGCTGCATTGCAAAAATGGCATCATTTAATGCTGCAAGCCAAGGTTGGCGATCTTCATCATTCAGTGCGTGGCCCAAAGCCATTTTTTGAATATTTGCTCTCGGATGCAGAAAATCACCATCTAAAAAAGCCGCATTTGTTTTTTGAGCGACACCGCTTGCGACAGCCGATTTACCGCTACCCGATACCCCCATAAAAACAAATGTATAATTTTGTGCTTGGGTATCACTCATGGGAAACTCCTCAGGTGTTAAATAAAAAAGGTACGCTTATTTTTTGTTTACCGATGATAGAAACCGAATTGTTACCGGTAACAGTTACCAGTAACATTATCAGCAGTGCGGCTATTTTTAGCAATTATCTTGATAGGGAAATAAAGAGATCTGTGATGCCTCTCTCACTAATATGCTGCATCACTTTTTAATTTCAAATACTTTCACCGGGCAGTAACTCAAAACCAACATCAAATAACGTTTGTGGTAACTTTTTACCATTAATGCGCGCAAGCAGTACTTCGGCGGCCTTACGCCCCATACTATCCCGAGGGGTTAAAACACTGGCTAATTTCGGCGTCATGACTTGCCCAACATCATGACCGTGAAACCCTGATATTGCCAAATCTTCAGGAACTTTAATGCCAAGACGCTGGCACTCAAAAATAGCACCGATGGCAAGGTCGTCGTTGGTACAAAATAAACCATCTGCCTCGGGGTATTTTTCTTTGCACTCATGAAGTAACTGAGCGCCTAATGAATAAGAAGAGCTTGCTTGCGTCATCACATTACGAGGCTCCAATCCCGCATCACGCATCGCTTGCTCATAGCCTTGTAGCCGAATAAAGGTCCGTTCATCATATCGAGCGCCAAGATACACCACATGTTGGCAGCCACGCGCTAACATAGCTGCTGTCATCTGCCGTGAGGCTTCAAAGTTATCAATACCGACAGCAACATCTAAACACGGAGAGACGCTATCCATGATCTCAACCACAGGGATCCCAGCGGTCTTCAACATTCTAAGCGTGCGATCAGTATGGGTACGCTCTGCTAAGATCACACCGTCAATATTGTAAGAAAGTAGAAAAGTTAAACGCTCCTCTTCTTTTTCAGGAAGGTAACCATAGTGTGCTAGCATGGTTTGATAACCATAATGGTCAGTCACTGTTTCAATACCGCGGATCACTTCAGCAAAAACTTGGTTGGTCAGCGACGGCAACAGAACACCAATCGCATGGCTGGTTGCATTAGACAGCAAATCGGGGGCCTTATTGGGAATATACCCTAACGCTTCCACCGCTTGAGCAATTTTACCGCGTAACACTTCAGAAACCTGCTCTGGGTTTCGCAAAAAGCGACTAACTGTCATTTTCGTGACACCGACTCTGTCGGCAACATCCTGTAGTGAGGGTCTTTTTTTCTTCATATATTCCGTGTTTCTAACTTACGCAAGTGCGAGTGACTATGTTCAGCGATCTTTGTATGGATAGCAATGTTTGTTACTGATTTACATCACAGAATAGCGGAGTTTTCCGACTAATGTCTCTTTTGTTATTGACTCCTTAGTATGACTCCGTTAACTTCCGCGCTATATATCAATAAATATAACGAAATTTCTTTTTAGCACTATGGGAATCAATCGTAGACTCTTTATTCAATCCTGCGCGGCGTTAGCGGCACTCGCTTATTTGCCTGCTTATGGGCGCATTGAACAAGCGTTGTTTGGTGTATTACCACAACCAAACAAAATCCAGCGTGTAATGAGTTCTGGTCCACCTGCAGATTTACTGCTATTTGCTTTAGCCCCTGAAAAAATGGTTGGATTCTCATCCATTCATTTGCAAAAAGAGCATGACGAACTATTTGCTCAACAATGGCGAGATTTGCCTATTTATGGTCGCCTAGCAGGTCGAGGAAGTACGCTATCTTTGGAAAAGCTGCTCGATTATAACCCACAGTTAATAATTGATACTGGAAATATTGATGACACTTATCGCTCTCAGGCGGCGAAACTTGCCAAACAAACAGGCATTGCTTATTTACTGATAGCCGGAGGGCTACAAGATTCAGCACAGCAATTACTTCAACTCGGTGAGACCTTAAATGTACCGCAGCAAGCTCAAACGCTCAGCACACTTGCCAAACACTATTTGCAAGACGCGAAACAATTCGCCATACAACACCATGCGAATGCCCCCAGTTTCTACCTAGCTAGAGGCGCCAAAGGTTTACAAACAGGCACCCGAGGCTCTATTCATACTGAAGCCATAGAAATATTAGGTTTCCGTAATGTCGCCGATATTCCTAATTTTAGGGGGTTAACAGAGGTTTCAATGGAACAACTGTATGATTGGAACCCCGATATTATTATTACTCAATATCAAGAAGCCGAGGAATTTATTCGCCAATCCGCGTTATGGAAAGGGTTAACGGCGATTGCCACTAACCAATTACTGACCTTTGGAGGAATGCCATTTGGTTGGCTTGATGGCCCCCCAGGAATTAACCGCCTCTTAGGCATGCGCCGGTTACAAAGCCATTTTGATCAACAAATCGAATCCACCATACGCGATGACATCAAACAATTTTTCCATCTGTTTTATCACTCATCGGTGACTGATACGCAAATTGATAGATTGATGGAATTATCATGAGTCGCACAATCAAACCGTTACTTCTTGTTATCGTTTTTATCGGCGCCCTGATCATTGCATTAATTAGTGGTAAGTATTCACTTACGCTTAATCAGCTCATTGATTTAGTTGTGTCTGAATTTACCTCACAAACTCTCGCCGATGACCCACGCAATGCCACTGTTTTTTGGCAAATACGTTTTCCTCGCACACTCGCCGCGATGGTGATTGGAGGAGGACTGGCGATTGCAGGAGCGGCTTATCAGGGAATGTTTCGAAATCCATTAGTATCACCCGATATACTTGGGGTTTCAGCGGGGGCTGGGGTAGGTGCTGTTATTGGTATATTTTTAGGTCAATCGCTGCTCTACATTCAACTAGCCGCCTTTGTTGGTGGGCTATTGGCAGTATCTTTAGTGTGCCTAATTGCCCGAATGGCGCGCCAGCATGACCCCATTTTATCTCTCGTCTTAGTTGGTGTTGCGATCAGCGCCTTATGTGGTGCAGCCATCTCTTTAATAAAAATTCTTGCAGACCCTTATACCCAATTGCCTTCTATCACCTTCTGGCTATTAGGCGGGCTTTCATCCATCACCCAAAGCGACCTACTGTCTGTGTTGCCCATTATGTTGGTTGGCATTATGCCACTGTTACTGTTGCGCTGGCGCATGAATTTACTGAGTCTCTCTGATGAAGAAGCGAAAAGTTTGGGGATCAATGTCAGCTTAATGCGAACAATATTTATTATTTCAGCAACATTGATTACCGCCAGTGCGGTATCCATTGCAGGGATCATCGGTTGGATTGGCTTAATCGTTCCGCATATCACCCGAATGATAGTGGGCGCTAACTTCCGCTATCAACTCCCTGCCTCAATGGCTATTGGAGCCATTATGTTACTCATTACCGATACACTCGCTCGCACTATTGCTTCCATTGAGCTTCCACTCGGCATATTAACTTCAGCGGTCGGTGCCCCTTTCTTTTTGGCAATCCTTTTACAAACACGGAGTGCCAAATGAACCTAATCAGACTGGAAAATGTAGCGATTGGCTATCATCATCAAGCCATTATGACAAAAATTAATTTCGCGTTACAAGCTGGCGCGATGACCTGCCTTCTCGGTGCGAATGGGTGCGGCAAAACAACGCTAATGAAAACTTTATTAGGGCTTCTTCCTGCTCTTGAAGGTCACATTTTATTAAAAGAAAAGTCACTCACCTCTTATAAACCGGCTGATATAGCGAAAGTAATTGCTTACGTACCTCAAGCTCATGATACCCCGTTCACTTTTACTGCCATAGATATGGTCATGATGGGGCTGACGCCTCACCTCCCACTCTTTTCTGTTCCCGGCGCCAAAGAACGCGTACTCGGGCTAGAACAACTAAAAAAGCTGGGGATTGAGCATCTTGCCTCGCGTTTATACAGCACTCTCAGTGGGGGAGAAAAACAGTTAGTATTGATAGCCCGAGCCTTAATCCAAAAACCAATCATGTTAATTATGGATGAGCCCGCCGCGAGTTTAGACTTTGGTAACCAGATCCGTTTATTGAAGCAAATTGAACAATTAAAAGCAGATGGGATCACTGTTCTCATGTCGACTCATCACCCACAGCATGCTGCCGCCATTGCAGATAATGTTATCTTACTGGATAAACATACTGGCGTAAGACAAGGCTCCGCCGAAAGTATGTTAACACTTACCAACCTAGCAAGGCTCTATTCTATTGATGAAGAGAGTATTGCCGCTCATTTTCAGCTTCCAGCTCATTTTACTCGCTAAGGTGAAAGTTATGCTTATTGACCAATTAGATTTTGCTCAGATGTACCAACAACATATGCAACAAGCCCAGCGTTCGCGCAAAGAGCCTGAGCATTGGGATAAAAAAGCGCAAAAAATGGCACAAACCTGTGCAAACCCACAAGATCCCTACTTAATTCGTTTTCGTGAACTCATGGATTTTACTGGTGCAAAAACCTTGTTGGATGTCGGATGTGGGCCGGGCTCTGTCTGTTTGGCACTGGCAAAGCATTTCACCACCGTCATTGGTATTGATTACAGCCAAGGTATGCTTGATGCTGCCCAAGAGCGTGCGAAAGCAATGGATATCAATAATGTTCGATTTGAACAATTAGCATGGGAAGATAACTGGGCGCAATTGCCTAAAGTCGATATCGCCGTCGCTTCACGGTCCACTTTAGTCGATGACCTTAAAACAGCCTTATTGAAGCTCAATCGCCAAGCAAACTTACGTGTTTACACCACGCATACTGTAAACCCAACCTTTATTGATGAAAATATCATCCAATTTATTGGTCGGGAAGTCGTTCGCTTACCGACTTACATCTATGCGGTGAATATTTTGCATCAAATGGGAATAAATGCGCGAGTCGATTTTATTAACAGCCCAGATAAAGGCGGATTTGAACAGGTTGAAGATTTTGTCGAAAGCGTCAATTGGTCACTCAAAAATCTCTCTGATGAAGAGATTGCAAAATTACACCAATATTACGACCTGCAACTCGCGTCAGGAAAGCGCATTCCCTACCCTGCGCGCAACTGGGCCATGGTGTCATGGGATGTTGTTGATGAAATGAGTCTAACATTATGATTTATTTACCCGATAGTTTTATCGACCAGCTACTTCTTGATGATATTCAATATGGCGATTTAACAACACGCTCTTTAGGCCTGCATACTCAAGCAGGTACAATGACATTGGTTTCGAAACAGGGTGGGTGTATCAGTGGTATTGATGTTGCCTCACGCATGCTAAATAAACTCGGTATTGATTTTCAAGCTAATTATCGTGATGGCGACGTGGTTCCAGAAAATAGCTGCTTAATAAAAGCCTCTGGAACAGTAGAAGCCCTTCATCAAGCATGGAAAGCCGTACAAAACGTCCTTGAATGGTGCTGCGGTGTTAGTCACTACACCCACCAAATGGTCAGTCTCTTAAAGCGTTATCAACCTGATGCCCAACTTGCCTGTACAAGAAAAACGGTGCCGGGAACAAAGTTACTTGCATTGACCGCTATTATTGCTGGCGGCGCTATTATTCACCGAGCAGGGAGTGCGGAAAGCATTCTATTGTTCACCAACCATCGTCGTTGTCTTGCCGACCCCGATGATTGGCACTCGCATATTCATACACTTAGGGAAGCCGCCCCTGAAAAACAGATTATTGTTGAGGCAGATAATAGACAACAAGCGACACTCGCCATTGAGGCTGGCGCCGATATTGTTCAATTAGATAAATTCAGCCCTGCACAAATCCGCCAATTGCATCAACAAATACAAACACAAAATCGTTTATGTCGGCTATCTGCGGCCGGAGGGATCAACTTACAAACAATAGAGGCGTATGCGCAAACAGGCATTACATTGTTTGTCACATCGGCTCCTTATTACGCTCCCCCCAGAGATATCAAAGTAAACATTTTCACAGGATAGACCTAATTTAAACGAACCCTATGTTGCAAAGGGTTCGTTTTCTCAATAAACGACGCACATCGTTATATAAAAAACAACATATCGATTTAGGCAAATTGGAATTTTATGATGAAAATAAAACAGATCACTTATTTAGTTGGGATGGCACTATTTACTACACACAGCTTTGCAGCCACCTTTGAAAAATTAGCTAATCGTGATGTGATGAGTGTTTGGAGTACACCACTTGCAGCCGATGAAAACATCATGACTCAAGCGCAAATGAAGCAGCTGAATAAAACAAATGTTGCTCAAGCGCTTAGTACAATGCCTGGTGTAGTGATCCAAAAATCAGGTAATCGTAATGAAACTCAAGTGAATGTCCGTGGTTTTGATAGTCGCCAAGTACCTGTGTTTTTTGATGGTATCCCAACTTATGTTCCTTATGATGGAACATTAGATCTTGGGCGTTTTATGACCAGCGAACTCGCTAGTGTTGAGTTGTCGACAGGCTATACGTCATTGTTACAAGGCCCCAACTTGATGGGTGGCGCCATAAACTTAACGACCGCCACACCTAAAAAACCTTTAGAGGCCAATATCAATCTAAATCAAGGCTTTGCTCGCGGCGCTGATAATGCGCGCAATATCAGCGCTCGTTTAGGCGGTCGTAACGATCTTGGCTTTATTCAGCTCAGTGGTAGTCAATACAAACAGCGTTTTATGGGGTTGCCTGATTCGGCTGATAATAACCCATTAGCCGGTAGTCACGGTCGTCGAACTAATTCAGCCACAGACGATAAGCGTTTAATGTTAAAGATGGGCTGGACGCCACGCGACGCTGATGAGTATGTGGTCACTTATTTAAAACAAGATGGCGATAAAAATAGCGCCCCCAGTGCTGATAATAAAAAACAGCAAATTTGGCAGTGGCCAGAGTATAACAAAGAGAGTATTTACTTTAATGGTACGACCCAAGTTACCAATGATATTGCGCTGCAAAGTCGGCTCTATCACGACAAATTCAAAAATACGCTCCATCAATACAAATCAGTTCAGGATTATCGAGCAGGCAAATACAATTACAGCCACTATGACGATTACAGTAATGGTGCCGACATGCGTATCGATTTTACCCTTCGTGAAATAGACATGCTGTCGTTCGCTGCCCACTGGAAAGAAGATATCCACCGCGCACGTAGTAATAAAGTCGTTCCTTATGATCGTTATAAAGATCAAACTTGGTCAATCGCCACTGAATACCAATGGGTTGCAACCGATCAGCTTGATATCATTGGTGGGCTTGGCTACGACTGGCGCAATAGTGATGATGGGAAACGTTATTTATACAATAAACAAAATGTCGTTACTGGGATTGAAAACTATGAAGATAACCGCCAACGTGCCTTCAATTGGGAATTTATGGCCCGTTATCATCGAGCAAACAATGATACGGTACAATTTTCAGTGTCAGATAGAAGCCGTTTCCCAACCCAAAAAGAGCGCTACACTAAAAATAAGATGAAAAACAATGATAGTTTTATCATCAACCCGCATCTTGATGCAGAGCGTGCTTTAACATTTGATCTCACTTATAAAGGCTACATCACCGCCGATTGGTCCTACAATGCTAGCGCTTATTATAATCATGTCTCTGATGCCATCATGGCACACTACATACATTATGACCCCGCCGCGGGCAGCGACGTTTATCAAAACCGTAATAGCGGTAAGGTTAATTATGCTGGGATTGATTTAGGCAGTCATGGCCAAATTACTGACTGGATGGCTGCGGGTTTAAGTTATAGTTATATTCATGCTGACCCAAAACACGATAGCGCAAAACATGTTGCAGAATTACCAACACATAAAGCGTTCGTTTGGATTAAGTTTATGCCTAATGAACCATTTAGCATTACAGTAACAGAAGAAGCAAGAAGTTGGGCATTTAATTATATTGATAGTAATGAGAAAGTTAGGGGTTTTGCAAAAACGGACATTCGCTTTAATTATGATCTAGGTCATGGAATTTCTATAAATTCGTCAGTGAATAATTTATTTGATAAGTCATATCAATATACCTCTGGATATATTGAAGAGGGTCGTAATTACTGGTTGGGATTTGAATATAACTATTAACCATCAATTAATTTAGGTAAGAGGTTCATCTCTTACCTAATAATTAAATAGATAATAATACTTATATTAAATCACTATTTTCAAATAAAATTTAATAATATAGGTGCTTGTACTTAGGATTCGTCTTAATAATATTTAATCTCTTAAGCCCATTATCATAGCCAAACCTATATTTTAGTGATATATGGTTTTTTACACATATTTAATGCTATATACAGATATATAATTCTAACTTTACATAATTATACATTACACAACTCTGTTTTATCAGCTATATCTATATATTTAAGTCTAAACTCATCAAAGTCTCATAGCGCAATACTTGAAGTTAATTGATTCCGTATTTAGACTATAGGAATTATAAATATTCATAAAAATATACTTTTACTAATACTTTTAGATTTTAGAAAATTATTCAGTTTTTATCATGATTTCGCCGTCTTAGGATTAGAAATTAGAGAGAGCAACCGTGTTCATGAAAAATAGCAAAGACTATCTCATAAATAATAAATTTATTTTTGAGACAGGTAAGAACTTCATTTTTATAAAGAATGAAGTTGATAAGTTCGTTGAGTTATCAAAGCCTGCATCACGACTATTGAATGAAATCATCATACTTAACCAAAAATCCAAAATTGCTACAAGAGAAGAGCTACTGATAAAAGTTTGGGAAGAGTATGGCTTAGTAGGTTCAAACAATAACTTAAATACTTATATTAGTGAAATAAGAAAGAAATTTGAGTTGATCGGTATCGACCCAAAATCTATTGTTACCGTTCCTAAAAAAGGGTTTCGTTTTGATTGTGACGCCTTAGAAACCATCACTGATGAAAACGATACGCCATATTTGCCAGAAGAAGAGATAGTCGTACTAAATAGCAGTGATGTTACTTTAGGTTTAGATGACTATGAACATTCCGTTACGTATTCTTCACAATATAGTGAAAAAAATGCTGAGGAAGCAACAACTCAATTTGTTGATCAGAAATCAATTATAGAAGAGCATCTTCATCAACCACGACAAGATAATTCGATATCAGAATTATCATCAACCGTACAAGAAGAGCCACAACTGCTCAAAATACAGAATAAGGGTAAATTTAAAAATAACCCTATTTTGTTCGCTTTGATTGCAATGTCATTATTTTTGTTCATTTTTGTTTTCTATTACACCACTAATTCTAATGCAAGCATGGAAGTAAATAGCTACATGACAGTCAGTGAGCGAGACAAATGTTTGATACAAATACCTATTAATCTCATTGAAAGCTCAACAAAAGATAGCATCGATTTTGTGAATAAAAAACTTGATAAATATAATGTAAATTGTCAAGAGCCTAAGCGTGTTATCTTACTTTCAGAGCCGAATAGTATTCAGTCTATTGATAAAAATATATCCCTTAGTATTTGTAAGGAAAAAAAGGCTCAATATGACTGTGTATCAATCAATGATCAGAGAATTTAAATGAAAAAATATATTTTATTGTTTTTATTTGTTTTTATTTCGGCTGTGGCAACAACAACATTTATCTATAATAAAGATAATGATGTGAATATTTGTAACTCTGATATTTTATGGATAAAAGATAACGGTACCGATGATGGGATTATGCTGAAGTCAAAAACCAGTGTACTCGTCGCAGATGATAACACCGGAAGAATGAATATGTATGGTTATATCAAGGAGAATAATATTTTTTATCGCCTTGATAGAGCGCTCTATTTTAGCTACCACGCGATTGATAAAAATAACCATTATTCGATACGGTTTAAATCGTTATCGATCACAAGTTCGGATAACGTTCCTCAAAAGCTGTTTGCAAACTTTATTCAGCTTGAAGAAGAAAAAATACACTATTATATTAATTTAACTAAAATGGATGATAATATTTACATTATCAAAGATGAAGCCTACTCATCATTTACTTGCCATGCTGATAAATAGAAAAAGCCTACTTAGAAAAAGTAGGCTCAGCCGTGAAAATTTCAGAAAAACACTCAAAAGGGTTAATAACTAAGGCCCAAATATGGCTACTTGTGGAATGCCATCCTGACCGATCGTTCCACGAAACATTCCCTTCGTATTGAATTGCATAACAAAATTACCTTTGCTATCTATCGCAATAATACCACCCGTACCACCCATATTTTTCACAGAGTTTAAAGTATTCATCACCGCTTCTGCTAACGGTGTATTACTGTATTTTATTTGTGCCACAACATCATAAGCGGCCACTCCACGAATAAAAACTTCACCTAACCCCGTGGTAGAAATTGCAACTGTATTATTATCAGCATATGTTCCTGCCCCAATAATAGGCGAATCCCCAATACGACCGTAATGCTTATTGGTGCTGCCACCTGTAGAGGTTGCCGCAGCAACATTTCCACGGCTATCTACAGCTACTGCACCTACCGTGCCATATTTATAATCATAAAGCAGAGGATCTTCAAATAAGGCAGCATTTAGCCCTTTTTCTTGATCAATTTTATGGCTAATTTCTTTGACTTTTTTTAGCTGTTCAAGTCTAGATTCAATAATAAAATAAGAAGGATCAACGAGTTCCAACCCCTCAGCTTTTGCAAATTGTTCTGCACCGGTACCACCCATCATAACATAAGGGCTTTTGGTCATAACTTTATAAGCCGCTATAATTGGATTTTTAATGTTAGAAACCCCAACGACGGCCCCCGCGGTATGGTCACGTCCATCCATAATGGAAGCATCCAGTTCTACTTTATTATCCGTAGTTAAAGATGCGCCTTTACCCGCGTTATATAATGGAGAATCCTCCATGATGATCACAGCGGCCTGTACAGCCTCAATACTGTCTCCACCTTTTGATAAAATTTCATACCCTGCTTGCAAAGCTTCTTTCAACTTTAATTCATGTTCTTTCTGTAATTGAGGTATAAGTGATTTTTCTGTTATATCACCAGCTCCTCCATGAATTAATAACCTAAAATTATTATTTTGTTGAGACATTGCAAAAGAAAATGGGAATAATAAAATAAAAAAACTCAGAAAAAGCGCTAGTATTTTATGTATATAGAATATTTTTTTCATTCGAAAACCGTGTAAACTAATTACCAAATATTACTCTTTCTGAGTTTTAGACCGGAAATAACTAAGATGAGTCGTTTATAACGTTGTTGTACGCTGTTCTAAAGGCATAGAAAACTCGTCCAGCACTCTCCAAGTTACTTTCGCGCCACTAGGAACAGATTTATTTTTCAGTTTAAACCTTTGCTCTCCTTTAGGAATCAATGGTTTAAATGTTTCATTTCTATCAATCTCAATAGAATTCACTGAAATATCTTCGAAAGTCATATATATAGGTGAATTATTTGTAACAATAAGTTCATTATTCTCCACCCTAAATTGTAATTTATCCAACTCTTCTTTAATTCTATAATATTCGAGCTGTTTTGGTCGGTAATATACTTTAAAATTCATCACGCGTACTACCGATAACTCAGAATTATGCTCGACATTATCACCCTCCTTTGGTACTTCAGAGGTTGGTATTGCTCTAAATTTAGCGATATATACAGACTCTCTGTCTTTGGGCATTTTTGACACATCACCAGCAAAGATAACTCGCCAATAATAGCGAGTTTTACCCTCTAATTTGTGTAATGGTGGCGTAATAATGAAAGGGATTTCTTCAGTATTACTATTCAATAAAGTAATGCCCGTATTCGTATCTAATGCTTCCATAGAGCCTTGGATCAGATAAGGGAGACTCTCTTTATTCCGTAAAGAAATAGAGATACTTTTATTACCTTCAACATAAGTACTCCGTATTAACTGAAAGCTAATACTATCCGGAATGTTACTATATGCAGATGTCATCGACAAAAAGAATAGAGCACCTAAAATAAATATTATCTTGCCTAGCTGTCTCATATTACTCTCTTAAACTATTAATGCTTAATATTGATCAAACCTTAGTATACACTAGTAATTCAACTCTTCCTTTGTACTTACCAGGTTTTACATCACGATTCTTACACATTAACCAACGTATGTTTAAGTTATCATTTTCAGCTTGCGCATTTTTGTTTAGTGGAATATCTGAATTATCAAACTTAATTAAATTTGATTGATTCGTTGCGTCGCAACTCAGCGCAGGGATATTACCACCATCAAAATATGGTGCCCCTATAACCCAAGGTTTTACTGTACTCTTCTCACCTGAATCAATTTGTTCTAATTCCAGCTTCGTTAAATTGTCACCTTTGGCTTCACCCATTTTCGGGATTGCAGACATATATAACGGATTCCCTTGCCCGCTACAGTTAAATGTTAACCGCGATTCTAGTGGGATTGAATCAGCACGGCCAAAAGTTTCGTGGAATACAGTACCACTTGCTGCACTTATACGACAAACTCGGGCTATTTTAACATTGGTAACAAACCGAACCTTTATCTCCCCATCAGCTTTAAAACCTTTATGTCCTCCTAAGCTTACAAGTCTATAGGTACTATTATTCATCGTAAAGTCACCAGGAACCGCTTTTCCATTTAAATAGACTTCTAAAGGTTTAGCAATAGAAAACTGAACATGTTTGGTTCCACCATAGCCTATGGTAATGTAACCTGGTGGAATATAACATAAATTTAAACCAGAGGTATTTTTTGGGTCAACCGTGATAAGGTTTGCTATCGGTTCACCAAGAAAACCCGAATATGATGTATGTAACCCTTGAGTGCCCTTAGGTAAGTCTAAATTAATATCAACTTTAAAGCTAGGAACAACCCATGCGAATAAATTAGAGTCGTTTGAGTGTCTCATTTTATAAGCAAATTTTTTACCCTGACCTAATACCGTATGTTCTGCAGGGTTAAAGTCCTCTGCTCTACAGCGGCCTGAATAGCTAGAGATACCGACTATTGCAAAATCTGTATCCCATTTTCTATCCTTAAGCCTTGAATCGTAATAGTGGGGGGCAGCTTCGGGATATTGGGTATAAATACCATAATTTGGAGGCCCCATCGTAATCGATGTCGCACCCATCATCCTTGCATCAAGCAGATGAGGTGTCCCCTCAGGAACTTCATCATCTAGGTCAATCATACCATAGAGCTGTACAATCATTTGACCTGCCTGCATTGGACCTTCAGCATGCGCATTAGAAAAAAGCATCCCTATCGACATAGCTGATAAAGAAATCGCTTTCAAACATTTAGAAATACTTTTACTCATAACTGAACCTACCTTAACAAATATACAGTCAATCATTTATAATGCGCTAATTCATCTCATGTTCATTTTGAACGCTATCAATAAAATAAATGATTTACTTTTTAGTGTATTAATAACAAGCTAGCGGCATTCTGCAGCAAGAGTACGAACAGGCTGCGTACTTGTTGTGATAACTTTATCTAGGCCGGTGAATTTCAATACACAATGTTGTTCTTGACCACTTCCCCAGCTAATATTTAATGTACCTGAATTAGGTAATCCACTCATAAATAGCTTATTATTATCACCTACAATACCTGTATTTTCTTCTACCACGTTACTTTCTACTAATGTAGCGATGGCTCCAAAAGGTACTGCACTTCCATTTGCCATACGTATATTAAAGAGCACCTGATAACCCACTTTTGTATCGAATTTAGCCTTAACAAAAGCCCCTGCCGATGGATAAATAGTCTTGGTTGTCTCCTTCAGCATGACATCATCAGGTAAAGTATTCACATCTAGGGTCACAATATTAGAGCTATAAGGTGTTGCATATGGATATAACGCATAACCTTGCCCGTTAACAACGGTATTTTGGTTATTCGTTTTTGTTCCTTTTGCTTCTGGAGCCTCAATAATAATACCACTATCACCAATTGTACGGCTAAACAGCACTCCGCCTTCGTGTAATAACATTCCACCGGACAAGCTACCATTCACAGACTGGTTATTTTTTGAGTAATTATAACCCGCAGATATGCCAAAATTAGGTGCAGAGTAACTAGAGCTTAGCGTACCGCTTCCACCAACTCCTTTATTTCCATATGCTTGAGAAATTCCATAAGAGAAACTACCATCTCTGGAAGTACCACTGATCCCTACCTGTTGGTTAATATAACCATCATTATCTTGACTGTAAGAATATGTACTATACATATTCTCTATTAATTCATTATTAGAGAATATACTAAATGGAATATCTACGTTGATAGATATTTGTCTGTTCTCAGGCCAACTTTCTTTATCTTTAATACGGTCAATGCTGTAGTTTACTGAGTAGTTAACTTTTTTAAATGAACCATTATATCCTATGGATAATTGTTTCACTTTCCTATCTATTTCCCAATAGTCATAAATACTACCGGAGATATAAACACTTCCGTACTCCCCTAACGACTGTCTTAGTGCCGTCGTGAAGCTACTACGTTGACGTTGATTTAACCACGGTGCCACATTATCTTTTAGCTTATGGTCATAGTTATTAAAATCAGCAAAACTAAAATACGAACGAGTTGAATAACGTAAAGCTGTCAAGTCAACAGATGTCCCTGTCGATGCCATACTTTTTGAATATCTTATTCTGAATGACTGCCCTGAACGATCACCAAGATTACCATCCATATTTGCTGTCGCATGGGTGATATCTGCAGATAACGCCCCAAATGTTCCCAAAGATATTCCAAGACCTGCCGCAGCAGAAAAATAGTCTTTAGCCATCAATAGCCCACCGTATAGTGTGCTATTTGTAGGTAATCCGTAAATAAATGACCCTAAAAAGAAATCAGATTCTCTAGAGGTTTTGGTATATCCACCATCATAACGACCTACAACGGCCTCATATTTATAACCACCAGGACGAAGCATCACAGGTAAAGATGAGAAGGCAACTGTTGATGTTTTCTCAGTACCATTCTCCTCTTTAATGGTGACATCTAAGTCACCCGCGTTTCCTGTAGCGTAAATATCTTTGATGACAAACGGACCAGGGGAAACATAAGTTTGATAAACAATATAACCATTCTGGCGGATAGTGACCATTGCATTTGACTGCGCGATACCTCTAACTTCAGGTGCAAAACCTCTCATACTACTAGGTAACATTTGCTCATCAGATGCAATTTTCATCCCTTTCAATGGAACGGCATCAAAAACATCACTTCCTGAGCTGATTTCCCCGACAGAAAAAGTGGATTTGATAGAATGTAGTGCACGCATAACATAAGTGTTAGAGAAATTCGTTTGGTCTTTTTCTCCCTTAGACTTACTATATGCTAAATTTGATCTTAACCTCCAAGGTCCTGCATTTAACCCTGCACGGATGTTCGCAAACATATTTTCATTTTTAATTATTTCATTTGCGTCATTTCTGCTTTTGTTACCACTGACAAAATAATTAAAAAATAATGCAGGAACACCATCATCTAATAAGCTAGGATCGATATAACCTTGTACCTTGTTATCCATAGCTATTTGAGGAATAGTTAACGTTAATCTTAGGTTTTGGATGTTAGGTGTCACCGTAGCATCTGGAATATATTTAGAAAGGTCTAAAATAGAGGTATCCGGATTAACGCCATTGAAACTCGGTAAAGTTTTAGTAGCCACGCCCCAGTCCTCCAAAAGTTTTGGAGTAAACTCGGGAACAACCTCACCTTGAGGGTTTAATTTAAAATTAACTTTTTTACTACCCAGAATATTACGGTTTACTTCAACAGTGATCAAATACTCACCAGGAGGCACACTATTCGTTGCAGTAAATTTAGATAAGTCAATCTGAGATGCGTCAACCCCCAACTGACTTTCTAACATTGTTGGATCAAAATAATCGTCACCATAGGAATATAGAGACAAAAAAATTAGTGACGATAACATACTTATTTTGAATAATTTCATTTCCATTTCACTGACCTTTATTTGCCTTTATATTCCCAAAGTTAATCGTTAATAATTTAGAAACTCTTAGATATATAAAGCTAAAGCACCTTTAAAATTTATTAATTATCAACAGATCCGTATTTATAGTGATATACATCAGTAGCAGAACCATAATCGTTCATAAAACGCCATCCACCGCTCATTTTCTCGCCATTAAATTTTATTTTATCTAAAACATATTTATTGAAGGGTGGAATTAGTATTGTTTCTTTTAACTCATTACCATTGTAAGTAAAATCGACAATAGTCATATTAAATGGAGTAGGATTATCAATAACCCATTTACCATTACTTTTATTGATAGTAATTTTTTCATAATCCGAGGTTTTAGGGGCGGATATACCTTCCGGCCGATAAAAAGCCTTGATAACAATCGCCGTTACAAATACAACACTCAGCTTATTTTCTTGTTCATTATTTTTTGATGTTGGCGGTATAGCTCTTGCCTTAAAGTAAAAGAGCGACTCTCTATCTTTAGGTAGATTAGAGTAGTCATTGGGTCTAATTCTTACTGAGTATCCACTATTAGCTTCGACTCTAAATAAAGGAGGTAAAACAATAAAATTATTATTCTGAGATTTTTTATCCTCACCCAACATTGTTGTTTGAACAATGAGTGGATAATTCGAGTCATTTATAAGTTGAATATCTTGACTCACATCCTTATGTGAAAAAATAATTCTACTTTTATTTAGAGATATTCCATTCGCGAATACGCTGGATGTCATCAGTAATGCTATCAAGAACAGTATTTTTTTAAACATTAGAAAAACCAATTTAGTTAGTCAACCATATAAGTTAACGTGAACGTTGACTTGAATTGACCAATGTTTGCGTCAGATGCACAGTCTTTAACCCCATTCTTGCACATTAAATAGGCATAAAACTGTTTTTCCATGACATTTTCTTGAATATTGGTCCAAATTTTGTTTTTATTTTTATCAAAAAAGACATCATCAGCTTGCGTAGCTGTTTCTTTATCACTGATTCTTATAGCAAAAGTTCTCTCACCAGGATCATCTAAGAATCCATTATTTTCAACAACATAGTTACCATCTAAAGTAATATAATTATTAGCAAAGTCATTATTTTTACACTCCGCTAATTTAATCGAAAAAGGTAATTTAACTTTTCCCTCAGCGGAATCAGACTTTAATCTTGCCAAAGCGATTGAACCAAAATCAATGACATTCTGTGAAGTACCTTCAACAAGGATATCACATGTATTTTTAGGTACAGTCACATTAAATTCTATGTCTACCCCTTCTTTATCCTTTGCATTTGCATTTGCATTTGCATTTGCATTTCCAAATAACATACACACGCCTAAAGTAACCGCAAATATAAGATTATTTCTCTTAAAATTCATTATAATAATTCCTTATTATGGTTGCTCTAACGTAATATCTATAGAGGAAAGCAACTCTCCAGGTTTTAAAGAACTTTCACCATCTAATTTAACCACACTAACTTCGAATAAATTTTCTGCTTTACCATTCCCTTTTATAGTAAAAGGTACATGTTCTGATTTTGAAAGTTCAACTATTTTGCAACTGGACTCATCGTCTTTACAAGACCATAATACAAACGCTGCATTTGTTATATTATTAGTGGGATAGATCTTATTCATGCTATTAACTTCAGTACCACTGCCCGAAGTTATTTTCATCAGATATGGTACACCCGCATTTCCATTAGAAAAATCAAAGCTATCACATTCATAACCAAATAAAAATTGCTTCACATGCGTTTTATCTGTAACAGCTTCTTTTATTGTATTGGTCTGTATCGGTAAATTGAAAGTAACATCTAATGTAGGAGAGACAACTTTACAAGAGCCTTTAATGATATTACCTTTAACTTCAAATTTAACTGCATTTGCAACACTATTAAAACCCAATAAAAACGGTAACGCTAGGCAACCAAGTTTGATGTATTTAAAGTATTTGGCCATCATATTTCTCCTCGCCACCTAGATCATTAATTACAACCCATGTAGCTTGCTTATTATTCAAACCTCCACCGACTGTATAGCTATAAGAACTATATGGCGCAATCATGGTATTCTTTTTCTGTAGGCTTAAACTAACCTTTTTTCCACCAACCACTAATCTATTTAGATTTATGTAGTAAGGAGAGTTATTTTCAACTACTACACCTGATGGAGAGGATTTAATCACTAACTTCTTATATGCATCTTCTATTGATATAGGTAAATTATTAGGACGATAGAATAATTTTATAATATTATTATAGCCAATATTGATACCCGCACCTGTTGCTGGTCCATTAGTTGAGGGGATCATAGTGCCTGTAAAGTAAAAAACTGTTTCTCTATCTACTGGTAGGCTATGAGGCTGTATAAATATTCTAATATCTTGGCTTTTTTTACTATCAACTTTAACTAAAGGTGGATAAATTGCGAAAGGAACATTTTTACCACCGTTCTCTTGGGTTATAGCAAATTTAGCAAGATAGTTAATACTCGTATTATTTCTTGCACTAATAGAAATGCTTTCCTCTCCTTGAGAATAGACTAATCTTGTAGCATTTAACCCTACTCCACCATTCGCAAATGACTGCGCGGAAATAAATGGTAAAATAAAAACAAACAGTAAAATTAACAATCGCAGATTATCTATCGAAAAATTCAAATTTCTTTGTTTTAGTTTTATTGTTTGCATTATCTAAACCTACATTTTCCATCTTCAATAATAAGAGGCTGTAAATAGCCTCTTATGCCATTATCTAAACTTTATCAGTATTAGTTATAAGATACAGAGAAAGTAACTGGTACGTTTAATGTATCAGGAGCAACACCTACTTGAGTCAGTAAAAGTTTAGCCAATACAGGAATTGTAGTGCTACCGTTAACATCTACAGCGTTAGAGAATTTCAGCTCTGTGTCTACGTTTGGTTTGATATCTTTACCACCTGAAGATAATGCAACTGCTAAAGATTTAGCACCTGTGTTTGCAAAATACTCTGGGAATAGTGGAGATTCTTTACCTTCTGCATGAACGAAAATAGCTGCATCTTCTGCTGCTGCTTTAGAACAGTTAGTCAGGATCAGGTTGAAGTTTTTATCTGAACCTAATTGGTCTTTAACATTCTTACCATTAGTTTGGTCAAGAGTAAAAGTACCCCAATCAATTACAGAACCTTCCGCAGTTGAAGCTACATCACAAGAAGCCGCACGTAATTGAGCTTTGAAACGTACTTCAGTGCTTTTTTTACCTACTTCACCAGCAGCTAATGCTGAACCAGCTACCATTGAACTTGCTAATACTGCGATTGTTACTAGTTTCTTGTTGAATAACATTTTAAATACCTCTGTATTTATAACATGTAGTAGTGAAAGACATTGTTATTTAATGTTCAAATTTAAATTCGTTACATCCTTGTAAATCCAGTCCTAAAATTTTGAATATAAACTTGAATAATCAGCATTAGCCTATTTAGCTAACACCATTAGGGTTAAAAAAATCCTTTTAATCCCCTTTTTAAAGGCAAGTCAAAAAAATTGACTCTAAAAAAGGCACTACCCTTTCTACTTACATACTCAAAAACACATATTAAGTAGTCGTATTTTTACGGTTCTAGTGACTCTTGAATTTAACTTATTGTTAGCTTTCAGCTATCCAGTAATAGACTCCTGAGCACCGCCTATAGTAAAAAATAAAAATACTATTCCTATAAAGGAAAGTGACGGCCAATATAGAAATAGCTATATGGATAAAATTTTCAACCTAGTTAATTAGTCATTTCATTAACTATTAACTAGACAAAGATAATAGCCAACATCAGGAACATATTTAATGTTAGGAGTTTTCTTATATTTGAAAGATATCAAAATCTTTATCTAATTGCGTTTTCTCTAAAAGCAAAACGTAGTAGCATAATTATCTTTTTCAATATGAAGAATATTTCCAAACATCCTCATCAACTGGTTCCAATATTACCGCAACAATATCTTTTGTCAAAAACACAACAAAAAAGCACTACAAACAAAATATAATATTTACAAACACCAAGACAAAAGCACAAACAACCACAAAAGCTAAAAAACCATATTTTTAGCCATCAAAATTGGATTAATTTATATTTATAAAAGGTAAATAATTTATAAAAATTTACATTTGTATCCATTTGTTTGAAATAATTTCATTACATATAAAACTATAAAAAAGGAATATGCTGAAATAAAATTCTATATTTTATAATCTAACAATACTTAACACTAATTTACACACAAAAGAAGATAATTAAATCTATGTGGTTGAATTGTTGTAAGATAAGTCTTAATTGACATTCACCCCAAATGTAACAGTTCTTTACTTTTCATGTCATCCGCTTTGAGTGTAATGATTACCCTTTGGTTTTATTTAGAATTTCACCAAGTGGCTATTTTTTAATTAAACTTACGGCATTACTTTACTTAGATACAAAGATGTATCTCCACTCAAGAGAATAATTTTTCAATAGCAATGTTCTATCTCTAATCGTTACCTTTAAAAAACCATGATAATCCTAAACATATCAACGCTGTTCTCCTATATAGATAGGGGAAACATGCCTCATATGCAGTCGCTTAGCAGTGAACGATGATATTCCTTTATCTAAGGGTGAAGTGAGAGAATATAAAGATATTCATCTATAAAGAAGAGATAGAAGTATTTCAAAGACTTCTCGCGGTATGAGTTTATAACTAGAAAAATAAAGTGATATGAAATTCAAGATTTATTTTTGATTATGTGGGTCACGGGCAGTGAAACAATATTCGCTAAATAAATACATTAGAATATATAACTAAGTAAATACTACTCTATTTATGCCTCTACTAATTTTTTATTACAAATTAATTATCCACTAATGAAGTTTATTGATATTGCAGACGATCTTTTAACTATTCATAAAAAGACACTCCCCATAATAGCCTAGTGATTGTTGCTTCTATTGACGAAAAAATACTTACAAAGTACCTTAAGTCACAAATTATCGCTTTATTTTAATTAAATAAGACATCTTAAATAGAATATTTAACCACTATTGAGATACAAAAAACAAAATGCATAATTTTAAATTTTACACCTTAATTTTATAAGGTTAATGACCGTAGACGGTTATAGCATCCCAAAATCGGCAGTTTTGTGCCGTTTACCGATAAACATCGGTCTAACAGAAAAGCCTAGCCTAAAGCCTTACAATTACTGACGGTTAAGAAAAGCGCCCAAACTGTGTTATGACAATTAACCTCAAGCGATACATTTAAAATGTAATATGACTCTATTTTTGTCCGATATTGCGGATTAAAATTTTCATTCTTGTTTTTGATAAATAACTATTTTTCTCTATGTTAGCCCTTTTGCTCTCTTCTTATTTCCATCTCTATCTGCAATGAAGTTATGGTAAACTTGTTTACAACAGCAATTTTCAGTTTTGATGTAAGGTCAATTACCATGAAAAAAATGAGTGAAGATAAACTGCTAGTGATGGCCGAAAAAATTTGCCAATCAAGAGGCGTTCGGCTCACACCGCAAAGAGAAACTGTTTTACGCCTGATTGCACAGCAACATGGCGCAATCAGTGCTTATGACTTATTAGATTTATTAAGAGAGGTAGAGCCTCAAGCAAAACCACCAACGATTTATAGAGGCTTAGAGTTCTTAATAGAGCAAGGGTTTATTCATAAAATAGAATCAACAAATAGTTATGTCATCTGTCATCATTTCGATAACCCGAGTCATATCTCAGTAATGTTGATTTGTGATCATTGCGGAAGCGTCACAGAGAGTGATTGCACAACAATTGAAACAGCAATTATGTCTCTTGCAAACAGCCACCAATTTCACCTGAGACACACTGTGGTAGAAAATCATGGATTATGTCATGAATGTTACGAACTCAGCACTTGCCAGGATCATGAACATTGTGAACACAACCATGAGCAACCCGTTATCACAAAGAAGAAATAAGAAGTGGCGTAGAATTACTGCTGATAGTAGGTACTTGCTGAGGGAGCACTTAAATAGAGTGGCAGACTTTTTATCTAATTTAATAACCTAGTGACAAACCTAGGTTGATATTAGAAAACAGTAAAATCTGCCAGCAATATTTTGAAGGGTGGTTATAAGACCAATATTAACACCAATCACCATTGCGAATCACACCTACCGCTAATCCTTCAATAGTGAAATTTTGTTGACGTAAATCGACAATAATAGGTGCAAACTCTGGGTTTTCGGCGATTAACTCAACGCGGTTACCTTGTTGCTTAAAGCGTTTTACCGTAACCTCATCTTCAATACGCGCCACAACCACTTGCCCATTACGGACATCTTGTGTTTTATGAACGGCTAACAGGTCACCATCCATAATCCCGATATCTTTCATCGACATCCCATTAACACGCAATAAAAAGTCAGCATGTGGTTTGAATAGCTCAGGATCAACCTGATAATGACTTTCAATATGCTCTTGCGCTAATAAAGGTTCGCCGGCAGCGACACGCCCAATTAAAGGTAGCCCCTGAATTTCAGGATCATTTTCTTCTTCAAGCAGTAAACGGATACCACGAGAAGCCCCTGAAACAATCTCTATCACCCCTTTACGAGCTAAGGCCTTAAGATGCTCTTCTGCCGCATTAGGCGAACGAAAACCAAGGCTTGCTGCTATTTCAGCACGTGTAGGTGGCATACCCGTCTGAGAAATGTGATCGCGCACCAGATCATAAACTTGCTGTTGTCTAGCGGTCAGTGCTTTCATTTCGTTCCCCTGTTTGTTTATACAGTCAGACTGTGAGTATATACAGGTAAATGAAGATTTGAAACACTTAAATCACTCGAATGCCATATTTGCCAGTAATCTCACCGATAATCGCTCTGTTTTCGATAATTTCTGACTAGCCAACGAAATAATGCTGCCACAATATCGTCGCCCAAATAACTAAAGCTAACCCAATCGTGATAAACACAGCCGCTGAGCCAATATCTTTCGCTCGTCCAGACAACTCATGATATTCACTTCCTACACGATCCACGACCGCCTCTATTGCACTGTTAATTAATTCTACGATAGCGACCAGTACAACAGAGCTAATCAATAATAATCGGTCGATATAGCTAACATCCAGCCATAACGCGATAATGACAGCAAGTATTGCCGCAACGGATTCTTGCCGAAATGCAGCCTCATTGACCCAAGCTGCTTTCAACCCTTTAAGGGAGTAACCCGCAGCCTTAATTACACGCGTAAATCCCTTAGTTTGGTTTGCCATATTTATTCCTCAAAATTACAAAACAATAATCATTTTTTGCGGTCAAAGTTAATTGTCAGTAACAGATTTGCCAGTTGATTTCTGGTATGCTTGCGAAGCATTGTTAACAAGAGGCTATAATCATTTATGTCACTATGGCGTAAAATATATTACAACACGTTGAATTTACCACTTAAATTACTGGTAAAGAGCAAACTCGTTCCAACGGACCCTATTTCAGAACTTGAATTGGACACCAGTCGGCCCACATTATATGTGCTGCCATATCATTCTAAATCTGACCTTTTAACATTACGTCACCAATGCTTATCTATCGGCCTACCTGATCCTTTGGTCGATAATGACATTAATGGCACTAAATTACCGGCTTACGTCTTTATTGATGATGGCCCTAGAGTATTTCGTTATTATTCTCCTAATCCACGTAAAGAATCGGTGAAGGTATTCCATGCCTACTTAGATTTGCATCGTAGTAATCCGAATCTTGATATCCAAATGCTACCGGCTTCTGTCATGTTCGGTCGCTCTCCTGGGCGTGAAGGGCATACACCGGCGCCGCCATTGCGTTTACTTAACGGTATTCAAAAGTTCTTTGCCATAATCTGGCTTGGGCGAGATAGCTTTGTTCGCTTTTCCCCTCCAGTGTCGATGGGCTTGATGGCGCAAGAACATGGCACAGATACTATTATTGCGAATAAACTTGCACGGGTCGCGCGTATTCACTATTCACGCCAACGCCTTGCTGCTGTTGGCCCTAAATTGCCTGTTCGCCAAGAGCTATTCAATAAGCTGCTGACCTCAAAAGCCATTGAAAAGGCGGTTGAAGACGAAGCCCGTAGCAAAAAAATTCCACTGAAGAAAGCTCAGCAAAATGCCGTCAATATGATGGAAGAAATTGCCGCTAACTTCTCTTATGAAGCGATACGTCTTACTGACCGAGTGTTAAGTTGGACTTGGAACCGCTTATATCAAGGGATCAACGTTCAGCATGCCGAGCGGGTTCGCCAATTGGCGCAAGATGGTCATGAAATCGTTTATGTGCCTTCTCATCGCAGCCACATGGATTACTTGCTGCTGTCATACGTTTTATATCATCAAGGCTTAGTTCCTCCTCATATCGCGGCAGGTATCAACTTGAATTTCTGGCCAGCGGGGCCTATTTTCCGTCACCTCGGCGCTTTCTTTATTCGTCGAACCTTTAAAGGTAATAAACTCTATTCAACCGTATTCCGTGAGTACCTCAGTGAATTATTTGCGCGGGGTTACTCTATTGAATATTTTGTTGAAGGTGGCCGCTCCCGTACAGGCCGTTTACTTCAGCCAAAAACAGGTACCTTGTCGATGACGCTACAAGCGATGCTACGTGGCGACTCTCGTCCTATTACGATCGTGCCCGTTTATATTGGCTATGAAAATGTTCTGGAAGTGGGAACTTATGCCAAAGAGCTACGTGGTGCTGAAAAAGAGAAAGAAGGCTTCTTTTCGATGGTTCGCGGCCTACGTAAATTACGTAACTTAGGCCAAGGCTATGTGAATTTTGGTCAGCCTATTTCACTCTCTCAATATCTCACAAAACGTGTACCTGATTGGCGCGACTCGATTGACCCTATCGAACCTCAGCGCCCGAGTTGGTTAAACCCAATCGTCAGTGGGCTAGCAGATCACATTATGGTCAATATTAATAATGCTGCGGCAGCTAACGCTATTAACCTGTGCTCAACGGCATTACTTGCGTCGCGCCAACGTTCATTAACGCGTGAGCAACTTATTGAGCAAGTCGATTGTTACCTACAGTTATTGCGTAATGTTCCTTATACGGCTGATGCAACAACACCAAATAAAACAGCGGAGCAATTGTTAGAACATGCTTTGCAGATGGATAAGTTTGAAGTCGAAAAAGATAGTATGGGAGACATTATCATTCTTCCTCGTGAGAATGCCGTTCTCATGACCTATTATCGTAATAACATTCATCACTTATTGGTGTTGCCATCACTGATCTCGAGCATTGTGCTCCATCATGAAAGTATTAGCCGCCAAGATATCCACTATCAAGTAGGGCAAATTTACCCCTTCCTCAAAGCTGAATTGTTTATGCGTTTTGATAGTGGCTCTTTGGTTGAAGTCGTTGATACCTTAATTGATGAGCTAAATAACCAGAAATTAGTGTGCTTAAAAGAAGACGATATTGTCATTCTTAATCCACGTCGTATACGCCCATTACAGTTGCTCGCAGCAGGTGTTCGCGAAACCTTACAGCGCTATGCGATTACGCTTTCTTTACTCAATGCGAGTCCAGAAATTAGCCGTAATACATTAGAAAAGGAGAGCCGCATGCTAGCTCAGCGTCTTTCTGTGCTGCACGGTATTAACGCTCCTGAATTCTTCGATAAAGCAGTTTTTTCAATCTTAGTCGAAACGCTACGGGAAGAAGGCTACATTGATAATGATGAAAACGATATTTTCACGGCCAATGCGAAAAAACTCTATGCGGTTATTTCGCGTTTAATGTCGCCAGAAATTCGTTTGACTATCGAGAGCGTGAGTCAACCAGAGGAGCGCGCTACTGAGACAGAAAAATCAAAAGAAGACTAACTTTTAAGTCTAAAGAAACCAAAAGGGGGAATGCAATTCATGTTCCCCCTTATAAACAAAATCCCACGTTAAAAACGTAGGGTCGTCAGTACGTAAAAGGGGTAATGTGCTTCACATTACCCCTTTACTATTCCACAAATGGTTTACAAGTAACTTAAGAAAATCCCAATAAATAAGATCAATCCAACATAGTTATTATTTAAAAAGGCTTTAAAACACGGTGCTCGTTCCCTATCTACCATTAATTTTTGTTGGTAAATAAACAGCAATGCCGATAGTGATAGTGCGATATAGTACACCGCTCCTAAATCAGCCAATGAACCCACTAACACCAATAAAACAATCATCACGATCTGTAAAATACCAATAATCAGCTTGTCATATTGGCCAAACAGTATCGCTGTTGATTTAACGCCGATTTTTAAATCATCATTGCGGTCAACCATCGCATACTGGGTATCATAAATCACGGACCACAAGATATTGACCAAAAACAGTACCCAGCACACCAATGGTAACGATTCACTGACAGCAGAGAAGCCCATCGGGATAGACCAACCAAATGCGGCACCTAAAACAACTTGAGGTAAGTGGCTGACTCGCTTAACAAAAGGATAAATCCACGCCAAAGCTAATCCGGCAACAGATAGCCAGATAGTCATTGAATTTAGCGTCAGTACTAATAAAAATGAGAGACCAACGAGGCTAGCGAATAAAATTTTTGCTTCTTTTTCTGTCACATCACCACTGGGTAATGGGCGGTGTTTCGTTCGCTCAACATGGCCATCAAAGTGACGGTCTGCGAAATCGTTAATCACGCATCCGGCTGCACGCATCAAGAAAACGCCCGCCGTAAAGACAATAAGAATATGTAAACTCGGTATACTTTGAGCGGCAATCCACAACGCCCAATAGGTTGGCCATAACAATAATAGCGACCCTATCGGCCTATCAATACGCATCAAACGGCTGTAGGCATGCCATTTACTTAGCGCCATACTTCCCTCCATTTGTTGTGCTCCTTTTATTTTTTATCTTTTATATGCAGGTGATTCAGGTAAAAACAGTTCGGTTAATAATAAAGGTTTTTCAGATAATCTTAATAGAGAGCGGCGGATCCATCGCAAATTTTGCTGCCCTATATGAATATAATCACGGGAAAGATTATCATGGCTAAAGAGATAACGCCCTAACGGTACAGCACCGATATCAATAAGTTTCCGGTCTTCACCAGTCAATGTCTCCTGTGGAATTAACGTTCGTCCAAGTAACCATGGAATATTATCACCATACATAATGACTTCACGTAACCAATAATATTCACTGACAGGTAAACACGCCGCTTCTTCTTCGCTCAATGCCTCTTGAGTCACATAACGTTGCGTATAAGGAACAACCGTGACACGTTGGCAATGCTGCTCTAAGCGTTTTGTCATCGACCCTAGTTCATGTAGCCAATCTAAAACATTTTCAGGAACAAGGTCATCATCTTCTGATAGCCATGTTATCGGGTGAGAGATAAAAAGCGTTTCATCCATTACTCATCATTCCACCACTATACTGTGTGGTTTTGTATCATATTGGTTCTTAGCATGAAGGATATCACGTTGCCTTGCGATAAGGTTAAAGTTAGCTAACAAATTAGTTAAAAAATCACAAATCCCACATGAATTGTAAAATTTTCTTAAAATAATTTTTAACGCTAATGAGTCATACACACAAAATGATCAAGTAGAAATGATTAAATAGCGACAGCCTGCCATTATGGCAGGCTGTGAAAGGTAGCTATGACGCTTATCAACGCCAAGCTTTATAACGATTAATTAGCCCATTAGTTGAGCTATCATGGCTGCTGATTTCGTCTTTACTTTCTAACTCAGGCAAAATTCGGCTCGCCAATTGCTTCCCAAGCTCTACACCCCATTGGTCAAAGGTGAAAATATTCAGAATTGCCCCTTGCGTGAAGATCTTATGTTCATACATCGCAATGAGTGCACCTAATGAATAAGGTGTGATCTCTTTAAGCAAGATTGAGTTTGTTGGGCGGTTACCTTCAAACACTTTATAAGGAGCAACATACTCCATATCCGCAGGGTTTTTACCTTGAGCCGCAAATTCCGCATCAACAACTTCACGCGTCTTACCAAATGCCAACGCTTCCGTTTGAGCAAAGAAATTCGACAGTAATTTATCGTGATGATCACCGAGTGGATTATGCGTTACTGCTGGCGCAATAAAATCACAAGGGATCATTTTAGTTCCTTGATGGATCAATTGATAAAAGGCATGTTGGCCGTTTGTGCCCGGTTCACCCCAAATAATTGGCCCCGTTTGATAAGAAACTTTGTTGCCATTACGGTCAATATACTTACCATTTGACTCCATATTTCCTTGTTGGAAATAAGCGGCAAAACGGTGCATATATTGATCATATGGCAGAATCGCTTCAGTTTCCGACTCAAAAAAGTTGTTATACCAAATGCCAATTAAGCCAAGGAGAACAGGAATATTCTTTTCAAAAGCCGTTTGGGTAAAGTGCTTATCCATTGCATGAGCCCCTTCGAGGAGCTGAACAAAATTGTCATAACCCACAGACAAGATAATGGATAGGCCAATCGCTGACCATAATGAATAACGGCCACCAACCCAATCCCAAAACTCAAACATATTTGCCGTATCAATACCGAACTTCGCGACTTGCTCACTATTGGTTGACAGTGCCACGAAATGTTTTGCGATATGCTGTTCATCTTTCGCTTGTGCGAGCAACCAATCACGCGCTGAATGCGCATTCGTCATGGTTTCTTGCGTCGTGAAGGTTTTTGATGCGATTAAAAACAGAGTTGTTTCTGGATTTAAAACTTTCAACGTTTCCGCTATCTGCGTGCCATCAACGTTAGAAACAAAGTGCATATTTAAGTGATTTTTATAAGGGCGTAGCGCTTCGGTGACCATAAATGGACCAAGATCTGAGCCACCGATACCGATATTCACCACATCCGTGATAGCCTTGCCAGTATACCCTTTCCACTCGCCATTAATAATGCGCTCACTAAATTGATGCATCTTTTCTAAGACCGCGTTGACATCTGGCATCACATCTTTGCCATCAACATAAATCGGTGTATTGTCACGGTTACGTAGTGCGATATGCAATACAGCACGATCTTCGGTACGGTTAATTTTTTCACCACTGAACATACTATTCATTGCGCTTTTTAGCTGAGTCTCTTCAGCTAATGCGAATAATTTATCCAATGTTTCTTGAGTAATTCGGTTTTTGGAGTAGTCCACCAAAATTTGGTCGTCAAATGTCGCGGAAAATTTGGTAAAGCGATCATTGTCTTGTTTGAACAGGTCGCGCATATGGGTATCTTTCATTTGCGCAAAATGTTGCTCTAGCGCCCGCCATGCTGCCGTTTGGCTTGGATTAATACTATTCATGGATAACACTCTCCAAAATATTTGAAATAAAAATAATTGTAACTCGCCGAGTCATCTTGACCTATCACTTTCCTGCGTTCTTGCAATCCTTATGATATTGGGCAATTTTTTGCAATTTTTCCAGAGCTTATTACAGCCATCGGGAAAAGCGATAATAAATTAGTCATCATTAGAATTACTGATTTGCATCGATTCTTCATTGACGGCATCGGCCTAACCCGATATTTCTATATAAAAAATAGATTGCCAAAAGGGATTGATACCATGAATGCAGTAGCCTCTTTGCCAGAAAATAATCCGTACGTTATCGCCAAATTTGGGGGGACAAGTGTCGCTAATTTTGAAGCCATGAACAAAAGTGCAGACGTTGTTCTTTCGAACAATAATGTCCGCGTAGTGGTACTTTCTGCTTCTGCGGGTATCACTAATTTGTTGATAGAGCTTGCCGAAGGTTGCGATGCCGACAAACGTAATCAGCTACTGCAAAAAGTTAAAGAGATCCAATATGCGATTATTGATCATTTACAACATGCGGAAGTAATTCGCGAAGAGATTAATCGTTTATTAGATAATATTGCTCATTTGGCAGATTCCGCTTCTCTGGCAACTTCCGATGCGCTCACCGATGAAATGGTGAGTCACGGTGAACTTATGTCGACTTTGCTGTTTGTTGAAGTCCTCCGCCAGCGTGGGGCTAACTCACAATGGTTTGATGTGCGCAAAGTAATGAAAACAAATGCAAACTTTGGTCGCGCTGAACCCGACCTTTTGCAATTAAAAGAGTCGGCCCAACAACACTTGCTCCCTCGCCTACAGGGTTCTTTAGTCATTACACAAGGTTTTATTGGGCAAGATAGCAAAGGACGCACGACAACACTTGGTCGTGGCGGTAGCGATTATACCGCGGCATTATTGGCTGAAGTTCTCAATTTAGCACGTGTTGATATCTGGACAGACGTTCCTGGTATTTACACGACAGATCCACGCGTCGTACCCGCAGCACAGCGTATCGATGAAATTGCTTTTGACGAAGCCGCAGAAATGGCAACGTTTGGCGCTAAAATATTGCATCCAGCAACGCTATTACCTGCGGTACGTGCTGGGATCCCTGTTTTTGTTGGCTCCAGTAAAGAGCCACAAGCTGGCGGAACCTTAGTGTGTGATAAAACCGCGAATGCCCCTCAATTTAGAGCGTTAGCACTGCGTCGTAAACAAACACTGCTCACGTTACATAGCCTAAAAATGCTGCATGCTCGAGGCTTCTTGGCTGAAATATTCACGATTTTATTACGTCACAATATTTCCGTTGACTTGATCACCACATCCGAGGTGAGCGTAGCCCTCACATTAGACACCACTGGCTCTACAGGTACAAATGGTAGCTTACTCACCAACGCACTGATGACAGAGCTATCAGCGCTATGCCGCGTAGAAGTAGAAGAAAACTTAGCGCTAGTGGCCATCATTGGTAACGAACTGTCGCAAGTAAATGGCCTCGGCAAACAAATTTTTGGGGCGCTAGAATCCTTCAATATCCGAATGATCAGCTACGGTGCCAGCAGCCATAATATCTGCCTACTGGTACCAGGTAATGACGCGGAAGAGATAGTGCGCACTCTGCATTCAAATCTATTTGAATAACGGCTCACTTTACTGAGAAGACAGGCGCTCTTAGATAAAGGGCGCCTTTGACTTTATCGGCGAGAGAAAGCTAATTTAGCCGCGAACATAATAAAAATTAGCCCTGTTGTTCTGTCCATCCAGCGAATTACCGCCGGTTTTTTAAATAATGTCGATAGGGGGCGGGTAGCACCAATCAACAAGCCACTCCAAATAATCCCTAAAATGACATGGATCCCCACCAGCAAAAATGTCCACATCACCACATCTTTTCCGGCAGGGATAAATTGCGGTAAAAATGAGACATAGAAAATACCTACTTTTGGGTTAAGTAAATTGCCCAAAAAGCCTCGCATAAACCAATTTTGTTGCTTGGTGGATGTCGCGTTATTACCTGAAAAATGGTTTCTCGGTTTCAATAGCATTTGAACACCAAGCCAACACAAATAGGCAGCACCACACCATTTTAAAATAGAGTAAGCGAGTTCAGAGGCGGCAATCAGTGCGCCTAAACCAAAGGCTACCATAGCCCCCCACGCCAAACACCCTAACCCAATTCCTGCCGCGGCGGCAAAGGCCGTTCGTGTTCCCTGAACCGTTGATGTTCTTAAAATTAGTGCGGTATCAATACCCGGTGTTATTGTTAGCAATGTTGCCGCGAGTACATATGCGACCATCAATTCAGCTATCATTCATCACCTCCCTTTATCTTAGCCATCGCCTTTTGTACATTTGCCGTGTACTCCAACATCGCTGCTGTCACCGCTGCATTCTCTTTTAACAACCTTAAATTTTTTTGTGCTGTTGTATCATCCTGCTGACTCGCCCGCTCAAACCACATGATGGCTCGAAAGATATTTTTATCGCCACCAAGCCCCTTGGCATACATGACGGCAAGGTTATTTTGTGCATCGCTGAGGCCTTGAAACGCGGATTGTTGCCATAATTCCCGCGCTCTTCGCGCATCTTGTTTTACCCCATTTCCCGTTAAGTAAAAAATGGCCAATTGATTTTTTGATTGGATATCATCCTGCTCTGAGGCTTGTAGCCAACTCACCACTTTTTGAATATCTATCTCAGGGAGTTGCCCTGCAATATACAATTCAGCGAGTTTTGTTTGTGCTTCGACAATATCATCCTCGGCCATGCTCATATACCATTCAATGGCTTTTCCATGATTGGCTTTGACACCGCCTAACCCTTTTTCGTAAAACTCCGCGACTTTCATTGCAGCAGGAACAGAACCATTATTGGCGCCTAGCAAATACCACTCAAAGGCACTGCCAAGATCTTTGCCTACACCATCACCCTCTTCATAGCCCCGCCCCATCACAAACAGTGCATCTGTATACCCCTGTGATGCAGCACGCTTATACCAATACATCGCTTGATACGGGTTCTTTTCAATCAAACGGTGGCCTTCATAATAGAGATCCCCCATATTCATTTGGGCAATTGCTGAACCCATATTTGCTGCTTGTCGATACAAATCAATGGCTTTTTCCTCGTCCTGCTGAACGCCTTCACCCTTTTCATATAAGACAGCTAAGTTATTGACTGCCGCAGCCACTCCCTGCTGTGCACTCTTTTCATACCACATTTTGGCTTTTTGATAATCAACCTCACCGTCTAAGCCATCGTAATAAAACATGCCTAACGCCAATTGGCTATACGCGCCCCCTTGTTCGGCGGACTTCGTATACCATGCTTTAGCTTGTTTATAATCTTGCTCCAAGCCTAAGCCACGCTCATACAAAAAACCTAAACTATATTGGCAATCAGGGTCACCCTTTTCTGCCCCTTTCCGATACCAGCGCACTGCCTCTGCATATTTTTGCTGCTGTTGTGCTAAAAGCCCTAAATAATAGTCACCATCGGCACTGCCGCGATCAGAGACTTTTTTAAACCAAATGAAAGCCTTATCTGCATCAGGAGATAAATAATCAGTACCATCCATATAAACAAGGCCAATACCGAGCATGGCATCAATATCACCAGACTCAGCTTCTTTTAATTTATGAGTAAACTCGACAGGAAGGTTTTCAGGGGGTGTGGCAAGAGAAGCTGGCGGTTGCTGTTTTCCTTGTACCGATAATGTTTCCTTGGAATTAGCCTGCACAAAAGCAGCACTGCCTAAACAAAGCAAAAATATTAAGGGTCGTAAATTCATTCAATCAATCCATTCGCCAGCATTATGCTTATAACATAACACTCCTCATGGAAAAGCATAAGCGTTCAGCTCCTAAAATCAGCAACGAATAATAGAATATTTAGGCATATTTTAGGTGGTGAAAAACCGTTCACCACCTAAAGGGGATTAGTTGACTCGATAACCGCCATGTTTGCTTGCGAATAAATTAAATTTCCCCCATTCCACTAGCATGGATTCCAGCATTTCATGGCTGACCTTACATAGGTTCGCTATTTGTGACACAACAAATTGGTTTTCCCCGATTAATTCAGGGGAGAAAACTTCAGCTATCCAACCACACTCTTTCATGGTGACCAACCAACCGTCATTGGTGGCAAACTTATGCACAGGGATCATTCCCTCTTTCGGGCTTTCTTTCGATAATAATTTATCTTCATCGCGTTGTGCTTGGTGGAATGCGTCAATTTCTTCTTGTGAAGGAACAGGCTCAACCATTTGTGCATCTTCTAAATAAAGATAAATCTCCTCCGCACGAGCCGGTGTCAATTCACTTTTTAGCCAAATTTGATTGAAACAGTGGTCATCTAACATCTCATCGGTATCAAGCTTATCCATGATTTGCAAAATACTCATCATGGCGCTCACCAGATCTTCACTCATGAAAAATGTCTCAGGTGCCGCACTGTTTTGGATTTTATAAGGATAAACTGCCGTGTTCGGCAGCCTATCTTCAATAATAAATTCGTAGCTCATCGTTCAGCCTCTTTAAGTGTCTTACTGATAAGATGGTGCCGATCCTCCGGAAATTCAATCCTCTGGGTCATAGCCTAAATTTGGTGCGAGCCATCTTTCAAGTTCACTGACTGACATTCCCTTACGTTTAGCATAGTCCTCGACCTGATCCCGCTGCACCTGAGCGACGGCAAAATATTTACTTTCAGGGTGGCTGAAATACCAACCTGAAACCGACGCTCCAGGCCACATTGCATAAGAACTGGTTAATTGCATACCGATTTGATTTTCCACATCTAATAACTGCCAAATTTTGGCTTTTTCGGTATGTTCAGGGCAAGCTGGATACCCCGGCGCCGGTCGGATCCCCTGATATTTTTCACGGATCAGCTCATCATTCGGCAAATCCTCGTCAGGGGCATAACCCCAATACTCTTTTCTCACCTGCTGGTGCAAGTATTCCGCAAATGCCTCCGCAAGCCTATCAGCTAACGCCTTCAACATAATTTTATTATAGTCATCATGTTGCTGTTCATATCCATCTGCAAGGGCATCTTCTTCTAACCCCCCCGTAACCGCAAAAGCACCAATATAATCCGCTTTTCCACTGGCTTTAGGGGCGACAAAGTCAGATAAACAGTAGTTAGGAAACTCTTTCTTCTCTGTTTGTTGACGTAGGTTGAGAGCGATAACATCTGCACTATCACGAGCCGAGGAACGATATATTTCAATATCATCCCCTACACTGTTTGCAGGAAATAGACCAAATATGCCTCTTGGCGTCAGGGCATTATCCTTCGCGAGTTGATCTAGCATGTTGTTCGCGTCTTTTAGTAATTTACGCGCCTCTTCACCGACCACCTCATCTTCTAGGATGCGTGGATATTTCCCCGCGAGCGACCATGTCATAAAGAAAGGCGTCCAATCAATATAATGACGTAATGTCTCAATCGATGCTTTGACCTCTTTCACACCAAGGAAACGTGGCACAGGTGGCTGGTAATTTTGCCAATCAATTTTCACTGAGTTAGCGCGAGCAACTTCAAGGGAGACTGGCGGGGTTTTGGGTTTTTTACGTCCATGTTGCTCACGAACGATTTCATATTCACGGCGAGTTCGAGCAACGAACTCCGCTTTTTGTGTTGCGGAAAGTAGCGCGGAAACCACGCCTACAGTGCGCGATGCATTTTGTACATATGTCACTGAGTGGCTGTAATTGGGTTCTATTTTTACTGCCGTGTGAGCTTTTGATGTTGTCGCTCCCCCAATCATCAAAGGGATTGTAAAGCCTTGGCGCTCCATCTCTTTAGCCACATGGACCATCTCATCCAACGAAGGCGTAATTAACCCAGAAAGGCCAATAACATCAACATTCTGCTCACGGGCTGTTTTTAAGATGGTTTCACAAGGTACCATCACGCCCAAGTCAACAATCTCATAGTTATTACACTGTAAAACGACGCCGACAATATTTTTACCTATATCGTGAACATCACCTTTAACGGTCGCTAATAAAATTTTACCCGCGCTGCTACCTGATTGTTTAAGTGCCTGAATATAAGGTTCTAAGTAGGCAACTGCTTGTTTCATCACTCGAGCGGATTTAACAACCTGTGGTAAAAACATTTTCCCTTCACCAAACAAGTCACCCACGACATTCATCCCATTCATCAATGGCCCTTCAATCACTTCAATAGGGCTTGCTGCGAGTTGGCGCGCCTCCTCCGTATCTGGGATGATAAATTCGGTGATCCCTTTAACTAACGCATATTCTAAACGCTTTTCGACAGCCCAAGAGCGCCATTCAGCCTGTTGAACTTGCTGCTCCTCACTGCCTGATGCACGATATTTTTCCGCTAATTCCAACAGGCGTTCAGTGCTATCCTCACGGCGGTTTAAGATCACATCTTCGACCGCATCTTTTAACTCTTTAGGCAGATCATCATAGATAGCTAACTGCCCCGCATTGACGATCCCCATATCCATGCCATTACGGATAGCATAATAGAGGAACACAGCATGGATCGCTTCACGAACGGGATCATTGCCTCTGAATGAAAACGACACGTTAGAGACACCACCAGAGATCATCGCATGTGGAAGCTGCTGCTTAATATCCTGACAAACTTCAATAAAATCGACAGCATAGTTATTATGTTCTTCAATACCTGTCGCGACGGCAAAAATATTTGGATCAAAAATAATATCTTCTGGAGGGAAACCAACCGTGTCAGTCAATACGTGATAGGCACGACGACAAATTTCGATTTTTCGTTCACGGGTGTCGGCTTGGCCTACCTCATCAAATGCCATCACAATGACTGCGGCACCATATTTACGCACCAATTTGGCATGTTCGATAAAGGCACTTTCCCCCTCCTTCATCGAAATTGAGTTCACAATGCCTTTGCCTTGAATGCATTTCAGCCCTTTTTCGATAACATCCCATTTTGAAGAGTCGATCATAATGGGAACACGGGCAATATCAGGTTCGCCAGCAATTAAATTAAGAAAACGCACCATCGCCGCTTCCGAATCCAACATCCCTTCATCCATGTTGATATCGATAATCTGTGCGCCGTTTTCCACTTGCTGGCGAGCAATATCTAATGCCTCTTGGTAGTTTCCTTCCTTAATGAGACGTTTAAACTTCGCCGATCCCGTCACATTCGTACGTTCGCCGACGTTAACAAATAACGAGTCTTTGCCAATATTAAGTGGTTCTAGCCCTGATAAACGGCACTCTACAGGTAACTTTGGTAAGGCGCGCGGCGCAATTCCTTTAACGGCTTCAACAATTTTTTTGATGTGCAAAGGTGTCGTACCACAACATCCCCCGACAATATTCAAAAAGCCTGCTTGTGCCCATTCACGAATTTGTTCCGCCATATTTTGTGCATCGAGATCATATTCGCCAAAAGCATTGGGTAAGCCTGCGTTAGGGTGTGCACTGACATAGCACTCCGCAATACGCGATAGTTCAGACACATATTGGCGCAATTCATTTGGCCCTAAAGCACAGTTGAGACCAAAGGATAAAGGTCTAGCATGACGCAATGAGTTATAGAAAGCTTCGGTAGTTTGCCCCGATAGGGTACGCCCTGACGCATCGGTGATCGTCCCCGAAATCATAACCGGCAGAGTCACTCCCAAGGCTTCAAATTCTGTTTCAACCGCAAAGATCGCCGCTTTTGCATTTAACGTATCAAAAATTGTTTCGATCATGATCAGATCGACACCCCCTTTGATCAAGGCGCGCGTTGATTCACGATAGGCTTCAACTAATTGATCAAAATTGATATTCCGAAATGCGGGGTCGTTAACATCAGGGGAGATCGAGGCTGTGCGGTTAGTCGGTCCCAACACACCAGCAACATAGCGTGGCTGTTCCGGTGTTTTACGTGTCCACTCATCGGCACATTCACGGGCGATACGTGCAGCGGCTTCATTTATTTCGGCAGACAACGATTCCATTTTGTAGTCTGCCATCGCAATCGTTGTTGAGTTAAATGTGTTTGTCTCAACAATATCTGCCCCAGCCGCAAAGTATTGATCATGAATATCGCGGATAATTTCAGGCTGAGTCAAAACAAGGAGGTCGTTGTTTCCTTTGAGGTCACAAGGCCAATCCGCAAAGCGTTCACCACGGAATTGTTCTTCGGTTAGCTTATGGCGCTGGATCATCGTCCCCATTGCGCCATCCAGTACTAAGATCCTTTTTTGTAATTCTTGTTCTAACATACTGATTTTATAAACCACTTTCCCTGCCTCCTAAAAAACAACAACCAAAGTCATAAGTTAAATTAGTGCCACATTCATCCTATCATAATTTTTACGTTGAGAATTCCACCTCATGATGAGAGTTTCTCAGGTTGCATAAGATCTAATTTTTCACTGATCCGATGAGTATTTTGAGGTGAAATCATCCATAATAGAAACAAAAATTCATTCCAGTCAGGAGAGACTTAATGGCGACTGCATCAATCAGTAAAAAAATAAAAAAGGCAAAGGGGCCGGCAAGTGGAGCACCTGCGGCAGGTCAAGTCCAGTCATTAAGTCGTGGGCTAACCCTTTTGGAATATATTTCTGAATCAACGGGAGGGATTGCGTTGACCGACCTTGCTCTACAAGCGGGTCTACCTAACTCCACAACCCACCGTTTGCTCATGACACTCGAACAACACGGTTTTGTCCGTCAGACTGGCGATCTCGGCTTATGGGTGATTGCTTCTAATGCGTTTATTATTGGGAGCAGCTTCCTTGAAAGTCGTAACCTACTGGCCTTAGTTCACCCTATTTTACGTCGTTTAATGGAAGAGTCCGGTGAGACCGTCAACCTTGCCATTCTTGACCATAGTGAATTCGACGCAGTCATTGTCGACCAAGTGCAATGTAATGCTTTAATGCGCATGTCTGCCCCTATCGGTGGGAAACTTCCTCTGCATGCTTCCGGTGCAGGTAAAGCATTTATCGCCAACTTACCGGAAGAACAACTCATTCCACTATTGAGTAAAAAAGGGCTTCACGCCTATACACCTTATACTTTAACGACGCCATCTGCCCTTAAAGAAAACCTGCAACAAGCGAAAAAGCAAGGGTTCTCTTATGATGATGAGGAGCACGCTTTAGGACTCAGGTGCATTGGCGCATGTATTTATGATGAACACAAAGAGGCGTTTGCTGCCATCTCTATTTCAGGGCCACTTTCACGGATCACCGACGATCGGGTGACTGAACTCGGCGCTATGGTGATCAAAGCCGCCAAAGAGATCAGTCGTGAATATGGCGCGATCCGCTAACCTATAAAAATAATGTTATTAATTAGTTATATGCTGAACCTGTGGATGCGTAAATGAATTTGTAGATAAGAAACGTGGCATATCACGGTACTTTTCAATAAGCGCTAACGCAATTGCCTCAGTTTCAGCATCGGCTTTTCCATCAATGTTCCGTGGACGGAAATGCATTTGGAATGCACTAATGATCTGTTGCGTCTGCCCATCCAGCTCCCCTGATAGCGGAATTTCCGCATAGCCATAAAACCTTAGTGCCTTCTGCAACAATAGCACATTACTCGGCTCGTCTTTCCCTCTATTCGACAAATAACCTTTTACTGTCGCAGCATCAGGCCATGCGCCAATGCCTTGTTTCGCCAATTCTTCCCATGGAAAGGCTCTACCGGGGTCCTCTTTGCGTAATGGCGCAATATCACTATGCCCGATGATATTTTGCGCAGGGATATTATAACGCTGCATAATATCTTTCACTAACGGGATTAAAGCTAAAATTTGCGACTGATTAAAAGGAGCCCATATTTTACGGCCATTCTGATCCGTGGAAAAACCTGAATTCACAATTTCAATACCAATTGAAGTATCATTCAAATTACTGCTATTTAGCCAATGGCTATCACCAGCATGCCATGCCTTTAGCGATTCCGGCACTAGCTGTAATACCACGGGCTTATTATTTTCCTGTGAGGGAGTACTTGGGATCAGATAATGGGAGCTCACATTACCTTTAGTGAGCAGATAGATTGATTGATTGTCATCAGACACCGTATAGTGCAAAACCACATATTGGACTCTTTCACTCGTATTGCGTGACGGATAGCGATTATCAACATAGTATCCCTGCCGTGGTGACAGCGTTGAACAACCTGAAATAATAAAAACCATTAGAATTAATAAATAACGGATCATTCAATCTGTCCTTATAGCCCCTATGTTAAATTGACAGGCATTCTACCTATTTATTTGTTTACAAAGAATACACAAAATAAAAATAGACGATTATCTAAGCTAAATCGCCAAGAAAAATAGGGCATTATCCATATTAAAAAAAACGATTGAAATACCTTTTTTACCCATGCTTAAGCCAAAATGCGTAACCGTTATTTTGAGCATTTTAACCGTTCGATTCAGGCTATCATATACACGGAAAATGCTTTATAGCCTGCACGGCATCCTTACCTTAAATGGGTTGATTATTTTATCTCTAATTTGTTTCAAAAGAATTTAGCATAAGTTTAATTCATTGGTTTAGGTTACCATTATCAATCTAGTTACTATTTTACTTTAATCAAATATAGCCTTTATTTGGTTAATAGTTAAAACCAAAACCTAATAAAAGGGTAAAAATACGAAAACGGTCTGGTTTCTTTAAAATCAAATTATCAAAAATTGATATGATAGATGATTAATTTTAGAATAGTTTATAATTAATCTGATAAAAAATAATCAATCGGAATACTTTATTAAGTATAAACCACATGTTTATTTATCTAGTCTTGATAGTTCAGATATAAGTTGACCTTCAATCGCGATTATTTATCCGATGTATAACGAAAGAGTCATGGATGACTAAGGTAAATAAGCATACCTTGAGTGATATATTTACCAATTATATTAGTATATTTTACAGTTTGAGTGGGTAACCGATAATTTAATACCAGTTACCCATAGAGGTGCTCGAACACATATTACGCGTTGATAACTAGTCACATTGACTATATTAGATTAAAATTATTAACAAAGTTTTAGTCTTTATCAGAACAGCCTAAAAATTCCTCTAATAAATTAGAGAATCTCGTCAGACCTCCTAATCTCAAATAAATTTCCTATTCTATTGATGTATAGAAAGTTCGCTTCTCATGTTCAACTTCTGTCGTAATAATCCTCACAATATCTTTAACATCGATATCTAAAAATACAATAATTTCAATAAGTTTATCTAAACTCAATTTATTTACGCCACGCTCATAACGCGAGATTTGTTGCTGACTTAAATTAATAATATTTGCTAATTCGTGACCAGATAATCCTCTTTTCATTCTTGCTTGACGCAAATGGTGACCTAATAAAGCATACACATCTTCTCTTTTTTTTATCGCCATATCCCTCTCCTAGAAAAGGAAATAATATTATTTTATTAGCCCAACTATTATAGAATTTCCCCCCCTCTTTAAAAATAGTTATCAGCAATCAAAATTTAACATATTGATAGTTAATAGTTATCATTCATTTTATTAAACGAATTTATTCCTTTTTTAAAAAAGCAATTCATTGCTTTTTAATCATTTTTTTATTTTTATCACGCCTACAATTAGTTTTATAGTTAATTATTTATACTTAATATTTTAATAACTATTTACACTTTAAATAACTCTAGAAATAGTTAGACACTTTAAACAATATTTAGAATTCCTGAAAAATGAGTAACAACAATCCATAATATGAGATAGATCATAATTTATGAATTAAATATTAAATTAAATCCAATTCAAATTGAATACAGTCAGCTCCATAAAGATATATTTAAAGCTGTAAATTTAACTAATGGCGATATCAGAACTTGAAGTAATCCCCTAATATCCGGTCGATGAGTCTACTGTGGATCTGACGACAATGATCCCAGCCTTACCACGCAAATAGCGCATTAACTCTATATCCATAACTTGCAAATTAAGTTTTAATGAGGAAGCATTTCTAAAATAAATTTTACCGCCCTGACGAATAGCAATCCCAACGTGACTTACATCTAGCCCAGCCCGATTAGCATAAATCCCAATATAATCCCCTGTCTGTAGCGCATCCAACACAGCCTCATCGATATACTCTGTCGGTATATAGCTGACTACGCGTTTCGTTACCGGTAGACCTTGAATAAAGCGCTGCCCATTACTTTTTAAATTAAGATTTTTATACACCTGAACTGCGTTAGGGCTGATGGTTTGGGTGATATCAAACACCATACCGTCGTTTTGATACAACCAATCGGTGAAAAAATGCCGTCGATTCACATAGGAGATATTATCTTGCGTATAACGGATATTTTTTAGATTATGAATAAAATCATCATAATTCTCTGATCTTTTAAATGCTTCTGTATATTCAATAAAAGTCATGCAATCCATTGATTTTAAATTTATAACCAACGTTTCTTTCGCCGAAAAAGAAGCGTTCAACGTGTGACTGTTATAAGGCGTGCCTAGCAATGTTTCCGTTATCACTTTAACCCGCAGCTCTTCATTCAGTCCTTTTGTACGTTGCTGAATATCATTGAGTATTGATAGCGAGCCTGATTCCAATACCGTCTCTGCATATGTTAAAGACGATGTGAACAGTAATGCCACTGCAATAAACCGTTTTAGCATGAATCCCCGACTATAGACCTTCTTTCTCAATCAATGTGTAAGCCTATTACTAGACCACAAATCATTCACAAAATTCAGCCTATTAATCGAAAACAGCACAATTTTCCCTCAATCAACAAGTCAAGTAATCTTGATTCAGATCACAGATACTTCGAAATCTGTCCACGATCCATTGCAACTCTATGCGTTTCAATTAACAATGTTACCGGTAACATATCGCTAAACAAATAAAGTCTCTTCAGCGCCCTTATTTGATAAATGCGTGTTGGTAGATAAAAAGTCTCTGTGATGAGGTTAGTAATTATGAGCAATTCCAATAAGATAGAGAACGGTTATTCCTCCGTTCATCCTGAAATAATGCGGATCACCAAACGTATTATCGCTCGCTCAAAAAAAACAAGAGAGCATTACCTACACAAAATTGAGCAAGCACGTAGTACAACCGTTCATCGTGCAGAACTTGCTTGTGGTAACCTCGCTCATGGATTTGCAGCCTGCCAACCTGAAGATAAGAAGATCCTCAAAAGCATGACACGCTCTGATATTGCGATCATTAACTCTTATAATGATATGCTGTCAGCTCACCGCCCCTATGACAATTACCCTGAGCGTCTGAAAAAAGCGTTACTCGAATCGGGTGCTATTGGGCAAGTTGCCGCCGGCGTGCCTGCAATGTGTGATGGTGTAACTCAAGGGCAAGATGGCATGGAATTGTCTCTGCTAAGCCGTGATGTGATTGCAATGTCTACCGCAATTGGCCTTTCACATAATATGTTTGACGGCGCGTTATACCTTGGGATCTGCGATAAAATTGTGCCCGGTCTCATGATTGGAGCCTTGTCCTTTGGCCACCTTCCCGCTATTTTTGTTCCTGCCGGTCCAATGGCAACAGGGTTACCGAATAAAGAAAAAGTCCGCATCCGCCAGCTATATGTCGAAGGCAAAGTAGATAGAAACGCGCTATTAGAAGCTGAAGCTGCCTCTTATCATGGTATTGGCACCTGTACCTTTTACGGTACCGCAAACTCTAACCAAATGGTCATGGAGGTTATGGGGCTACATTTACCGGGGGCCTCTTTTGTTCAGCCGGATACCCCCTTACGCGACGCCTTAACCGAGGCAGCAGCACGCCAAATTACTCGTTTAACCGAACAATCAGGTAATTACCTGCCAATAGGCCAATTAATTGACGAAAAGGTCATTGTGAATGGTATTATCGCCTTACTTGCAACTGGCGGTTCAACTAATTTAACTATGCACCTAGTGGCTATTGCACGAGCAGCAGGGATCATCATTAATTGGGATGATTTCTCTGAGCTATCAGCAGTGATCCCATTAATCTGCCGCATTTACCCCAACGGTCAAGCAGATATAAATCAATTTCAAGCCGCAGGCGGAGTACCTCTCCTTATCCGCCAGCTCTTATCCAAAGGATTACTCCATCACGACGTTCATACTGTTGCTGGTGATGGCCTCTCGCGCTATACCATGGAGCCTTGGCTAGACAACGGTCATTTAGCGTGGCGTGACGGCCCCAATACCTCCTTTGACTTGAACGTCATCGCAGATATTAATCAGCCATTTTCCCATCATGGTGGTACAAAAGTTTTATCAGGGAATTTAGGACGCGCCGTCATGAAAACCTCCGCAATACCGGAAGCGAATCAAATCATTGAAGCTCCTGCTGTCGTCTTCAATAACCAACACGATATTTTGCCGCTGTTTGAGTCTGGAGAATTAGATCGTGATTGCGTCATTGTTGTCCGTTTCCAAGGCCCATCTGCAAATGGTATGCCTGAACTCCATAAACTCATGCCTCCATTAGGGGTTCTGATGGATAGAGGTTATAAAGTTGCACTAGTAACAGACGGTCGATTATCCGGCGCATCAGGTAAGGTTCCTTCGGCCATACATGTCACCCCGGAAGCACATAATGGCGGTTTACTGGCTAAGGTGGAAAATGGCGATATCATTCGTGTGAATGGTGTAACGGGTGAATTGACTCTGCGAGTCGATGAACCAACACTCGCCGCTCGTCAGGCTTATCAACCAGATTTAAGTGCCCAACGTTCAGGCTGTGGTCGAGAGCTCTTTAGTGCATTAAGAAACCACTTCTCGGGTGCCGAAGAAGGGGCTTGTAGTCTCGATTTTTAACTCCTTCAGTGAATAGGAAAAGATTATGCATAATTGGAAGTTAGCTGCTGCAGATGTACTCAATGCAGGCCCTGTCGTTCCCGTCATTGTGATCAATAAACTTGAACAGGCGGTTCCTCTCGCAAAAGCACTGGTAAAAGGGGGAATTAGAGTACTTGAAGTGACATTGCGTACTGAGTGTGCCATTGATGCAATTCGTCTTATTGCCAATGAAGTGCCCGAGGCGATGATCGGAGCAGGCACTGTGATTAATGCTCAACAACTCACAGCCGTCACTGAGGCTGGCGCCCAATTCGCTATTAGCCCAGGTCTTACCGAAGAGTTACTCAGTGCAGCAACAAAAGGTTGTATCCCTCTAATTCCAGGTATATCAACCGTTTCAGAATTAATGCTCGGTATGAATTATGGCTTAAAAGAGTTTAAGTTCTTCCCTGCCGAAGCCAATGGCGGTGTAAAAGCATTAAAAGCAATTGCCGGCCCCTTCTCACAAGTTAAATTTTGTCCAACGGGTGGAATATCGCCAGCTAACTACCGCGATTACCTTGCCTTGAAAAGTGTATTGTGTATCGGTGGTTCATGGTTAGTGCCAGAAGATGCCCTTGAAGCCGGTGATTATCAACGAATCACTCAATTGGCAGAAGAAGCGATTAAAGGCGCTCAGCAATAATTAAATTTGATATATCAATATGAGCCAAAGTATCCCAATACTGTGGCTCTATTTGCTTAACTCAGCCACTAAGTCGCTGCATTGGCTCCTGCCCAAAACGTAAACTAAAGCGCAAATCTTCTCGATAAGCATAGACGTCTTCGATATAGCCGCTGCGGATCCTATTTTGTAAGCCTTGCCAATATTCTGCCGTAAATAAGTTGGCATGCCGCTTCTGTAAATAACCGCGTATTTTAGGGTCTTGGCATAAAAATAACGCAAACTCCTCTGGAAAAACATCCTGCTCTCCCACGCTGTACCAAGGCTCCCCCGAAAGTTCTTGCTCTGGGTACATAGGTTCAGGGATCTTCCTAAAATTTACTTCGGTCATATAGCAAATTTCATCATAGTCATAAAAAACAACGCGGCCATGACGTGTCACACCAAAATTTTTAAATAACATATCGCCTGGAAAAATATTTGCTGCCGCTAGCTGTTTTATCGCCTGACCATACTCATCAATCACATGATGTAATTGCGCTTCGTCAGCCTCATCCATATAAATATTTAATGGCGTCATCTTCCGTTCCATATACAAATGACGGATCAATATTTTGTCGCCTAAATCTTCTATCAGGGAAGGGGCTTCCTTAAGTAATTCCGCCATCAGTTCATCACTGATATAACGCTTTTCAATAATAAAGTTTTCAAATTCTTGGGTATCCGCCATTCGCCCAACCCTATCGTGTTCTTTAACAAGCCGATAGCACTCCTGTACACGTTCCCTCGTGACCTCTTTTTGTGGAGCAAACTCATCTTTAATCAATTTAAATACGCGATCAAAAGAAGGCGAAGTGAATACCAACATTACCATTCCCTTCACACCAGGCGCTATCGTGAACTGTTCTCGAGAAAAATTAATAAAAGCCAGATATTCACGATAGTACTCCGTCTTTCCATGTTTTTGGCAGCCAATTGCCATATACAGTTCAGCAATAGATTTACTCGGTAAAATTTCCCGTAACCAAAAAACCAATGCGGCTGGAAATGGGGCATAAACCATAAAATAAGAGCGAGCAAAACCAAAGACGATGCTGGCTTCATCAAACCCCGTTAAACAGGTATCAACATAAATTTTGTGGTCAGCGTCATGATGAATAGGTAATAAAAAGGGGTGAACTTCATTATTAATGACCAATTTTCCCACCAGCCACGCTGCCTTATTTCTATAAAACAATTCATTCGCAATCTGGAAAGTAACCGTTTCATTGCGAATATTAGGGAATCGTTCTATTAGGCTCTCAACAATACATTGCACATCCCAACTTAAAGAGCGCCACTGCAAACGTAGCGGCAATGCACTTAGCACTTCTTCCAGTACATTAAACAAACTGTCTTTAACCGGATATTCTCGAGCTAATGGCCTAGGCAGGTCACTAAAACGCCGAGCTGGCTGAGAGGTAAAAATAAATAAGTTGTCTTGCGTCAGTTCCCGATGCTGGAACAAACGACAATACACCGAATTAAAAAAACTTTCTGCAATCTCAAAACGCGGGTAATGCGGTAACAATGCCGTGTATACCCGTTTAATATTCGAAAGCATTTCTGGCGTTAATGACTGAACCAAACCCATAAATTGTAACTGAGCCACGACTAACCCTACATGGTGGTCATACAACTGTATTCTTTGTTTCATCGCATCTTGAATAGCATGCCAATCTGCCCGTTCAAATCGTTCCTGTGCACCTGATGTAATCTCTAAAAAACGACCATACTGAGCATCAAAACCTTGTAAAATGGTTTGAGAAATTATCTGTTCAGTCGATAGTGTCATAGTAGCTCCTGACAAAAAACGGCACTCGAAAGTGCCGGTAAAACAAAAAACAGATACATATGAACAAAAGAAAAATATGCGCGGCTTAATGAAAGAAATTTCTGGTTAAAACTGCTCTTCTTCCGTCGAACCTGTCAGCGCAGTGACTGACGATGTTCCACCTTGGATCACAGTCGTTACCTTATCAAAATAACCCGTTCCCACCTCCTGCTGATGCGAAGAGAAGGTATAACCCTTATCAATCGCAGCAAACTCACGCTCCTGAACTTTCTCTACGTAGTGCTTCATACCTTCACCTTGTGCATACGCATGAGCTAAATCAAACATGTTAAACCACATGCTATGAATACCCGCCAATGTGATAAACTGGAAGCGGTAACCCATCGCTGAAAGCTCATCTTGGAAGCGAGCAATCGTCGCATCGTCCAAGTTTCTCTTCCAGTTAAAGGAAGGTGAGCAATTATAAGCCAGTAATTTACCCGGGTATTTCGCGTGGATCGCCTCGGCAAATTGGCGAGCCGCCTCTAAATCAGGTTTTGATGTTTCACACCAGACCAAATCAGCATATGGCGCGTAAGCGAGCCCACGGCTAATGGCTTGCTCAATGCCCGCTTTAGTACGGAAAAAGCCTTCGTTGGTTCTTTCCCCTGTAATAAATTCGGCATCATACGGGTCGCAATCCGACGTTAAAAGATCGGCGGCGTCTGCATCCGTTCTCGCGATTAAAATCGTTGGTACTCCCGACACATCCGCTGCTAAACGAGCCGCAACTAACTTTTGTATCGCCTCTTGGGTTGGTACTAGTACCTTTCCACCCATATGACCACATTTTTTAACCGCCGCGAGCTGATCTTCAAAATGTACCGCAGCAGCTCCCGCTTCAATCATACCTTTCATTAGTTCAAAGGCATTTAGCACCCCACCAAATCCCGCTTCAGCATCAGCAACGATAGGGAGGAAGAAATCAACGTATTCCTTATTTTCTGGCCCAATCCCATTAGCCCATTGAATTTGATCCGCCCGACGGAACGTGTTGTTTATCTTTTTCACGACCGAAGGAACCGAATCGACCGGGTATAACGATTGGTCAGGGTACATACTTGATGCCGTGTTCGCATCCGCTGCCACTTGCCAACCAGAAAGATAAATAGCTTCAATTCCCGCTTTGGCTTGCTGTAATGCTTGTCCCCCCGTTAAGGCACCTAAGGCATTCACATAACCTTTTTTAGAATGGCCATGGAGTTGATCCCATAACCTTTGTGCCCCTCTGGTCGCTAGAGTATGTTCTGGGTTAACTGAACCACGCAGCTTCACCACTTCTTCAGCACTATAAGGGCGAGTGATCCCTTCCCAACGTGCTTTTTTCCACTCATTCTCTAATTGGGCAATCTGCTCTGCGCGTGATATCGTCATGTTCGTATTCCTTATAATTTAAGTAGGGCCTATCGGAACGGCTTTAATCGTGCTTAATTAATAAATTGGTAACCAGGTATTGTTAAAAACTCAATGAGTTCATCTTGCGTTGTTATTCTTCGCATCAAGTCAGCGGCCTCACGGAAACGACCACTTTGGAACTTCTGATCACCAAGCTCTTTTTGAATGACTTGTAATTCTTCATCTAACATTTCTTCAAAGAGGGCTTTTGTGACTTTTTCACCATTTGAAAGCGACTTACCATGGCGGATCCATTGCCAAATAGAGGTACGAGAAATTTCTGCCGTTGCAGCATCCTCCATTAAGCCATATATCGGTACACAACCATTTCCAGATATCCATGCTTCAATATATTGAACTGCAACTCGGATATTCGCTCGCATACCTGCTTCCGTCCTTTCGCCATCACAAGGCTGCAATAGCTGCTGAGCGGTAATTTCTTCGTCTGAATCGCGCGATACGTGTAATTGGTTTTGATGTTCGCCCAGTGCTTGGTTAAAAACCGCCATGACGGTGTCTGCTAACCCAGGGTGTGCAACCCATGAGCCATCATGACCATTACGGGCTTCTAATTCCTTATCAGCTTTAACCTTCTCTAAAATAGCTTTATTCTCTTGTGCATCTTTACTTGGGATAAAGGCAGACATCCCCCCCATTGCAAAAGCCCCTCGACGGTGGCAAGTTTTAATCAGCAACCGAGAATAAGCACTTAAAAAAGGTTGTGTCATGGTCACGACTTGGCGATCAGGTAATACCCTATCTGCGTGCTCTTTTAATGTTTTGATATAACTGAAAATATAATCCCAACGGCCACAATTTAGACCAACGATATGCTGGCGCATGTGATACAAGATTTCATCCATCTGAAAAACAGCTGGCAGTGTTTCGATAAGTACAGTGGCCTTAATCGTTCCTCGTGGTAAACCAACAGAGTCTTCGGCCATACTAAATACATCACTCCACCATTGAGCTTCCTGCCAAGACTCAAGTTTGGGTATATAGAAGTAAGGGCCACTTCCTTTTGCTAGTAGCGCTTCATAGTTATGAAAAAAGTAGAGCGCAAAATCGAATAACCCTCCGGGGATTGGCTTACCATCGAGCAAAACATGTTTTTCATCTAAATGCAGACCACGAACACGCGCGATTAATACAGCAGGGTTAGATTTTAATTGGTAAACCTTTCCATTTTCGTTGGTATACGAAATATCGCCTCGAACCGCATCTCTTAAATTAATTTGCCCATCGATCAATTTATCCCATGAAGGGGAGAGTGAATCTTCAAAATCAGCCATAAAAACTTTAACATTGGCATTAAGCGCATTGATCACCATCTTACGCTCTACAGGGCCAGTGATCTCAACTCGGCGATCACGTAAATCTTCAGGGATATTTTGAATTTTCCAATCAGCCTTTTTAATGGAATCACTTTCTGAAATGAAATCAGGCAACATGCCAGAATCTATTTTCTGTTGTCTAACTTGCCTTTCTTTCAATAGCACATCTCTTTTAGCGGAAAACTTTTCTGCCAGATCAGAAAGAAACGCGATAGCTTCAGTCGTTAGCACCTTGCTATCTTGCTGATTAAAACTCTTAGTAAATGTTAATGTTGATGCTGATAATTGCTGATCCATTGGTCGATCCTCTCTCATATCTGCCGATAAATTAAGACTAACTCAAAATAAAAATAAATCAAAAACAGTTTCCATTTTATTTTAATTTAAACACAATATATTGATATATAATGAAATTAACAAGATTCTAATTATGATTGCAGGTTCCCTTTTCACAACAAAAGATGTTAAAGTTAAGTTAAATCAATGTGTTGTAAAAATAACAATCATTTAATAAAAAACAAAAAAAGCAGCCTCATCAGGGCTGCTTAAATTCTTTAATTAGGATTCAACTTAAATGAAATCGCTGTAATTTATCATTACACTAGGCGAATACGTTGTTATAAGCGTATCTGGCAGTAGATAGGTGGTTTTTTAATCTAACGTCGGCTGCATATGACTAAGATCGAAAGGTGTGATCTGATACACATAATAATTTAACCAATTTGAGAAAAGTAGGTGCCCATGACTACGCCAAGTAATAATGGGATCCTTTTCCGGATTATTTTCCCTAAAATAATTACAGGGGATATTTGGCGAAATTCCAGCATCAACATCGCGCCAATATTCTTGAGCGAGGGTATCCGCATCGTATTCTGGATGACCTGTAACAAAAACTAATCGCTTATCTTTAGATGCAAATAGATAAGCCCCCGCTTCTTGTGAACTAGCTAATATATCCAAATCCGTATGTTTGCGGATCAATGATTCAGGGAAGTCAGCATAGCGTGAATGAGGCGCATAAAAAGATCCATCAAATCCTCGGGTTAATAGGGCAAAAGGCTCAAGCGTATCATGCTGATAAATACCAGATAGCTTTTCTTCCCGTGTCCATTTAGGTAAATCATAAAGCACTTTCAATGCAGCCTGCACCGCCCAGCAAACAAATAGAGTCGAGGTCACATGATCTTTCGCCCAATGAATCACTTTTTCTATTTGCTGCCAATAAGCAACATCACAAAACTCCACTAAACCTAAAGGAGCACCAGTCACAATCAATCCATCAAAATTCTGGTCTTGGATATCCTCAAAGTCACAATAAAAGGTATTCAGATGTTCCGCAGGCGTATTTTTAGATTCACGCTGATCAATTCGCAGTAACTGAATATCAACTTGTAGCGGTGTGTTCGACAGTAAACGTAAAAATTGATTTTCAGTTTCAATTTTCTTAGGCATCAAATTGAGTAGTAACACTTTCAAGGGACGGATCTCCTGAAGGCTTGCTCTTGTCGTTGTCATGACAAAAACATTCTCCTCTCGTAAGAAATTTACCGCTGGCAACTCATCAGGTAAACGAATTGGCATCATCTTCCCCTTTTATACATTTATACGTTTAGACTTCTAGAATGCTAAATAATCTAACCAAAGTTGCCATCATTGTCGAGTCTTTCAACACTAATTGAAATTATTTCAAGTGATTAGATTTGGTACAATTTGATTGCTATATATAGCATGGTTATAACTGTATGATTCTATTTATATTATGATAAAAACTATTCAATTATAAACATCAATATTTATTAGAATTTTTATTTATATCCTATACAGAGACAAAGATACTAAGTACTAGTAATGCTGGCTGGAATCCGCCAAAAATAGAGAAAATGGGAAAAGAAGGGAAGTGATGGAAGGCAAGGTATGAAATAGATGAGGGCTTTGATAAATTTCTTACTAATAATTCTTTAATCTATCTATTGGAATAACCCATATTTGAAAAAATAAGCCGCCTTAAATAAAG